>JBDTOI010000027.1:0-32167 GCA_039933315.1 Pyrinomonadaceae bacterium
ACAAAGCATGCAGGCATTGATACTCGCCGGAGGCAAGGGCACTCGCCTTCGTCCGCTGACCGTTTACACCCCGAAACCCATCGTTCCCATTTGCAACCGTCCCTTTCTTCTTTACCAGATCGATACTCTGCGACGCGCCGGCATCACCGACATCACGCTCTCCCTCTCTTACCAGCCACAGAAGATTGAGCAACAACTGGGTGACGGGTCGGATTATGGTGTGAACTTGAAATATACAGTTGAGCCGCAGCCAATGGGCACGGCCGGCGCTTACAAGTTCGCGGAAGAACTGATCCGGGAGCCAACCGTAGTTTTTAACGGCGACATCCTCACGGACCTCGACTTAAAGGCCGTCATACGCGAGCACAAGGAAAGAAAAGCGATGGCCACGATCGTCCTCACCCCGGTTGAGGATCCCAGTGCCTACGGCGTGGTGGAGACGGAAACCGACGGCCGGGTACGCCGCTTCCTGGAAAAACCGAAGCCCGAGGAGACCGATTGCAAAGCGATTAACGCCGGCACCTATGTGCTGGAGCCGGGCGTGCTGGATCTTATTCCGAGCGGTGAGAACCATTCCTTCGAGTATGGCCTGTTTCCCAAACTACTTGAGTTGCAACAGGCGTTCTACGCGCATATTCCGCAGCGAACATATTGGATGGACATCGGGACGCCGCTACGCTACCTGCAGGCTCATCATGATCTGCTCGCCAATCGCGTGACGCGAATTCACATTAAGGAGCGCCGCGCCGAGTTTGACGCCGCGACCATTGCAGAGATTGATGAACTCTCGATGATCGGCCCTGACTGCGTAGTAAAGCCCGGGGCGCAAATCATTAACTCCGTATTGGGCGCCGGGTGTTTTCTGGAAGAGCGATCTCGCGTGGAGAACTCCGTTATCTGGGCGCACACGCGCATTGGCGCCAGTGCCGAAACCAAAGACGCTATTGTCGGGCGCGGCTGTCACATCGGTCGCTCAGCCAGGGTAGGGCCGGGTGCGGTGTTAGGCGATAAGACTTCCCTTACCGATTACACCCAGACCTGTGGCTGAAAACACACCGGCAGCTTCGTGTTACTTCGTGTTACTTCGTGTGATTTCGTGTGATTTCGTGGATCGTGTGCTGACGATTCGCAGCCACACGATCCACGAAATCACACTAAACTGCACTGAAGAACACGAACAGGAGTTTTGTGCAGAGCCGCTCACGATCGATGCCTGACAATCCAATCAAATTCGGCACTGATGGCTGGCGCGCTGTAATCGCGCGTGAGTTTACCTTCGCCAACGTCGAACGGGTGGCTCAGGCTTACGCGGATTATCTGGCGTCTGAAGGGAATCCCTCGCCTGCGCAATCTCTGGTAATCGTCGGTTACGACCGCCGTTTTCATTCGGAGAACTTCGCGCAGCGCGCTGCGGAAATCCTGACCGGCAACGGCTTCCCCGTCGCCATGTTCGATGAACCTGCCCCCACACCGCTGGTGTCGTGGGCCGTGAAAGACCAGCGGGCCGTGGGCGGCGTAATGATCACCGCATCGCACAATCCGCCTGAGTTCAACGGCTTCAAAATCAAGGCCCCCTGGGGCGGCAGCGCCTCGCCGGAAACAACATCCGCAGTTGAGAAACTGGTTGATACCTCACCGCTACGGCGGAGGGCATTCCCGGCCACCGCGCCTGACGAGCGGTTACAAACTTCGATTGCCAGCTATCGAGCGCAAATTGAATCGTACGTTGACGTTGATCGACTAAAGCAAGCGCCGCATTCAGTTATCATTGATCCTATGCACGGGTCGGGCGGACGTTGGGTGGAAACATTTCTGCAGAACGGACGGCTTAAAGTCGAGACGATCCGGGCTGGTCGAGATCCAATGTTTGGCGGCGTCAACCCTGAACCCATCGATCGTAATCTGGCGCCTTTGAAGGATCGGGTCACAAAAACAGCTTCGCTGGTCGGGCTGGCAACCGACGGCGACGCAGACCGGGTGGGGGCCGTGAATGAACGCGGCGAAACCATGACCATGCATGAAGTAGTGCCGCTGTTGCTGCTGCACTTCGCTCGCGAACGAAAAATGACCGGCGGTGTGGTTCGCACGTTCTCCCAGTCTGTGCTGACCAAACGTATCGCCGATGCCTTTGGTCTCAAAGTCTATGAAACTCCTATTGGCTTCAAGTATGTCGCCGACCTGATGCTGAATCAGGACATCCTGGTGGGCGCGGAAGAATCGGGTGGCATCGGCGTCAAAGGCCACATCCCTGAACGTGACGGCGTGCTGAATTCCCTGCTCCTGTTGGAGGCAATCGTTACCGCGGGCAAAGGTCCTTCCGAAATGGTTCGAGAGATGCATCGTGAATTCGGCGAGTTCTACTTCGGCCGTCGCGATTTGCGGATGGAAGTGAAGCGCGGGCAGGAGCTGGTGCAAAAGTTAGCTGATAACCCGCCGGCCAGGCTCATCGATTATCAGGTCTCAAACATCGAAACTGTTGACGGCACGAAGCTGCTATTTGAGGACGAGACCTGGCTCCTCTTTCGCCAGTCGGGAACGGAACCAGTGCTGCGCGTGTATTGCGAGGCGACCTCCGTGGCAAAGATGAATGCGCTCCTCGACGAAGGCGAAAAGCTGGCCCAAGGTAACGTCTAAGATCAAGCATTGGTTCGTGTTGCTTCGTGAGATTTCGTAGTTTCGTGGATCGTGTGCTGGGATTCGGAGCCATACGATCCACGAAATCACGATAAGCTACACGAGGGAACACGAAATAAGAGTTTTGTGCAAAGGTTAAGCTCTCTCAACTGGCCTTGCACACATATTAAGAAAGTGATTGACACTGTGCAGCGGCGCGCTTAACCTCTCGACAAATCCCCCGCTAGTTACTTTTGATTCGATGCCGGCAGAGCTTTCTGCCCGGGACCTTCAAGGAGGACTGTTATGGGGCTCATTCTAGTAATAATCCTTGTGATACTGCTGCTGGGCACGGTGCCTCGCTGGGGCCACAGCAGAAACTGGGGTTACGGACCAAGCGGTGGGGTGGGATTGATCCTGATCATCGTGCTCATCCTGGTCCTGCTGAAATACATCTGATGTAACGCAAACTGTTAGTTTGCGCGCCCCGAACCGTCGGAGGTCAGAGGTCAGTATTCAGACGGCGCGCTTTGCTTATCTCTATTGACCGCGGATTTCTTACGCCTGACCTCTGGCCTCCGACTTCTGACCTCTGACTATGCCGGAGCTCCCCGAAGTTGAACACGTGGTGCGCGCGCTGCGGCGAGCCATCACCGGCCGCCGCATTCTGGCCGCGCAGCTGAAACTGCCTCGGCTGGCGGAGCCAATTTCACCACGCGTGTTTGCTCAGCGCTTGCGCGGCGGGCGCATTGAACGCATCGGGCGGCGCGGCAAATACATTCTGATCGAACTCGATTCAGCGCGCGTGCTGGCCGTGCACCTGCGCATGACCGGCAAGTTCGTCGCCCTCCCCCTCGAAGCGCAACTACCTAAACACGCACATGCCGTCTTCTACCTGGACGACGAACGGCGTTTAGTGTTTTGCGATCAGCGCCAATTCGGCAGGCTCTGGGTGGGGTCCGCATCTGACTTGAAGAGGCTGCCTCAACTCACCGTGCTGGCGCCTGAGCCACTGGGCAAAGGATTCACGCCGGCCTATCTTCGCGAAACTCTCTCCCGCTCGCGCCGCAGCATCAAAGAGCTGCTGCTGGATCAAACCAGGGTGTTGGGCCTGGGAAATATCTACGCCAGCGAAGCCCTTTTTCTCGCCCGCATCAATCCGCTGACGCCTGCATTCGAGCTGGGGGCTAAGCGTACAGAGCGTCTCCATGGCGCGATTCGTACGACCTTGCACGAAGCGATTGCCGGCGGATCGACTTTGCAAATTGATCTGGAAGAAGAGGGCAGCTCTTATATCGGAAGTTCAGAAAGATTCTGGCAGGTCTATGAGCGCGAAGGCGAAGCCTGCGTTAACTGCGGCGCGAAAATCAGGCGCGTGGTCCAGGGCGGGCGCTCGACCTACTTCTGCCCGCGCTGTCAAAGACGATGAGTATCCACAGATTTCACAGATTCCACAGATAGGAAAGAAGTAGGCAGTAGGCAGTAGGCAGTAGGCAGAAAGCAGTTGAGTTAGGGACAAACAATTTCACACTGCGTGCGAGCAATTGCATCATACTGCTTACTGCTTACTGCTTACTGCTTACTGCTTACTGCTTACTGCCTACTGCTTACTCGTTCTTAGTCTGTGTAATCTGTGAAATCTGTGGATAACTGCTTTAGAGGTTCGCCACGATAAAGTCCGTCATCATCTGGCGCATGTGTTTCACGAGCAATGGATCCGTGACGCCGTGGCGCGACTTGGGATAGATCATCAACTCAAATTGCTTGCCGGCTTTCTGTAATTCATAAGCGAACTGCATCGTGTTCTGCATGTGCACGTTGTCATCAATGGCTCCGTGAACCAGTAACAGCTTGCCGTGAAGATCCTTTGCCGCCTTCGCCGGTGCAGTCTTCAGGTAACCCTCCGGATTGTTCTGCGGCGTTCCCATGTAGCGCTCGGTGTAGATCGTGTCGTAATCGCGCCAGTCAGCCACGGTGCCACCCGCGATGCCAATCTTGAAGCTTTTGCTGTGCGTCAGCGCGTAACTGGTCATGAAGCCGCCGTAGCTCCACCCCCAGATGCCAATTCGATCACCATCGACATAAGGCTGGCTCTTTAACCAGCTCAATCCGTCTTCCAGATCCCGTAGCTCGAGCTCGCCAAAGTTTCGATAAACGGGCCAGGTGGCCTGCACGCCTTTGTTACTGGCGGTGCGGTTGTCGCAGATCCAGATGATGTAGCCCTTCTGCGCCAGCATCTGGTGCCAGAGGTAAACCGATCCGCCCCAGCCGTTTCGCACCTGCGGCGCCTGCGGCCCGCCGTACGTGTACGACATGACAGGATATTTCTTCTTCGGATCGAAGTCAGGCGGCTTGATCATTGACGCTTCCATCGTAAAACCGTCGCGCGTCTTGACCTGCACAAACTCAACTTTCCCAAACTTGTATTGCTTTAACGGCGCCACCTGGTTCTCATCGATGACGCGGACAACTTTCCCGTCGGCATCGAGCAGACGGACCTGCGTGGGCGTGTTCACGTCACTCCATGTATCAATGAAGAGGCTGGCCGTCGAATTCAGGCTGGCGCGGTGACCACCCTCAGTCGAACTAAGACGCGTCAGGCCGGAACCATCCATCTTGATGCGATAGGGATGCGCTGCAATGGCACTGTGTTCCATGCCGGTGAAATAGACGAGCCTTTTCGTTTCGTCCACCTCATCAACTGTGCGAACGTCCCACTCACCGCTGGTCACCTGTCCCAGTAGTTTGCCGTCAGCCGCATAGTGATAGACATGTTTGTAGCCGCTGCGATCGCTGAGCCACAGGAAGGTTCCATCAGCCAGCCAGCGAGGATTGTCATCGGCCACCTCGACCCAGGCTTTGGATGTTTCATGAATCACGTTAGACGATTTGCCGTCGTCCGGATTGGCGGCGTTTAGATCGAGCAAAGTCTGCTCGCGGTTTTGCGCCTGGTACACAACTCTCTTGCCGTCCGGCGTCCAACCAACGCGCACGATTAGCAAATCAGCCGGCTGATATTTGTATGTATCAATCCAACGCGTGTTTCCACCGGCGGCGCTGACTACCCCGAGCTGTACTAACGGATTTGGATCACCGGCTTTCGGATACGGGGTGACCTCAACATTCTGGCGATAGGGAATGTGATCCACCACAGTGAACTCGTACACCGGGGTTTCGTCCAGCCGCAGGTAGGCGAGCCTGGTCGAATCCGGACTCCACCAGTAGGCGCCAAAGTTTCCCCGGCCATAGAGCTCTTCCTGATAGACCCAATCAAGGCGGCCATTCAGAATTTTGGCGCTGCCGTCTTTGGTCAACGCGCGCTCGACCTGGTTGGCGATTTCGGCCACATACAAATTGTTTTGGCGCACGAAGGCGACCATGCGGCCATCAGGGCTGAACGACTCGCCAACTTCTTCATCAGGACTATTGGTCAGCCGCCAGGCTTTATCGCTACCGAGCTCGTAATAAAACAGATCGTTGCCATGGTTCAACAACACCCCGGTTTCTGCCGGGTTCATTTGATATGAACTTTGATTGGCCAGCCGGCGCGCGTCTTCCTTACTAATACCGGCGAGCGAGCCGAGCGCGGCCTGCATCTTCGCCGCGTCGTAGAACGGCCTGGATTCGCCAGTGACAGCGTTAACTTTTAGTAACCGTGGAAAAGCATTCTTCGTGGGATCAATAATCGTGTAATGAACACCGTCCTTTAGCCAGCGGGGCGCGGCCGGCGTGCCGCTGAAGTTAACGCGCTTTACCGGGTCGAAGATGTCATCAATGGTGAGCAGCTTGTCCTGGGCCTGGATCGGGGCCGATAAAAGCAGCAGCGAGATAATTGCCAGCACAATGGTTCTTGAGTTCTTCAAATGCGTTCTCCTGATTAAGTTGTGTATTGATCTCTAACCGGCAGCCAGGGTGACTCAAGGTTTCAAGCTAAGGCCTGTCAGAACCGCCTGCGGTAGCGGGCGGGCCCTCTTGATGTGCAACCTTGTGTGACCCGCGACTTGAGGGCCCGCCCGCTAACGCAGGCGGTTCTGACACTAGCGCCTTCCCAGGAAACCCACTCGTAGGTTGTTGATCTGCGTGGTCGTATTTCAGCCGGGAACCCCAACGGGGTTCTGCCCTCCAGCCCAGGGTTGCCGCTTCGGCTACCCTGGGTACACGTGGGAAATATCCCACCAACCCCAACGGGGTTGTGTCAATTCAGGATGGCCGATCCATCCCGCAAATGGCGGCGCGGACACAACCCCTTCAGGGTTGGAAATGTTTGCGTTCATCGTTTCCCAGGGTAGCCGAAGCGGCAACCCTGGGCTGGAGGACACAACCCCGTCGGGGTTGGGCCCGCCACCTTCAAGCGAATCGGGTGCGCTCTAAGCTCTTAATTCGTCTGCCGTTTCCACCCAGGTATCTGCTCGTCGTAGACGAGCTGGGATGCTTTGCGCGAAAACCCTTGAAACCTATTCAATTCAGATGTCGGAAGGGCACGAAGGGGTGGCCACAGAGTGCCACCCCTACGACTGAAAGCCGGCGCGATTGGCTAAACCCCCGGCATCGCTTTCTTCAACGGCCGCAGCAGTATCAGCAGCACAAAGGCCATAATGAGCGCCATCGTTCCGAGGATGAGGAAGAAATTGGATTGCATCCAACGCTCCCAGAAGACGCCAATCATGGTCAGCTTGTTCCCGATGGCAGTGGCGACGAACCACCCTCCCATCATCAACCCGCGTATCCGTATTGGCGCAACCTTTGACACCAACGATAACCCCATCGGCGAGAGCATCAACTCGCCCAGAGAGATAACCATGTAGGCAAGAATTAGCCAGAACGGTGAAACTTTGAAGATGAAAGACCGCCGCATCAGGGCTGGGCGAAATTGGGCGGCCTGCGGCCCGATTGCAGTACTCACCGCCGCCGTAAACTTCGACTCTCCGGATCCCTTGTCGTCCGTCGCAAACTTCTTGCCCTTGATGGCCTCGCTGTTCAACTTGGCCAGCACATCATCCGGAACGCCGTCCTCCTTCAGGAAGCCTATCGCGCGATCCGTGATCCGGTAGGTGCCCGTCGGATAAGCATCGGGCGTTGGGACATAACTCTCGCCGGCGCGCGCAGCGGCGAATAGAATGAAGAAAGACAAAGCAGTTAGGAACATTCCCACCGCCATCTTTGTCGGCGTCGAAGGCTCCATATTCTTTTGGTCCAGCCACTTCCAGAACCAAACCAAGGGAAACGTCAGGAAGATTATCCAGAATGGGTTGATCGCATTCGCGATCGTGCCTGAGACGCTCCAGGCGGTGTTGTCGTCAGCCCAATAGGTCAAAGTCGAACCGTTCTGGTGAAAGACCATCCAGAAGACGATCACTATCAGGAAGATTACAATAAGCGCGGCAATGCGCTTCCATTCGGGCACTGCATCCATCAGGCCCGCGCGCTTGCTGTGGGCATCACTCGCCTCGGCGCCTTTGCCCTGCCGGCTTACGCCCTGAGGCGGCGCGTCGGCAGTCACCGGAGCAACGTCGCCCACCGGCTCTTTGAGTATCGCGCCGGCCTTCGGCTCTTCGACATGGCGTTTGAAGCGCCAGAGGATTCCCACCGAAATCAACATCCCGAAGGCTGCCACGGCGAAGGCGGGGTGGTATCCAAACTTCGCCTTCACGATTTCCATTACGATGGGGGCAGCAAACGCGCCCACGTTGATGCCCATGTAGAAAATATTGTAGGCGCGATCTTTCAGGTGGCTGCCTTCGGGATAGAGATTACCCACCATGGTGGAGACGTTCGGCTTAAAGAACCCGTTGCCAATAACGAGACAGGTGAGTGCGGCGTAAACAGCCGGCATCGAGCGAATTGAGAGCAACGCGTGGCCGGCCATAAAGAAGACGCCGCCGACCATCACCGCCCGGCGGTAGCCCAGCTTCCAGTCAGCGATGAAGCCGCCCACGAGCGGGCTGGCGTACACGAACATCAAGTACCACGCGTACAGGTTCGTGGCTTCAGCGGCCGTCCACCCGAATCCTTGATCCGGATTGCGCAGGTAGAGTGTGAAGAGCGCCAGCATGGAGTAGAAGCTGAAGCGCTCCCACATCTCGGTGCCGAAAAGGACATAGAGACCTGTCGGATGCTTTTGAATATCGCGGGCCCCGTTCATCGTCGTGGCAGTAGCCATTAGCTGTCACTCCTTTTGCGCCTTGAAGTGGTCTAACTACTTTTACAGGGGAGATTGTGAATTATGGCAGGCATTCAGCCAAAGATTACGGCTCCTGTCAAGGCCATGCTAGTGCGAGGCAGAGCGAACCTGCGCTAAGCCGGGCAGCCCGGCTGAGGTATTCGTCACCGCGCCGCCGCTTTGGTTGTCATTTGAGATATCAAATGAAACGCATCCAAGGCCCAGGGCCGCCGTCGCTTAGGAAACTCAGCCGTTTCCGCTATGCTAAACGAAACAACTCCCATGACACTGCGTCAATTCGTTTTTTAGGACGAGACCGCGGCAAACTGTTTTGATGAAGGAACTTCTAATGTCACAGAGCTCGCGTTACCCGCTTCTTATCGCCCTCGTAATCTTATCCAGCTTTGGATTCAGGAGCATCGCGCAAGTTCGGCAGCCCCAGACCAGCTCGCGGACCGTCTTTGCCGACCGTTTCCCAGGGGCAGATCTCGGCGCCAGGATCAATGCTGCCGACCGCTCCCTTGGCGCTGCGGCCGGTGAAATAGTTGTGCGCGGCGGCGGAAAAATCTCTACCCAGGTCATCGTCTCCAAAGGGCATACGCTTCGTTTTATGCGCGGTATCTATGCCCCGGACACTACCGGAATTCCGATACTGCTCAAGTCAGGCTCGTCACTCGTAGGTGAAAGCTGGGACGCCATAATTCTGGAATCGCCCGCCGCGAATCAGTTCACGGTGATCAAGGCCTATAACAACCTGCATAACCAAGCCGCGGATTCTGATATCACCGTACGCGATATTCAAATCAAAGGCGCCAACCCTGGATTCGATTCGGCGCAGCAAGCCGTATCACTGGGAAACTGCTCCCGCTGCATCGTCAACAACGTCTGGGTCAACGGCACGCGCTCAATTGGCATACAACTCGGCGGCGCCTCTGAAGAGGGTAACTTCGCGCAGGATTCGAAGGTAACTAACTGTCTGTTCACGCGGGTCGCTTCGCAGAATCTGGCGCTGGTTAATGGACGAAACATCGTCTTCGAGGGCAATCGCTTCCTGGCGCCATCACAGGCGGGTGGACCGGGATCGACCGCCATAGACTTAGAACCCAATTCAGCTTCCGACCGCCTGCAGAATGTCATTGTCCGCAATAACATGATCGACGCGCGAAACGCTGAGCTGCCGACGGCTGGTAATGGGATCCTCGCACAGGCCGGCTCGGGGACGACCCTCGTTGGGCCCATCATTATCGAAAACAACACGATCATCGGCGGCAGCATACAACCTCCGGTGACGAAGAAGATCAGCAACGCACTCTATCTCCTGGGCCCTATGAAAGACGTGACTATCAGAAACAATCGCGTGACGCGCACCGGACAGGCCGGCATTCACATCGAGGGCACTCGGTTAATCGTGACTGGAAACCAGTTCACTGACGTAGGCGGTGGCGGGATAGCCGGGTTTCGTATCCAGAACGTGACCGACAGCCAGATCGTCGGCAACACCTTTACCTACACGGGGCAGGGTTCGGCTGATGCGACCATGGAACTGTTGGGCGCAAACCGCAATAACGTCATTCGGAACAATACCGGGTTCGGGGCCCCCCAGGCACGGTAGATACAGCAATTGCAAGCTGAACGCCGGCGGTCTTCGGGTGTGGGACATGCATCATGACCGCGCTTGACAGATTACTTTCACGGGGCGTATAAGCTGCAATTGAGAAACGTGGTGAGTTAAGGCGACTTGCGGCCACGGAAAATAATCCGCTAAACAGCTCGGCGAGTTCGAGAGAACAGTTCCGAAAACTTCAGGCATCATGAAGTCCCGCGTTGTTTGGCGGGACTTCTTTATTTTGGAATGCGGATTTCGGATCGCGGACTTCTCGAATACTGATTGGAGATTTCGGATTGCGGATTCGAAGAAGCGGCAGGATCAACAGGCTTTGGCAGCCAACTGGCAATAGCCGTTTAGTGGTCGACTTCAAATCCCCAATCCACAGTCCGCAATCATCAATAGCTAGGGGCTAATGAAAAACTTCAGAGATATCCTGGAGGGCGACGGCATATACGTCTTTGACGGCGCGATGGGCACCATGCTGTATGCCAAAGGCGTCTATATCAATCGCTCGTACGACGAGTTGAACATTACCGCCCCCGACCTTGTGCGCGAGGTCCACGCAGAATACTGCCGCGCCGGCGCTGACATCCTGGAGACCAACACTTTTGGCGCGACCATTCCCAAGCTGCAACAGTATGGCCTCGAAGGCCTCATGCGCGAGATTAACATTGCCGGGGCGCGCCTGGCCCGCGAAGCAACCGGCGACGATTGCTATGTCGCGGGAGCCGTAGGACCGCTGGGCCTTCGCATCGAGCCGTATGGTCCCACGTCGTATGACGAAGCCAGGGATCTATTCAAGCAACAGATAGGCGCGCTGCTGGAAGGCGGCGTCGATCTGTTCGTCCTGGAAACATTTTCCGATCTCACGGAAATGCAGCAAGCCTTACGCGCGGTGCGCGAACTATGCGATCTGCCCGTAATCGCGCAGATGACCATACAGGTGGATGGCAACACCGCCTTCGGCACCACACCGGAGATATTCACCGCCAGCCTGGATGAATGGGGCGCGGACGTAATCGGTCTCAACTGCGGCGTAGGTCCGGCGATTGTCCTGAGCGGGCTCGAGAAAATGCGCGCCGTCACCAAGAAGAAGCTGGCCGCCCAACCGAATGCCGGCCTGCCGCGTGACGTGCAGGGGCGCCAGTTCTACATGTGCTCTCCGGAGTACATGTCGAAGTTCGCCAAGCGCTTTATCCAGTCGGGCGCCAAGTTCATTGGCGGTTGCTGCGGCACCACGCCGGCGCATATTAAGTTCATCGCTGACGCAGTGCGGGCGGCCTCGCCACGGGCGCAACGCTCGACGGGAACTACCGGCCAACTGGTGCGCGTCGATGAGCTTGTTCCCGCCGATATCAAAGTCATGCCGCCGGAAGAACGTTCTGCCTGGTCCCGTAAAATCACGCGCGGCGAGTTTGTTACATCCGTCGAAGTGCTGCCGCCTAAGGGGGTGGACGCGCAAAAAACGCTTGACGCCATTCGGCTCTTGAAAGATGCGGGCGTAGATGGCGTTAACATCCCGGATGGCGCGCGAGCTCAGTCACGTATGAGCGCGCTGGCGACCGCGGTGCTGGTGGAGCGAGACATAGGCATCGAGGCAGTGCTGCACTACTGCTGTCGCGACCGCAACCTGCTGGGCATGATGTCCGATCTACTTGGCGCTGCCGCGTTGGGCCTGCGCAATTTGTTGTTGATAACCGGCGACCCGCCGAAGATGGGCCCGTACCCGGATGCGACTGCCGTGTTCGACATCGACGCCATTGGTTTGACCAACATGGTCAACAAACTGAATCACGGTCTCGACCTCGGCAATAACCCGATCGGGCAGCCCACCTCGTTTTGTATCGGCGTGGGTGTAAACCCCGGCGCGATTAATCTGGATGAAGAGATAAAGCGGTTCGAATACAAAGTCGAAGCCGGGGCCCAGTACGCCATCACACAACCGGTGTTCGATACTGACCAGCTGCGCGATTTTCTAAAACGGATCGACCACGTGCGCGTGCCCATCGTCGCCGGAATCTGGCCGCTTGTGTCCTTCCGCAATGCCGAGTTCCTGCACAACGAGGTGCCCGGCGTGCGCGTGACCCCTTCGATCATGGAACGAATGCGGGCGGCGTCTGCGATCAGCAAAGAAGCAGGGCGGGATGAAGGATTGAAGATCGCGCGCGAGTCGCTGCTCGAAGTGCGCGAGTTGATTCAGGGTGTGCAGGTGTCCGCGCCGTTCAATAATGTGAAGTACGCGCTGGAAGTGTTTGAAGTGCTGGAGGCCTTCAAAGCATCCACCTCGTCGGCTGGATAATGGCGGGCTTCCACAGGTTCTACAGGTAAGTTGGGGTTTCACGCAAAGGCGCTAACAAGAGAAAAACCGAAGGCGCAAAGAGTTGACTGGTCTTCTTTGCGCCTTCTGCTTTTCCTTTCTTAGCGCCTTTGCGTGAAACCGCAAGCCTCGCCACAAGCCCGTTGAAGCAGACTTCAAACACCCAACTTGCTGTTGCAGCGGGCGATGACTTTCTGGGCCATAGCGGCATCATCCGAACCCACCGGAAACAGTTCAAGGGCCTGTTTCGCCAATCCGCGCGCCTGCGCGTAGTCCGGCGAAGTTTGCACCAGCTCGATCGAGGCGTTGAGCAATGCGGTGGCGCAAGACTCTACGTCGCCCAGTTGTCCGGAAACTTCCGCCAACTGCAGCAACACGGGGACTGCGATGGCTGGCTGACCTTTTGCCATCACCGCATTGGCCCATCGTTGCAGTAGCTTCTCCCCTCTCGTGAGCGCATTCCGCGCCTGGCCCATTAGGCCGATGTCCTGAAAGACGCTGGCTGCTTGCCGGTACCAATCAACGGCGTGTGCCAACTCCCCGGCAAACTCGGCCGTGCTGGCCGCCGACTCGCAGAAAGCCGCAACCAGTTGCATGGCTCCGATCTTTTCGTACATGGCGATCAAATCGGGATAGAGCGTTACCATCTCCCTCGCGGCGGCTTTTCCCATTTCCAGGTCGCGGGACGCGTGTCCCGCCTCCGACAGCGCTGCAATCCGCTCGTCCAAACGCACCGCGGCCTCGCCCAACTTGCAGTATTCAAGGTTCTGCTGGTCAATCTGTTCGGTGAGCCCCTGCCAGAATTCCGCCGACTCAGCGAAGGCGGCGGCAGCTTCGCCGTCGCGCTGCTGCAGCAGCAGTAGCGTGCCCAGATTCATCATGGCACTCGCGTGGGCCCTGGTTGCTCCGAGCTTTGCGAAGCCATCGATGGCCTCGCGATATGCCTTCTCAGAGGCAGTCACATTGCCGAGCATCAAACTAGCCTGGCCAACCTGCGCCCATAGATCCGCGGTAAAGGTCGGGTTCCGATCGCTAACCATTGGTAGCGCGGTTTGCGCTGTCTCGAGCGCTTCCGCGAAGCGCCGCGTATCCATCATCACCGAAGCTAGGCGGTAGAGCGCGAACCCTTCGTTCGACGGATCTTTGATATCGCGAAAGATAGCCAGCGCCTTTTTGAACCAAGCCTCCGCGGCAACGAAGTCACCGCGCTGGCGATTGAGCAGGCCCAGGGAGAGGCAGGTGGCTCCCTGATTGTCACGACGTCCGAGTCTTTCTTCGGTTTGCAAAACGGAGTTCTGGATTAGCTCAGCTTCGTCAAACCGGCCAAGCGCCGCAAGGACTTCCCCGCGATTGCCGGCAGCGGCAGCTACCGCTTCATCGTTGCCCAAACGCGTGAAGAGTTTTTCCACTTCCTCGAATAGAGTCACGGCGGCGGGATAATCACCTTTCAACTTGGCAATGATGCCGAGATCACTGAGAGCTGTCCCGCGCATTCGCTCGTCGCCTGCCTTCTTCGCGCAGGCGACACCTTCTTCGGCCAGGATACGGGCCTCATCAAGGCGCATCTGCCGGATCAGATGTGAGGCCAGACTTATCAACCCGAAGGCCAACAGAGACGGATCGTCCCGCGTGCGGTAGCTGGCCAGGGCGGCTTCATACGCACGGGTGGCTTCATCGATCCGACCCAGCGTTTCCAGGCTTATGCCCAGGTTGCCGCGGAACCGATCGCGCGTGTCGTCGTCGCCCACTTGTTCGGCCTGCTCGACCGCGATCGTAATCCATTGCACTGCTTCCTCATGACGCCCCAGTCCGGACAACATTATGCCGAGCGCATTTGCCGCCAGTGACTTCATTAACCGCAGACCCTGGCCCGGGGCAGAGGTCTGGGTGGTGAGTTCTTCAATCCGCTTGAGAATTTCCTCAACGAGTCTGACTGCGGCGTGCGGCTCGGCACAGGCGGAAACAAGAAACGCGAGGGAGATTGCGCACATGCTCTGCGGTAATTTCTCGGCCCAGGCTTTGGCGCCTTGCTCGAGCGCGGACGTTTTCGACTCCAGATCCGGTGCCGTATCCTGAGCGAGATACTGCTCAATCCACGGACGCGGTTCGGGCGAGATAAAAGATACGAAGTCGAGCAACCAGTTTGGCAATTCCCCTTCCACGAACTCGCCGCGATCGCCATAACGCTCTTTAAGATTAATTACGGCGGGCAGGGGCTTCGATTTCTCACGCACAAACCACGTGAATCCCTGAGCTGTCTCAGCTTCCGGCAACAGGTTGAGATAGTTCGACTCGGCTTCCAGGTCCAGGCCGGAAAAGCCGAGGAACAGCCAGTGTCCCGAGCGCAGCAAGTGCTGCACGCAAGTCATTACCGGCAGAGGGAACCCACGCTTCCGCTGGGCCAGCGTGTCGATAAGAGTTCCGGGGTCGTCCACTGATCCGTGGAGTTTCAGGAGTTGGCAAGGCAGATCCGGTTTATCAAAGCGGGCCAGGTCGGCAGCCAGCGCGTGAAAGTGGTCCGGTTGGAAATGTCGCTCGAGGGGTGCATCCACTGCAGCGAAGGCGGTTTCGATCACGCGGTCAAAATTCGTCGTTATGATCGCTCGGACGCAACCGAGACGCGCCAACCAGGCGATTGCCAGATGGTTCGGATTCGCGTGCTCGCTATCAAGGTACCGCAAGACTTCGAAGTAACGTTTGTGCAAGAGCTCCGCCAGGACTTGCGCCTGGTATTCCGGCGGCAGCTTCTCGTGCGCATGACGGGACAGTATCAGGTCGGCCGCATTATCGGCCTGCTGCTGGCCGAGCACGGGCGTAGCCGCCGATGCCAGCGAACGCACGACGATGCGATTCACATCGCGCCACGCAGGCAGATTGGTTGGGGGAGCCACAGAGACGCCGGCGCCAACAAAGATTACCAGCCGCCGGTTCTGCGCGGCGATCAGCAGCTTGGCGATTTCACTGTCTTGCCTCAATGCGTTCCTTGCGGCGGATTGTAGGGGTGGCACTCCGTGGCCACCCCTTCTTTTTTCGGCGACGTTCTCGATATAAGCGGAAAGGGGCGGCCACGGAGTGCCGCCCCTACAATCACCAGGTGCGCCTGATGGGGTGCGCTTCGGTGTTGAAGATTACTTTGCTGAAATCCAGTGTGCGCGGCGGGGCGAACAGCAGATAGAAGTACTTGAACGTCTCGGCGAACAGGAAGCTCTGCATTGAATCTGACTTTTCTTTTGTGACGACACTCTTCAGCGCGGCGTAGCCTTCATCCGTTTTGCAGTACTTCACAAAGTCGTCGAATACGGACTGGCCCATTCGCATGTATTCCGGGTCCCGGGAATAGTGAAACAGGTAGTAGGTTGATTCGACTATCTCAGGGCGCAAGGGATAGCCAGGCGATACGACTTCCATCTTCCTGTAGTTTATTTCCTCCGGTTCGATGCCGTGCTTCCGCCACATTGCGAAGGATGATGACTGCAAACGCTTAGCCCGATTGCGATCACCGGAAAGAGCTAAGACCGCCGGGAAGAACGCATCCAATGCTCCGTATGTTTGGGCTGTGCGCGTTCCGGTATCCATGTCAGCATGACCATACCAGAGTTCTGGAAAAGTCATTGGGCCGAGTAGAGTTCCTTTCTCGCGCGTGATCTCGTCAGCCAGGTATTTGTTTATCGCCGCGATGCTATCCACCCACATTCGTTTGCAATCCTGATCATCGAACAAAAGCCAGCACTTCAAAAGATATTCGTAGTAGCTGTCGATTGCGCCGCTGATGTGACTATCAGTGTCGGTCCATTTTCCCGTTTCGACATTGATCCACGTACCGACCAATCCGATCGGCGAGCGGCGTTTGTAGGTTTCAACTAATGCTCGTTTGGCCTTTTGGTAAAAAACAGGCCGGCGAGTGAGTTTGCTGAGCGTGCCGAATTCAATCAGCAGCGTGCCGGCCTCGGCTGGATTAGTGACCTCACCGCGCACTTTGCCGGTTTTGAGGTTAACGTAACGGTAAGGAATACCGGTGGGTGAGTTGAAAACCGGCAACAGGCGGTTTCCCAGGTCCTCGGCCAGCGTCAGCAGCCGCTTGTCTCCGGTCAATTGGTAACTGGAAAGCAGGCCGCCCAATAGCCGGATCGTTACCTCGAAGTTCTGAACGGAAATGTCCTTGTCGAAAGAAAGGTTCTGGATGATGTAAATCTTCGTGCTCGCCGCCTCGTCTTTCAATCCCATCAGGATCATTGTGTCGAGGGCATCGACGGGAGTCATGAGCAGCGGCTGCGCGTACCAATCATGATGCGTTTTAGTTAATGGCCGCAGGTCATCGTGGCCCCAGGCGTATTTCTTGTAACCCGTCCAGGCATGGACGAACTCGGCCTTTACCTGTGCGGCGAGTTGCCGGCGGTTGACTCGTTGCGCGGCCGCCGGCGGAGCGAGGATGGAAAGAAGAAGGAAGCCAACGATAAGTTTCAATGTCATTTTTCGCTCAAGGAATTTGGAGTGCGGTGGCAAGCGCAGCGCGACACCGCTTTGGACTCTCTTTCTGAGATCTGAGATCTGAAATTTGAGATCTGAAAACAAACCGGCCTATCAAAAGCGCCGTCGCCGCTGCGCTCTGCCGGCGCACTCCAAATTTGCGAGTGCAAACTATCAGTTTGCGTTACAGCAGCGCCGGCAAGGATATGGTCACTACCAAACCGCCGTCAATGGCGTTGGCGGCTGTGACGGTACCACCGTGCAGCTTTACGGCGCGTTCGGCGATTGAGAGGCCCAAACCGGCCCCGCCACTTTCTCGATCGCGCGCCTCGTCAACTCGATAGAAAGGTTGAAAGATCTTGCCCAATGCATCTTCAGGCACGCCGTCACCGTGGTCACGAACAGTGATTACAGTCAGCTGCTCAACTTCTTCGGCTGCCGGCGCGCAGCGAAGATCGATCTCCACCTCAGTTCCCTCGCCCGTATATTGCACGCCGTTGCGCACGATGTTCTCGATAGCCCGCCGCACCAGGTTCTCTGTGCCGGCGATGGTGCACGGATCGCAGTGGTTAATCTTCACGCGGCGATTACGACTGCGGGCCTCGAAGTCAGCATCCTCCGCCACTTCGGTTAGAACGCGCCGCAGATCGAGTTCAGTCTTTCGTAAAGCGTGGGCGTCACCTTCCATGCGGGTTATCGCCAACAACTGGCCAATCATCTCATTGAGGTTCTCGGCTTCGCGTTGAATGCGTTCGAGGGCGCTGATCGCTTCCGGTCCTGATCGCTGGCGCGCCAATTCGAGAGCTACGTTGAGCCGCGCCAGGGGCGAGCGCAACTCATGCGAAATGTCGCCCAGCAGGCGACGTTGCGCGTTTAGCAGCGACTCGATCTTTTCGGCCATCAGATCAAAATCTTTGCCTAACGCGGCCAACTCATCATGGCGGTTTCCCAACGAGGGACCGACCCGGGCCGCCAGATTGCCGCGCGCCAGCTCGTGAGTGGCGGCGCGAATCTTAGCCACCGGCGTTGTCAGGTGTCGGGCCAGCCAGTAGCAAAACAGTCCCCCAATTGTCAGGACCAGGCTTATATGAAAGAACTGGTGTATCAGCGGAGGCGGTACCATCGGGGGCTGCACTTCGGCCACCGACACGTACCGGGCGCCCCGGCTGGTAGAGACCGCCTGGGCCAGCAGCGGAATAGCATGATGCTCTCCAAATTCCGGGCCCTCGGTCCGCAACGCGTTTTCAGCTAACCGGCGAGCACCGGGAAGCTCGGGCCGCCCGGTCAGCTCATCCAGGCGTTCATTGAACAGAAATATCTTAATTCCCTCATCGCGTTCCACGCTGTCCAGGTAAAGCGCGAGGGCATTCTGGCCATCGCGTTCATAGATAGTGGCGGCGGTTTGGCCGTAAGCGCTGACGGCCCGATCCGGTGGTGCGTGCAGGTGTGAGCCGTGTGACCTATGCCTCGCTATCTCGCCGACCATGAAGGTCATCCCGCTCACCACGATCAGAGCCAGGAAAAACCACAGGAAAAGTTTTAGAAACAGGCTGCGCGGCAATTCGTCACTCCCTCAGTCCCGATCAGTTTGCGCGTAGATGTAGCCGACGCCGCGCACGGTCTTAATGCACTCGACACTGCCAACCCCTGGAGCGAGCTTCTTGCGCAGGTTGCTGATGTGCATGTCGATGCTGCGATCGTAAGGGGACGCATTGCGGCCCAGCACATCTTTCGATAGTTCCTCGCGCGTTACGATACGTCCGGCAGATCGCATCAACCTTTCGAGCAGGTCGTATTCGACTGAAGTCAGATCCACGACCTGACCGCCGCGGCGCACGACGCGAGCGCCGCTGTCAATCTCAACGTCGCCGACGAGAATCGTACGCGATTCACCCTGATGCTTGTCTGGCTGGGCGCGCCGCAGTATCGCACTGATGCGGGCGGCCAGTTCGCGCGGGTTAAAAGGCTTAGGCAGGTAATCGTCAGCGCCGATCTCCAGACCCACGATGCGATCGATGTCATCGCCGCGAGCGGTCAGCATGAGCACAGGGATTTGCGATTGCGCGCGAATTTGGCGCAGCACTTCAAAGCCATTCAGCCCGGGAAGCATTACATCAAGGACCACCAGCGAGTGGCCGCCGCTAAGTGCCCGCTCAACCCCCGCATTGCCCTGATGTACGGCTTCGATGGCAAACCCCAAAGGCTCAAGGTATTCCGCCACCAGCTCGCAGAGGGCTACATCGTCATCAATGATTAAGATCTGGTCCATTCAGCTTTATGGAGCTAAGACCCCACTCCGGTCTCCCCAACCGCAAAAAGGGTTAAACCGCTCGCGATTGTAGCTCATTCGTTACGGAGGGCTTTGTAAAGAAGTGTAAACGGCCGGGTGGGCAGCGCTGACAAAACTTTACACCTCTTTACGGCACAGCGAGATAAAGGAGCGTATAAGATGTGGAGTATCGAAACCAGAAGCCGGGCCATCGCGCCCGCTCAATCCAATAAGGAGATTCACGGATGAAAAATCGAATTTTAGTGCTGGCCGGCGTAGCGGTGTTAGTTATCGCGGCCACGGTCTTTGCGGTGGCCCAGGGTCCCGGCTTTCCGCACGGCGGCGGGGGCGGGGGCGGGGACATGGTCGAACATATGTCGCGGGCATTGAACCTAACCGACGCACAGAAAACCCAGGTCAAAGCCATCATGGACGCAGAGCGTGCTGCGACAGAGCCGGGCCGAAGCCGGATGGAGGACGTTCACAAACAGCTCCAGGCAACTACGCTCAATGGCCAGTTTGATGAAGCGCAGGTTCGCGGGCTAGCCGCCCAGGCATCGCAAATCATGACCGACCAAATGGTTGAACACGTGCGGGCCTTTACAAAGATTTTTGCATTGCTGACTCCGGAGCAACGGGTAAAGGCCCAGGAGATGCACAAAGCCATGGGCCCAGGCGGGCATGGACCCGGTGGACCAATGGGCCACCGCCCACCAGGACAGTGAAACTTGTAGGGGCGGCACTCCGTGGCCGCCCCTCTCCCCCTTCCAATCAACTCCTGAATTCTTGTCGCAAACTACGAAGGGGTGGCCACGGAGTGCCACCCCTACAATTTTATGGGCATGGCGCTGGCGGCGTGGCGGAGTTGCGGGGCGCGGGTGGGTTGGTGACTACCGTAAAATCGGCCGAGTTAACGTTGGTGTCCGTGCAGCTGTTGGTGCGGCGCGCGGATTTTGTGGCGCTCAACACCGCGGTGGCAGTGCCTTCCGAACAATTCGCTGAGCCGTACCCAATGAAGTCTGCAACTGTAGAGGTATCAATCGGACAACCGGTACCGCTGACTAACGTGACGCCAATAACCAGCGCCACCTTGCCATCAGTGGCGGACATGTTGATACCAGTATTCGTTGCATCTGCGGCGGGCAGCGCAACCCCGTTGGTGGTACCACCCGCCAGCCTGATCAGGAAGTATTGACCCGGAGCCAGCGTGCCTGATGTCAGATCGATCTTATTGCCCGCGGTAAAGGTCGAAGCAGAAGAGGCGTACTGGACCGAGTAAGGAGTGACAGCAAAGTTCACGGTAGTTGTAGCCGACCGGTTGAATATCTCGACGAAATCGTTTTGGAAAGTAGCACCCGCGTTGTTGCCGCCGCCGTAGATTTGCGTGATCACCAGCAACGGTGTGTCATCGTTCTGAATTGTTCCCTGGCCCTGACCGTCCGCCACCGTGGCGTTAGTAACGTTCGTCACGTTCACGAAGAACATTTCATTCAACTCGACCAGTGTGTCGCCATTCACCGTAACGTCGAAAGTATAGGTCGTGTTTCCGGCGGCTATTGTCTGCCCGGTGAGGCTTCTGGCCACGTAGTCGTTGTCTTCGGTAGCTGGAGTATCGTCCTGCGCTGTGCCATCCGCCGTGGCGATGTCGAAAGTGATGCCGCCCGCCGGCGCCGGTAACGAAGAGGTCACAGTAAACGTGAAAATGGTCGTACCGCTATTGGTCTCATTCGCCGAAACATCGTTGATAGTGAGCGTGGGACTATCATCGTTTTGAATCGTTCCCTGGGCCTGCCCGTCTCCAACAGTTGCCCCGGAGACGTTGGTGACATTTACCAGGAAGGTTTCGCTCGCCTCGATGTTCACGTCCCCGTTAACTGTGACATTGAAACTGTAGTCCTGCATTCCCGCCGGAATCGTTTGCGCGGTTAGACTCTGGGCCACATAGTCATTGTCTTCAGTCACTGGCGTGTCATCCTGAGCTGTTCCGTCCGCAGTCGCGATATCGAAGGTGACGCCCCCAGTCAGTGCCGGTGCTGACAGGTGGACGGTAAAGGCGAATGTGGTTGGTCCGCTGTTGCCTTCATTCAACGAGACATCGTTTATGGTTAGCACAGGCGCCACGTCATCGTCCGTGATAGTGCCCTGCCCCTGGTTGTCCAGAATCGCGGCGTTCGTCGCATTCGCCAGGTTTACGAAAAATGTTTCATCAGGCTCGTCAAGCGTGTCGCCATTGACTAACACCGTCACAGGTTTCGACGTCTCGCCAGGATTGAAGACAAGCTGCGTGGTCGATACTGCCTGGTAGTCAGCGGGCGCGTTGGCTGTACCGTCAGAGGTACTGTAATTGACGGTCACTGTGGACGTGCTGGCAGCGACCAGGGAGACATTGAAAATGGCGGACACTGTTCCGCTGTTTCCTTCCGTGATTGTTACATCACTGATCGCGATATCTGCGGTTTGGCCGGTGCAGTTGTTTGGCGGATGAGCGCTATTGCGCGGAGACGGTGCATGGATGAAGAAGTCAGCCGCGTTGTCGTTCGTGTCCACACAGCCGCCACCCTTCCTGACATCCGCGGTGGTATTGCTCGGCGCCGGGGCCGGTCCCGCTCCCTCAAAGCAAGTGGCCGTGGTTCCGTAACCAACCACATCGGTAATACTCGCGCTCGTAGGGCAGGCGCCCGACAGAGCGGTCGTGCTCGAGCTGACTAACAGCTTGCCGGCGGTCGCAGCCATCGCGATGGTGCCTACCGCATCCGGAGTTGGCAGGTTTGCCGTGCCGGCGGAACCCTCCCGCACGAGGAAGTATCGCCCCGGCAGCAACAGGCAGGGTCCGGTGGGGCACAGCGGCGTGGTCGTCCAGGTATCGGTGTCGCCGGCCGTGTTGTACTGGACGGACCAGCCAGCCAGGTCAACTGTTGTAGTACCGCGATTGAAAAGCTCTACGAAATCATTCGTGAACTGCGCACCTGCATTACCGCCGCCGCCATACAACTGGCTAATCACCACATTGGCAGCGTCGTCATTCTGAATTGTTCCCTGCCCCTGTCCGTCTCCGATGGTCGCCCCTGACGCGTTCGTGACATTAACAAAGAAGGTTTCGTTAGGTTCAACCAGTGTGTCGCCGTTGACGGTCACATCAAATGTATAAGTTGTCTGGGCAGCCGGAATCGTCTGGCCCGTCAGACTTCTGGCCACATAGTCGTTGTCCTCGCTGGCCGGATTGTCGTCCTGTGCCGTGCCGTCGGCGGTGGCGATGTCGAACGTGATACCTCCCGCAGGTGCGGGCAATGAGGAGGTTACAGTGAAGGTAAATGTAGTAGTGCCGGCGTCGCCCTCGTTCAAGGAGACATCGTTGATACTCAGTACCGGACTATCGTCGTTTTGGATCGTTCCTGTTCCCTGACCATCGGTAACAGCCGCACCGGAGACATTCGTAACATTAACGAGGAACGTTTCGTTGGGTTCAATGTTCACGTCACCATTCACCGTCACATCAAATGTGTACGAAGTCAGACCTGCGAGTATTGTCTGGCCGCTCAGGCTGCGCGTCACGTAATCGTTGTCGGCAACGGTTGCCGTGTTGTCCTGGGTGGCAATATCGAACGTTACAGCCCCAGGAGCCGGCGCTGAAAGGCTGACGGTAAACGTAAACGTGCTCGTGCCAGTGTTGCCTTCGTTTTGCGATACGTCATTAATCGACAGCGAGGGTAGATCGTCGTTTTGAATTGTTCCCACGCCCTGGCCATCAGTGACTGTGGCCCCGGCAGCGTTTGTGACATTCACCAGGAAAGTCTCGTCATTCTCGACCGCCGTATCGCCATTGACCGTGACAGTGAAAGTATAAGTTTGCTGTCCCGCCGGAATCACTTGATTGGTTAGGGTCTTAGCCACGTAGTCGCTGTTCGCGGTCGTTGCCGTGTTGTTCTGCGTCGCGATGTCGAACGTGACGTCGGTAGAAGGAGCCGGCGCCGACAGGCTGACTGTGAAGGTAGCTGTGGTCGTACCACTGTTCCCCTCAACCACGGTCACGTCGTTTATCGTCAGATTGGGTGGCGTCCCCGCGATACAGTTGTTAAGCGGCGAGCTCGTATTGCGTGGGGAGGGAGCGAAGACAAAGAAGTCGGCGGCGTTGTCGTTCGTGTCGATGCAGCCGCCGGCCTTGCGCAAGTCGGCCGTGGTGTTGCCGGGCGCTGGGGCGCGGCCTGAGCCCTCAAAGCAATCGGCAGTGGTTCCGTAACCAACAAAATCAGTGACGGTTGCTGCCAAAGGACAGCCGCTCCCGCTCAGCGCGGTCGTGCCTGCAACCAGTGCCACTTTGCCTGCGGTGGCCGCCATGGCAATGCCGCCGCTGGCGTCGGGCGTTGGCAGCGGGCTGCCGTTTGCCCCACCGCTGAGTTGCACGAGGAAGTATTGTCCCGGCCCAATGGTTCCCGATGTCAGATCCACCTTGCTCGATCCGAAGCTCGAAGTTGCCCCGGCATACTGAATCGAATAAGGGGTGGCGGCGAAGCTGACGGTGGTGGCGCCGCGGTTGAAAATTTCCACGAAGTCATTGGTGAACTGCGCGCCGGTGTTCCCACCTCCGGCATAGACCTGGCTGATTACCAGATTTGCGGTGTCATCATTCTGAATGGTGCCCACGCCCTGGCCATCCGAAACACTCGCCCCGGAGACATTGGTGATGTTGACGAAGAAGGTTTCGTTGGGCTCCACGAAGGTGTCGCCATTAACCGTGACGTCGAAGGTGTACGTCGTATTTCCCTGCGCAATGGTTTGTGATGTGAGGTTTCGCGCTACGTAGTCGCTGTTCGCGACGGTGGCGGTATTATCCTGCGTCGCAATGTCAAAAGTGATGCCGCCAACCCCGGCTGGTAAAGTCGAGGTGACGGTAAACGTGAAAGTGGTGCTGCCGCTGTTGCCCTCGCCCTGTGAAACGTCATTTATCGTGAGTGTGGGACTATCGTCGCTCAGAATTGTGCCCACTCCCTGGCCATCGTTAACCACCGCACCGGAAACGTTCGTCACGTTCACAAAGAAAATTTCGTTCGGCTCGACGTTCACGTCGCCGTTGACCGTTACGTCAAACGTGTAGGTCTGACTTCCCGCCGGAATCGGCTGGCCAGTGAGAGTCCTGGTGACGTAGTCGTTATTAGCCACGGTGGCAGTGTTGTCCTGAGTGGAAATATCAAAGGTAACGCCTCCAGCGGGCGCGACTGTCGAGAGACTGACCGTAAATGTGAACGTGGTAGTGCCGCTGTTGCCTTCGTTCTGCGAGACGTCGTTGATAGTAAGAGCGGGCAGATCATCGTTGGCAATCGTGCCAACGCCCTGGCCGTCTGCAACGATGGCGCCGGCGACGTTCGTGACATTCACCAGGAAAGTTTCGTCAGGTTCGACGGCGGTATCGCCATTGACGGTTACAGTAAACGTATAAGTCTGCTGTCCGGCGGGGATCACCTGACCCGTGAGGGTCTTCGCTACATAGTCGTTGTTTGCGGTCGTAGCGGTATTGTTCTGAGTAGCGATGTCGAACGTGACGTCAGTTGAGGGCGCCGGCGCCGACAGACTGACGGTGAACGTGGCGGTAACAGGGCCAGAGTTTCCTTCCGCGACTGTTACGTCGCTGATCGTCAGAGTAGGAGGCGGCCCAGCGACGCAGTTATTCGTGGGAGAGCTGCTGTTGCGCGGGCTCGGAGCAGAGATAAAGAAGTCAGCCGCATTGTCGTTCGTATCGGTGCAGCCGCCGGCCTTCCTGAAGTCCGCCGTCGTGTTGCCGGGCGCGGGCGCCGGTCCTGATCCCTCGAAGCAGAAGTCGACAGTTGCCGCGGAAGCACCGTAACCCACGAGATCCCGGATGTTCGCGCTCGTCGGGCAGGCACCGGAGAGGGCAGTCGCGCTGGAACTAATCAACACTTTGCCGCTGGTCGCAGCCATCGCGATTGATCCTGTGGCATCCGGCGTGGGCAGGTTCGTGGCTCCGCTGGAACCCTCACGCACCAGGAAATATTTGCCCGGCAGCAGCAGGCAGGGACCGGAGGGGCACAGCGGCGTGGTCGTCCAGGTATCGGTGTCACTCGCCGCATTGTATTGAACGGACCAGCCAGTCAGGTCAACTGTAGTCGTGCCGCGGTTGAAGATTTCGATGAAGTCATTCGTCAACTGCGCGCCCGCATTACCGCCGCCGCCGTACAACTGGCTAATGACGACATTGGCAGTGTCGTCATTCTGAATTGTGGCCTGTCCCTGGCCGTCTCCGACGGTCGCCCCGGAAACGTTAGTGACGTTGACGAAGAACGTTTCGTTCGGCTCAACGATTAGGTCGCCGTTAACCGTCACGTCAAAAGTGTAGGTCTGTTGGCCTGATGGAATTGTCTGAGCTGTCAGGCTGCGAGCTGCATAATCGTTATTCGCGACGGTGGCCGTGCCATCGGCAGTAGCAATATCAAACGTTACGCCGCTGCCTGAAGCAGGCGCCGAGAGGCTGACGGTAAAAGTAAATGTCGTCGTACCCGTGTTGCCTTCGCTCAATGAGACATCGTTGATGGTCAGCGTTGGGAGGGGCGCCTGCACTGTCGTCACGGCGGTCGCCGAGTTATTCGCGGTGTTTGGATCGGGGGAGGCTGACGTCACTGACGCAGTGTTCGTGATAGTCGTGCCACTGGCGCCATTCGCAGTCGCTACGAGAGTGATCGTGGCCGACGCGCCACTGGCCAGCGAAGCCAAGCTAATCGTGCGGTTGTTGCCCGGGCCGCCACAAACACCCCCTGCGGTTGACGAGCAGGAAACAAAGGTGACTGTGCCAGGCAAGTTGTCTGTAACGACGACTGATTGCGCGGTGGCCGCGCCGTTGTTAGTAACGACGATCGTATAAGTAACGTCGGTGCCGGTGGTCACCGGGTCGGGGGCATCTGACTTGGTGATACTGAGGTCGGCCGTAGTGAGATCAAGACAACCCGAAGATGAATTCTGCGGATTACCGCCGCCGGCGTTTAATAGGAAGTCAGCGGCATTGTTATTTGTATCACTGCCATTTCCGAACGCGCCACCGGGCCTTCGCTCATAAGTCTGGCTGGCACTGGTCGTAAGCGGGGCCAGCGGCGTGCCTTCCTTGTATGCGGAGCCGTTACTCATTCCTACCGCGTCGATGATCGTGGTGCCATTGGATCGCGTGATTGCGATACCACCGTCATCCGCGACGCCCGTGCCATAGGTCTGATCGGGTGTAACCGTCCCGCTGTAACCGCCGGAAGAAGTGTTGGCGATTAGATAATGGCAGCCTGAGCCGAGAGTCCTTCCCGCCGTTATGGTCACGCGATCACTGACGCCACCGGAACCGTTCGAAGCGCGAATCTTCAAGCCGCCGATGAAGACTGTGGACGTCGTAGGATTGTAGATCTCGATAAACTCGTCCGACGCGTTAGTCCCCAGTCGAGTGCGAAACTCGCTGATTAGAACCTGACCTGCGCTCGGCTCCACGGTCAGTGTTGCAGGACTGCTGGTAACAGTAATGCTGCCGTTCGTAGCGATTGCGGTGATCTGCGCGGACCCGCTCGCCTGGCCAGTTACATTGGCAGTCGCGGATCCCGTGCTCGATGTGCCGCTAACCGAATCAACCGTCGCAACTGCCGCGTTGTTTGAAGCGAAGGTGATCGTGACTCCGCCAATGTCCTGGCCTAGCTGGTCCTTCGCCTGGGCCGTGAACTGCTGTGTCTCGCCCACGCCAATCGTTGCCGAGGACGGGGTGATAGTTATGCTTGTGAGAACAGGCGTAGGAGGATTGACGGTAAGGATCGCGGGCCCAGACTGAACACCCCGTCCGGAAGCGCGAATTTCTGTCGTTCCAACTGCCTTCCCTGTAGCCAAACCAGTCTGGTCAATTGTGGCCACCGTGGTGTTGCTTGATTGCCAGGAGAAGATGACACCAAAGACTTCGTTGCCGCCGGCATCAAAGGCGCGAGCCGTGAACTGCTGCTGGCCGCCCACCTCAATCGTGGCGGAGGGAGGCGACACATCGATCCTGGCGATGGGAGCACAGGGCGCGAAGGGCGCGCCGTTTACTTTGGTTCCGGGGCTGAAGAGAGTGCCGGCTGCAGCGCCGTGCAAGGTAAAAGGTCCGGTGAGATCAGGCGACCTCGTGAGCGACTGGTCGGCATCCGCATCCAGGCCGGTGGCCCCGCCATAAGAAACGAAGTTAACAATCGTGGCGGCGGGATCGCGCAGGGTAATTACCCCCGCCGAATTGATCAGCGTCAGGCCGCCGGTGGACGCCGTAACAATCTGGGCGCCTCCGAAAGCCGGATTGCCCGAATTTGGATTGCCTCCGCCAAACACCACGATCGCAGTGCAAGCCCGAAGTATCGTTCCGGGGGCAAACGTGTGCCGCACGACATCGCTGGTGCCACTGCCACCGCGAGTCAGAAGCTGATAACCGCTTAGGTCGATGTCAAGTTTATTGGTTGTGTTATTGACAAGCTCGACAAACTCGTCATTCGCGGCACTGCGCGTCCCGTCATGATTCGCATCGCCCTGCAGATCGGTTGCCGCCCCGCCCGGAGGATCCGCCAGAAACTCGTTGATGAGAATGTCGCGGTTCGCATCGCCCAGGAAGCTAACCGACACCGGGTTGCTGTCACGCAGATCGGCGCGCACAACCAGATCAACAGTGCCGGCGCCACGCAAGTCTGCGGGAACCAGGACATGAATCTCATCCATGCCAGGCATGTCCTGCGAATGGACAATCGATTCGACGGTTAGTGACCGCCCGCCGGCCGTAACCGTGACCGGGGATCCATTGCGCACGCCGGTGGCAAAGATGATCAGGCGCAGGGTACCGGTGCTGGGATCGAATGGGCCTCTGGTCAGGGTATCGGCATTCAGGATTGCCCCCTCGCCCACGCCCTCGCCGGTAAACAGCCCGTCGTCGCCAAAAGTGAAAACGCCAGGCGCCGCGCGTAACGTCGAAATAGTGCCGCGACTTTGAAAGCCTTCAGAGTTTGTGATCACCACTTCGGCAGTGCTCAGCGCGGTCCCGACCGGCACATGGAAATTAACCTGTGTGGGCGAGACATAGAAAATCTGCGCCGGGATGCCATTCACCGTCACCGTCGTGCCACCAACGATGAGCGGAAACGTGCCATCCGGCTGCCGCTGAGATTGTTGAGTGGTGAACGCCAGCGCGCTGCCGCGGGCCACCGCAATGCTGTCGGGTGCCACGGCCTCGGTCGTGGCGGGTTCGTGCCCGAAGGAAGCGCCATTCAGTATCGTCAGCGTCCCTGAGGCAGGTCGCGGAGTTGTTCCAGTTACATAGATTTCGGAATCGTTGGCAAAGTCGTTATCGGAAACAGAACCGGAAAGCACGCGGGGAAAACTGAAAGCGATGATCGAGCCATCGTCATTAAGCGAAGAAACCACTTCAGCGGTGGCGGTGGAAGGCGCGTTGGTTACGCGGGCGATTATCCCTGAGGGAATGTCGTAAGTGTAAAGGTCGACGCCGGCATCGGAGCTCGGCGGAATGACCGGACGCCGGGTGGCAAAAGCGATGCGTGATCCGTCGCCGCTGATAGTAGCCTGAAGTTTGACATCGGTGGCGCGAACTCCCAGCGCCGTCAGCTGGCGCACCAGATTGTTTCGTCCATCAAACAAAAACACCTGACTGGAGTTAGGCGCCGTTTCCGCCGCGTAGACCACCCGCGAGCCGTCATCGCTAATCGCGCGGCCATAAGTCATCGCGAGCAACTGAGCTCCGGTGGCAAGCAAGCGGACCGGAGCGGTTGGGGCACGAAGCTGCAGCAGAAGGTCACGGGCCGCACTGGCCGTCGTTCCCCGGTCACGAATGTAAGCCACAGCGGCGCCATTTCCGCTGATCTTCGCATCGCTGAATCCGACAATGCCGGACGCATTCGTAAACTGGGTGAAACTAAGGGCGACCGTGTCGTAAATGAAAATCTCGAGGCTGCCGTCCGCATTCTGGCCGGCCAGGTCCCGGTTAGAAGAAAAAGCTATGAACCTTCCGTCATCGGAAATGGAAGGCAGAAAATTGCCGTTGAGGACGCGGTTCGCAACATCGCCGGGGGAGGTACTGGTAACCTGAATCAGTTTAGCGCCGTCATAGAGAAAGATTTCGGAGTTGCCATCGCCGTTAGTGCCGAGCGGATTGTCCTTTGATGCGAAGGCGATGCGCGATCCGTCTTGCGAGACTGCGGGAGCGGGCGCGCGAGTGGCGCCCATCTGTTGAAACGTTGCCGGATCGACGGATACGTTCGCCCGGATCGCCCGGAAACTCTCGACGCCTCCGGCGCCGGCAATATCTTCAGTTGATTCGAACGAGACGATGCGACCGTCGCCGCTGATAGTAGGATTGACGCTTTTCCCCTCTTCAGTTGTGTTGGTAATCCGTCGCAGCGGGGACTGCATCCGCGCGCTTTGCCACACCAGAAAGCACAGCGAGATAGCGGCGAGGACAACAAAGGCGAATCGTCTGAGGCGGAGCACTGACAGTTCGTTATGCCTTATCTGCGCAGTTCCAATTCTTATGAGTCTTTAGGAACGGCGCCAGCGACATCCTGGGCACACCCCTGAGTCAATCTTTTCTTTCGCCGATAGACTGACGCGGGGGTCTGTTAGAATGAGTGCCAGAATTAAGCTAATCAGGGATGCAATCGTTTGAACCGGGGAACGGACGAATTCTACAGGGTTTCCCCGGAAAGACAAGGTAGAGAAACGCTTCGCCATGGGCCGGAGAGAACGGTAATGGATAGCGAAAAGAGATCGTTCGTAGCCAGAGACAGGAGGCGCGCGTTCATGAAAGTGTTGATTGCGGGAAGCAGCGGGTTGGTGGGATCAGCGGTCACTCGTTCGCTTGCCAAAAAGGGAGCCGCTGTTACCCACCTTGTGCGCACCACTCCGGATCCAGGCAAGCAGGAAGTGGAATGGCATCCTAATAAGGGAGAGTTAGACGCTGCTGACATGGAAGGCTTCGATGCCGTCATCAACCTCGGCGGCGAGAGTGTTGCGGAAGGACGTTGGACCGAAGAAAAGAAGAAACGTATCCGCGACAGCCGGATCCAGGGCACGCAACTGCTGAGTAAAACCATGGCGAAACTCTCAGCGCCGCCGAAAGTGTTTCTGTGTGCCTCGGCAACTGGATTGTATGGCGATCGCGGCAACGAAATTGTTGATGAATCGAGCCCCGCCGGCAAAGGGTTTCTGGCCGGCGTCTGCCGCGAATGGGAAGAGGCTACGCAGGCGGCGACTAGCGCCGGCATTCGGGTGGTAAATCTTCGCTTCGGCCCCATCTTCAGTTCGGAAGGTGGGATGTTGGCCAGGCTACTGCCGCCTTTTCGGCTGGGAGTCGGTGGCAAGATAGGTTCGGGTGATCAGTATATGAGTTGGGTGGCGATGGACGACGTTGTTGGTGTGATTAACTTTGCCCTGGAGAAGGATGCCGTGCGCGGGCCTTTGAACGTAGTGACTCCAAACGCGGTGACTAATGCGGAGTTCACAAAGGCGCTGGGGAAAATACTTTCGCGGCCTACGTTCTTGATGGTGCCTGCCTTTGCCGCGCGGCTGGCGTTTGGGGAGATGGCTGACGAGATGTTGTTGGCGAGCCTGCGCGCGGTTCCCAAGCGGCTGAGCGAAGCCGGCTACACATTCAAGTATCCCGAGTTGGAGGGAGCCTTGGCAGGACTAATAGGACCTATACGACCTATAGGACCTATCTAAGAATTCCAGTCAGGGGGCTGGAGGCGCTGGCGTAGAGGCGCTTCGGCATGCGGCCGGCGAGGTACGCGAGGCGCCCGGCTTCGATCGCAAGCTTCATGGCTTCCGCCATCCGGGGCGCGTCCTGCGCTTCGGCGATGGCGGTGTTCATCAATACAGCATCTGCGCCAAGCTCCATGGCGATGGCAGCATCGCTCGCGGTGCCGACTCCGGCATCCACGATGATGGTTGCGTCCCGCAACTGCTCGCGCATGATGCGAAGGTTGGCAGGGTTCTGAACTCCGAGCCCCGATCCAATCGGCGCCGCCAATGGCATCACCGCCGCGCAACCAGCGTCCAGCAGTTTCCTGGCCATTATCAGATCATCACTGAAGTAGGGCAGCACAATAAACCCTTCAGCTACTAAAACACGCGCGGCTGCCAAAGTCTGCTCGTTGTCAGGAAATAAAGTGATCTGATCGCCGATGACCTCCAGCTTGATCAGTTCGGTCCCCAGAGCTTCACGCGCGAGCCTCGCCGTGCGAATCGCATCTTCCGCCGTGTAACACCCGGCGGTATTCGGCAGGATCTTCATCGCCGGATCCAGGTGATCAAGAAAGGACTCGGCACTGCGATCCAGCGGCACACGCCGGACCGCTACGGTAACCATCTCGGCCCCGGAGGACCGATGCGCCGCCTTCATTTCGTCGTAGGTGCGATACTTCCCCGTCCCAATGATCAGCCGGGAGGTAAACGTCATGCCGGCAATCGTAAAGGCGTCGGAGCTAACTGAAGCTGGTACTGCTGTTGACATGATTCGTTAGGTTTCTCGTCTGTTAATATAGGAACTTTACACCGCGGTGGCGGAAAACAAAACCGGCGGTAGAAGATCCGTGTTAGTGCGGTTTGTCATCTCGGGAATCGTTGCCATTCGCATAGTGTCATGAAGTCAGTACCACCACGCGGTAGCGGGTGGGTCGCCCGATTGTCGCTTGCCCGTTGAAAATAAAAGAACCCACCCGCTACCGCGTGGTG
>JBDTOI010000028.1:0-31925 GCA_039933315.1 Pyrinomonadaceae bacterium
TTCCCAAGCTAGACGACAAGCTGAAGCATGTCGGACATTGATGAGCCAAGTATATGTTGCCCAAAATTAAGACCTGGGAATTGAGCAATGTGCGGGCAAGGATTTTACTGGCACGACATTCGCTCCTGGATCTCGCAAATAAGGGAGGGCAAGCATGAGCGAGGCAACAGGAACTGGACTGGACAACAAACAGGATGCGGTGGACGACCGCGGCACTAATAAAACCGAAGGACGAGCCCTGCTGAGAAAGCTGCGCGACCTGGGATTTGACTCGAGCGATCAGCAACTGGCTCTGGCGCTGGGTCGCCCCATCGAAGAAATAGAAGCCTGGATGGGTGGCGCAGAAGCCGTCGATGATGATGTGGTGATGAAGGCGCGCGGAATTGCCACTCAGCGCGGGCTCGAAATCGAATAACCGCGCGAGCCCGGAAACCCAGCTTCCAACGATGAACGACAAACTAAAAGAAGCAGCCAGCGCGCTCGTTGATTCTTACGCCGCGGACGGCATCAAGATTCATCACCTCGATCGCCAGCCGCTGCCGTCACACGCCGAAATCATTCGCGTGCTGGTGGCAGTCAATGAATTACTCTTTCCCGGTTACATAGGAGCTCAGGGCTTGGCGGGCGCGGACCTTCGCTCGTACGTTGAATCACGCCTGGCCTGGCTGAGCGAAACTTTAACCGAACAAATCAATCGCGCTATCAGCCATGGCGAGAAGATCGGTGAAGCTTGCAAGGTGACCACGCGGGACGCGCCGGATTGCGCCGCGGCCTTCATAGCCGCATTGCCATCAATCCGTAACTTGATGGCTGGAGACGTGCAGGCTGCCTATGATGGGGACCCGGCCGCAAACTGTCTGGACGAAATCATTTTTAGTTATCCCAGTATCTATGCGGTCATGGTCTATCGCGTGGCGCACGAGCTTTTCCGCATGGAAGTTCCGCTGATTCCGCGCATCATGACCGAGCACGCGCATCATCGCACCGGCATAGACATTCATCCGGGCACGCGTATTGGCGCCCGCTTCTTCATCGACCACGGAACCGGCGTGGTGATTGGTGGCACAGCCGTCATAGGAAACAACGTGAAGCTCTTTCAAGGGGTCACGATCGGCGCCTTCTCATTCGACAAAGAAGACGGTGGCGCCCTGGTCCGCAATACGAAACGGCACCCGACAATTGAAGATGACGTGGTGATTTATGCGGGCGCTACTATTCTTGGCGGCGACACCGTGATTGGTCGCGGCAGCGTTATCGGCGGAAACGTTTGGCTGACCCACAGCGTGCCCCCCGGCACCCGAGTACTACAGGATTCGCCGAACCTGCGAATTATTCCGGCGGACGAAGTTGCTTCGTGAATGTGGTTCGCGGAAAAGTTGCGCGATTGAAAGTTTCATAACGGTAGAACGGAAAACGAGTCTTTCGTTCCTCCCGTAAAACGGAACCCCCAAGCCATTCGGTTTGGGGGTTTCGTGCTAAAGAGGAGGAGTTTAACCAGGTTTGTACTGGGAGGGCATCTTTATAAATGGGAGCTCTGTCAAAAAGCATTTTGCTTTTTAGCCTCAACTGGCTGGACGCTCAGTTGACGCTCGTCTGGGTGCGCACCAACCTGGCCACGGAAGGTAATGGCTTGATGGCCCGCCTGCTGAATCTGGGCGACAATCCTTTCCTGCTGGGCAAGCTTGCCATTGGCGCCTTCGCCGCCTATGTCCTCTATCGCTGTTCCCACCTGCCCCTGGCGCGCCGCGGTATGCAACTCGTGCTGGGCATTTACTTTGCACTTATGTTCGTACACGCCGCCACTGGCCTGTCCGCCCTGGGCTGGCATGGGCCCGAAATGATGATTGGCTATCTCGGCAACCTGCCCCACGCTTTGGCTTCGCTCTTCACTTAGGCGCAAAGTCGCTCTGGTTTGATTCCCAAACCAGTAGGAAACCCTGTAAAAAAGAAACCTGGGTCACCCTTCGCGCGTTCTTAAGCGAGGGCTCTGTCTCGACATTCGGAGAGCGGGAGGCGCGCAACCGAGGGGGCATCCTGAAGCATCTCAGTTTCAATCATGACCACCGTAATTTCAAAGAATCGAGAAAAACCAATGTACAAAATTTCAGCACGCCATATTCTGGTTATTGCACTGGTATCGGGATTGTTTGCGGCGCTGGGAGTGCTGGCGTTTGACCGCCTGTCGGATCGCTGGCAGCCCAAGGGAGCGGCATTCACCGAATCAGCCCCGGCCAGCATCACGGATCCTTCGTTGGCTACTGATGAACAGAACAATATCCAGGTTTACAAAGCCATCTCGCCCGGGGTCGCGAATATTCATTCAACTTCCATGGTGAGGGACTTCTTTGGCACGGTTGAGCCGGCCGAAGGATCCGGATCCGGCTCGGTAATCGACGCCCAGGGCAATATCCTGACGAACTACCACGTTATCGAAAGAGCGGAGCGACTTACCGTCAGCTTCGGTGGCGATCGGAATTATCCGGCCACGGTTGTCGGTGGGGACCCGGACACTGATCTGGCAGTGATCAGGCTGACGAGCCCGCCGAAAGAGCCTTTGACTGTGATACCTCTGGGAGACTCCGACAAGCTCACGGTTGGCCAGAAAGTTCTGGCCATCGGCAATCCCTTCGGACTGGATCGCACGCTGACTACCGGCGTCATCAGCGGGCTGCAACGTCCGTTGCGGGCCCGCACCGGGCGACCAATCGAAGGCGCCATACAAACCGACGCCTCGATTAATCCGGGAAACTCCGGCGGCCCGCTGCTCGACTCGCATGGAAGGATGATAGGCATTAACTCCCAGATACTTTCTCCTTCAGGCGCATCCGCGGGTGTGGGCTTTGCAGTTCCGGTAAACATTGCCAAGCGCATCCTGCCGCAACTGATTCGCGACGGGAAGGTGCGCCGGCCCAAGTTGGGCATCAGCTCACGCGATGTCGGAGCTTTGCGGAATCAGATCCAGCTGCCCGTTTCCGACGGCGTAATGATTTACGAAGTTGCTCCCGGCGGCTCGGCAGCCAATGCCGGCTTGCGCGGTCTAACTCAGACTGAGGAGGGAGACGTGGAAATTGGCGACATCATTGTTGCCATAGACGGGGCCAAGGTTGGCGACAGCGACGATCTCTTCAACATCCTGGATAAGCATGCGGTGGGCGAGACCGTGAGCGTTGAGATACTGCGCAACGGGCGGCGTATGACGGTGCCGGTAAGACTGTCTGAGGCGCCACCGGCTCGCGGAGTTATCAGGCGGTAGCAATCAGGCCGATCGTTAATTCGACAAAGGTGGATGGGTGTGATGCCTGTCCACCTTTTGTGTTTTGGCGAAGTCTTCGAACGCCGTCAGTTTGTAGGGGCGTCCCTCCGTGGGCGCCCCTCTTGATGCCTCCCGTGATCAGGGGTGCCCACGGAGTGACACCCCTGCATGCACACCAATCAAGTGCATCACTACCGACTTAACCCCCGCTTGGACTTTTCATCGGCCTGTAATAAAGTCAGCAGCATTTCAGTGACAAAACTATGAAGACATCTGTGACGGAAGAGTCAATGCAGGGGCTTGCCGCGCATTTGCAGGATGCCAACAACGCCCTGGCCACAAAGTATCCCGGCGAAAGTGGCCGGCGCCAGCCAGTGCATACGGTCTATGGCGGAGCCCATCTGTTCAAGTCGGATTCCGCAGCCCGCCTCGGCGCCGTAGCGGTCCGCACCTTTGAAGAATACGCGCCGGATTTCACTTCATTCGCGAAGGCGATCGGCCTGCCTGGAGCGGAGAGCCTGCCCGGTTCAGCAGATCAGATCTCCCAACTGAAATCACAATTCGATCAGAACGCTGCCACGTTGCGGCAAGAGAATAAGGCTGCGTGGATGGCGCAAACTATCTACGGCCGGGTGATGGAGAAACTGCGGCGCGAGCCTGTCGAAGACTTTCGCATAGACTTCGAAGACGGCTACGGCAATCGTCCTGACGCTGAGGAGGATGGCCATGCCGAGTCGGCGGCGATCGAGGTGGCGAATGGCATCGCGGCCGGCACTCTTCCGCCCTTCATCGGCATTCGCATAAAACCGTTCACAGAGGAATTACGCCGCCGCAGTATGCGCACCCTGGATATTTTTCTGTCCACCCTGCTGGATAAAAGTGGCGGCGCCCTGCCCAACAACTTCGTAGTGACTCTGCCGAAGATTACCGTGTCTGAGCAATGCGCCGCCCTTGCCGATCTCTTTGAGCTGCTGGAGTCCCGCATCGGGATCGCGCCCGGCTCGCTGCAAATGGAGATGATGATCGAGACCACGCAATCGATCATCAACGAGGAAGGCCGCATCAATCTTCCTTTACTGCTACAGGCGGCGCGCGGGCGATGTGTCGCGGCCCACTTCGGCACTTATGACTACACGGCCAGCTGCAACATCACGGCCGCGCACCAGCACATGATGCACCAGGCCTGTGACTTTGCCCGCCACATGATGCAAGTGTCCTTTGCGGGCACGGGCATATGGCTTTCCGATGGCGCGACCAACATCATGCCAGTAGCGCCGCATCGGGCAGCCAAGGATGGACCGCAGTTGACGCCTCAACAAATAAAGGAAAACCGGGACGTGGTCCATCGCGCCTGGAAACTGCACTACGATCACATCCAGCATTCACTGACTAACGCGTACTACCAGGGCTGGGATTTGCATCCAGCGCAATTCCCTACCCGCTACGCGGCGGTCTATGCTTTTTTTCTTGACGGACTGGCGGCGGCGTCTGAGCGCCTCAGTAATTTTGTGGAGAAGGCGGCTAAAGCCACCCTGGTCGGCGATGTTTTCGACGACGCAGCAACAGGGCAGGGATTGCTCAACTACTTTCTGCGGGCCACCAACTGTGGTGCGATTACCGAAGACGAGGCGCTAAAGCTCTCGAGTTTGACGCCCGACGAGCTGCGCTCCGGCTCTTTTGTGAAGATTCTCAAGAACCGGCAGAAATTGTAGGGGCGGCACTCCGTGGCCGCCCCTCGTTGGGCTATTGGCACAAGGCATTTACCAGGACCGCGTTACTGCCGGGGCCTCTAGTTAGGAAGGGGCGGCCACGGAGTGCCGCCCCTACAAAAGGATTAGCGATGAAATTATTGAACCAAAGTCTCTTAATGGCGCTCGTTTTTACTCTGGTTGCGTCTGCTCAGCTGGCCCAGACAAGGAGGCCACGAAAGGCTCCGTCTGATGCTGAGCAACAACCGCCGGCGGACGTTGTGGCGCTGCATGGAAAGATCCGTCGCTTTTCACCCACGGTCCTGACGGCCGACACCTCGCGGCTATCGCCCAATGATCGCCAAGCGCTGCAAAAGATTATTGCGGCCGCCAAGTACATGGACCCACTCTTTCTGCGCCAGGTGTGGAGCGGTAACGAAGCCCTCTTAAAGAAGCTCGAACGCTATAAGGATCCAGCATGGGCGCGCTATTTCCGCATCAACTCCGGGCCCTGGTCGCGTCTGGATCACAACGAACTTTTCGTCCATGGTGAAGGCGTTCCCGCCGAGAAACCACCGCAGGCGAATTACTACCCCGCGGACATGACGAAGGACGAGTTCAATTCGTGGCTCAACGGGTTATCCGCGGAAGAGAAAGAGAAGGCCACCGGATACTTTTATGTAATCCGCCGCGGCGCTGACGGCAAACTGAAAACCGTTCCTTACAGCGAGGAATATCGCGAGTTTCTCGAACCCGCTGCCAAACTTTTGCGCGAAGCCGCCGCCCTCACCTCCAACAACTCTCTGAAAGACTTCTTGAACAAACGAGCCGACGCGTTTGCTTCCGACGATTACTACGCCAGCGACGTGGCCTGGATGGATCTTGACGCGCCTATCGAAGTGACGATAGGACCATACGAAACCTATGAAGATGAGTTGTTCGGCTACAAAGCAGCGTTCGAGGCATACATAACGCTGCGCGACCAGACAGAGAGCGCAAAGTTGGCCAGGTTCAGCCAGTACCTGCAGGAACTGGAGAACAATCTGCCGATGGACGCGCGCTATCGCAACCCAAAGCTGGGCGCGGCATCTCCGATTCGAGTGGTGAATAATGTTTTCGGCGCTGGTGAAGGCAATAGCGGCGTGCAAACCGCCGCCTTCAATCTGCCGAATGATGAACGCGTGGTAAAGGAAAAGGGTTCGAAGCGCGTAATGCTGAAGAACGTGCAGGAAGCGAAGTTCAAGAAGACGCTGGTTCCCATCTCGCGCGTCGTGCTGGCGCCGGCGCAACAGTCAGCCTTGTCATTCGAATCTTTCTTTACGCACATACTCATGCACGAACTCATGCATGGCCTGGGGCCGCACAACATCACCGTCAACGGCGAGCAAACCACCGTGCGCAAACAGCTGAAGGAGCTCTACTCGGCAATTGAAGAAGCGAAGGCGGACATTACCGGCCTCTGGGCGCTGCAATATCTGATCGACAAAGGCGTGGTGAATAAGAGTATGGAACGGACGCTCTATACCACTTATCTGGCGAGCGCCTTCCGCTCAGTACGGTTTGGCATCAACGAAGCGCACGGCAAAGGAATGGCCATGCAGTTTAATTACCTGACTGACAGGGGCGCGATCAAAGTTAATGAGCGCACCGGCACTTTCAGCATCGACCATTCACGAGTTAAGGACGTTGTGCGCCAGCTGACCCAGGAAATCCTGACGATCGAAGCGGAAGGTTCTTACGACAAGGCGAAGGCCATGTTGGATAAGTACGCCGTCATGAGGCCGCCGATGAAGAAAGCGTTGGATCGATTGGCTAACGTACCGACTGATATTGAACCGATCTTTCCCCTGGCGCGGTAGGTGAAGCATTCTTGCTTCAATCAGCAATCCGTATTCTGCAATCGGCAGGGCCGGCCCGCTACCGCAGGCGGTTCTGACAGGATTGGTGGCTAGGCTCTTCTTATGAACTTGGCGGTGCCCCAGCCGACGAGGACCAGTACCGCCAGGATGGCCCAGTTGTAACGCTCGCCGTAGGTGACTCCCGGATAGTGGTTACTGATCATGAGAAAGACTACCGGAACAGCCATGAAAGTGTTTTGTTTGGAGCGGAGCTTGGCCTGGGCAGAGAGGGCGTCGTCTGGTTTGCGGCCTTCCTTGAGCGCGGCGATCATCTTTTTCTGCGCCGGCAGGATGCGCATCCAGACATTAGCGGCCATGATGGTCCCGAACATCGCACCAACGTGGATGTAGGCGGCGCGGCCGCTGAAGACGCGCGACAGGCCATAAGCGATGCCCACAATCAGGACATACGCTATCACGGCGAATAACTTCTCGTTTTTTCCCAGCGGCGAGATCATCATCAGGTCATATAACAGCCAGGCAACAATCAGCAGACCAACTCCCAGAGCAACGGCCGCTCCAACACTGATATTGCTGATATCCTGATCCACCAGCGCCCCGCCGCCAAGGTAGAAAAGTAGGATCAACAGGGCCATGCCGCTCAACCAGGTCATGCCCGCTTCCCAGCGAAACCAATGCAGGGTGCGCGACATAAGGTCGGGCATCTTGCGCTTTTCCACAACATAGAAGCCGCCGCTGTGGACCATCCAGATCTGCGCCGGCGTGCCTGTAGCATTGGCCGCCTTTTCTTCTTCGGTGAGGCGGGCGTCCAGCCAGGTAAAGTAATAGGTCGTACCCACCCACATGATGCCGGCAAAAACATGAATCCAGCGCAGGATCAAGTTGAGCCATTCATTGATAGTCGGGTCAATAGTCATTGGGGATTGCCAATTTCCGATTGCCAATTGCCGATTAGCGCCGCGGATACCAGCGAGGTTCGTGCCGAAGCTGCCAATCGGAAATCGGCACTTGGCAATCGGCAATGTGAGTACCTAACTGCCGCGATAGGTTGAATAGCCATAAGGACTCAGCAATAGCGGCACATGGTAGTGCTGCGTGGGATCTTCGATATGGAAGATGATGCTGATCTGCGGATAGAACGACGAGACTTTCAGCTCGGCGAAATAGGACTCGGTATCAAAAACCAGCCGGTAAGTGCCCGCCTCGATCGGCTGCTCCAGCAGAAAGAATGGCTTCACCCGCCCGTCGTCGTCGGTCCAGGCGTGACTCAGCTCGGTCCAGCTCTCGTCGGCATTTTGCATTTCCAGAGCGACGGCCACAGAGTTCGCGGGCCGGCCGCGCGCGATGTCGAGGATGTGCGTAGAGATACTGCTCATAAGTCCAGAAGCTTTCTCAATCTTAGTTGGGTGATTTTCGCCTGCTCCGCCGCCGCAATGCGCAATTCGTTTTCAGGACTATTCGCCAGTCTTTCGTTCAGAATTGAGACTATCTCTTCCGAGCTCTTACCGGTGGCGCAGACGATGAAAATGTAACCGAATCTCTGCTCATACTGACGGTTAGCTTCGCCAAGTGCAAGGGAAGTTTCCCTTGTAGCTGAGCTTGCCTTCGCTTGCTCTGCTTCAGACCAGCGCCGCGCCTCATCCGACTGGGCGCCCGCCGCCCTCTTTTCGCCGATCTTTGGGTGATGCGCGAACGCTTCCAACCATTCCGTGCTATCCAGGGACCACCAGATGCTGTCCGCATGTGCGAGTAGATCGTTCAGGTTGTCGAAGGGCCGCCGCTCGACTATCTGCCGCGCCCACTTGGCAGACCCACAACACTTCAACAGCTCGGCCTCGGCCTGGACGGTCGAGAGCGTGTTCAGTCGTTGAAGGGTTTCAGGCATTCTGTCAGAACCGCCTGCGGTAGCGGGCGGGCCCTTGATCAACGCCGGTTGCCGCACATCAAAAAGGCCCGCCCGCTACCGCAGGCGGTTCTGACCTACCGTTCCAGCACAACTTCGGCGATCGCGTGTTCGGACGTGTGTGACATCGAGAGATGCACCGCCGTTGCGCCCGATTCGTCATAGAGTTCACGAACCCTTCCATGGAAAACCAGTTCCGGCGCTCCCGATTGTTTCAGAGAGATCTCGACGTCCTGCCAGGCGATGCCGCCACTCCAACCTGTTTGCAACGCTTTCAGCGCCGCTTCTTTTGCGGCGAAACGAGCGGCATAATGCTGGGCAGCGACTGCGCCGCGTCCGTCACAGTACTTGCGCTCGGCGGGCGTGAACACGCGCTCGGCAAAGCGCGGCGTGCGCAAAAGGATCTCGCGCACCCGCTGAACCTCGATGATGTCTATGCCAATTGAAACAATCACGAATGAAACAGATCTTGAGTCTGCCGGCTTCTACTGGCGCGAACGCGATGGCGTACGTGCCCTAATCTGTGGACCGCTCGAGAGCGCCGGCTTTGCCAATGCTTTTTCCACCCGCTTCGGTGGCGTGAGCCCGATGCCTTCAGGCGCTCTTAACCTGGCCGGCTTTAATGAAGATACGGCCGAAAACATTCATGAGAACCGGCGTCGCTTTCTCAACCTGCTGAACGGCGCCTGGACACTGACATCATGCTGGCAAGTACACGGTTCAGCGATTCGCCTGGTTAGAAATCTTGCAGACGCGCGCAACGATACCGAAAATTGTGATGCGCTGACAACCCGGACGGCGGGAATCCTGCTGGGCGTAAAGACGGCCGACTGCGTACCGTTGCTCCTGGCCGATGAGCGCACCGGCGCCGTGGCGGCAGTGCACGCGGGCTGGCGCGGATCAGTGGCCGGGATCGTACCGCAGACTCTGGCCCGGATGAATCAGGAATATGACACCTGCCCCGAGGATGTGCGCGTGGCCATAGGACCGGCGGCTAACGGGTGCTGTTATGAAGTTGGCACCGAAGTGATTGAAGTTTTTCGCGAACGCCTGCCCGGTCTGGACCGCCTGATCCGGCCCACTCGCCCCGGACATGCATTGATAGATTTACAAGGGGCAAATAGCGGGTTGCTATCGGCGGCAGGTGTAACGCCTGAGAAGATTCACATCGCCCCATTTTGCACAATCTGCCGCAATGACCTCTTCTTTTCCTATCGACGGGAAAAGGTAGCGCAGGGGCGGGTGGGCCGGCTCATGGCAGTCGTCGGCCCCAGAACCTGATCTGTTCAGTGAATCCGAAATCCGTATTCCAGTCGCAAGTACTGAGACACTTTGCGATCGTCCCTGATAGCCGGCTCGAACCTCGTTTCCTGGGCGGCGCGAACGGCACTGTCATTCAATCCGTGCGGCAGTCCCTGGAGGATCACGATGTCGGTCACCTCGCCGGAAGCGCGCAATACCACTCTTACGATTACCCTTCCGGAGGTTCCATTCCGGCGAGCTTCCTCGGTATAGCGGGGTTCAACCTTGCGCGTTATTTTCGCCTTCACCGTGACTTTATTCGGCTGGTAGATGGTGTCCTGCGACTGACTTTGATCCTGAGCGGCAGCTTGTCGAACGGCTATGGATGATCCGCTAACAGAGGATAAAACCACAATCGCAATAGTCGCTAAGTGTTTCATGAATGCTCCTGATAATTCTTTACTCCAACCTTAACGGCGATTGCCGAAAATATTTGCATTGATACGTTTTACCGAATCGCCTGCGCCGACGACGCCGATGGGCATGGTGATCTCCCGTGTCTGGGGCGCGTAACAAACTTCGTCGTTGCAGCTTTGATAACGCAGCTTGACCCGCAGTTCTGTAACTCCCTGTTGAAAGTCCGCCGGCACCGTAACCGTGAAGCGCATTATCGCGCGGCCTTCGAAAAGGGCCAGCGGCTCGTTGTTCGAAGCTTTTAAGCGCCGCACCGTGGCGCGCGGATAAGTTATGGCACTGACTTTCACGCCACTGGGAGCATCAATCTTCAGAGTTGTGGGGATGGCATACTTGCTCATTGGACGATTCGAATTCACGTGGTAGCCGCCCGGGATGTCCATAACCACAGCGGCCAGAACCACGCGGCCACGTTGCGCCTTGTCGGATGAAAAGAAGCCGCTAACGTTGATATTTGGCTCCGGCGGATTCGCGCGCAGCGTCTGGCTGCCAACAGTCGTCAGGAGAAACGCCGCCATCGAGATCAGGGACATGGCCCTGGGTAGTCTTTGTCGTTTAATCATAGTTCGTGCTCGTTCTCTATAATTTGTAACGCAAACTTAGTTTGCGATCGTGATTAGCATTCCACGCACCCGCAAACTACCAGTTTGCGTTACGGCTGGAAAGAGATGCCGTGGTCCCCTTGCCGCGTTGGATTCAGCTCAACGCCGGCGCACTTTTTTCCGCACCCCGCGCTGCCAGCTGGCCACAGGCCGCGTAGATATCCCGCCCGCGCGGGCGGCGCACCAACACTAGGACACCTTTCGATTCCAGGATGCGCTGAAACTTTTCCACCTGTTCCGGCGGTGATGGTAGATAAGGTAAAGGGGCAGCCGAATTGTGGGGGATCAGGTTAACCTTGGCGCGCAGCTCATGACGGTTGAGTAAATTCGCCAACTGCCGCGCCTGATCCTCCGAATCGTTCACCCCATCGAGCATCACATATTCAAAGGTATATGTTTCACCCGGCTTAAGCGATTTCTCAAACTCTTTGCATGCTGCCAGCAATTCCTGCAAGGGCCATTTCTTATTTATGGGAATCAGCTGATCGCGCAATTCATCCGTCGGCGCCGCGAGCGAAATAGCCAGGTGCGGACGATCCGGAATTGTCGCCAGCTCGCGAATGCGCGGCACGATTCCGGCAGTTGAAACAGTTACGCGGCCGGGCACAATGTGCAGTCCCGCCGGTTCAGCCATGATGCGCAATGCCTTCATGACAGACTCGAAAGCAAGGAACGGCTCGCCGGCTCCCATACCCACCAGGTTGGTTCCATGTGGAGTTTCGCCGCCCACTCCGTAGGCGTCGTTCAAGGCAACGATGATCTGCTCTACGATCTCGCCGGGCGTTAGATTCCGCAGCAGACCAAGCTGCGCCGTCAAACAAAAACTGCATTGCAAGGGGCAGCCCGACTGTGATGAGAAACAGATTGTATCGCGGCGTTCTTCGGGAATGAAAACGGTCTCCACCGGAAAACCGTCATGCGTCTTCATCAAATAGCGCCGCGTGCCATCCTCGGATACGTAACGGGATTCCAGCGTCAGGGTTGACGCGGTGGCGCGCTCGCCAAGCTTGGCGCGCAGCTCTCCGGGTAAGTCCGTCGCCTCTGCCAGCGAAGGCAGCCGACGCTTGTGTAACGCCGCAAACACTTGCCGGCCGCGATACGCGGGCTCGCCCAGCTCTTGCAGCAGCGACGTAACTTCTGCGGGTAACAGACCTGACAAATGCACTTTATCCACGGAGTTTTATTCTAGCACTCGATGACTTTCCCAGCAGTGGATGCCAGGGCAGGCCAAGCTTCCATAAAAAAGGCCGGCGCCTGGGCCAGCCCTTGAAAATTCAAAGCAACTAAGTGCTCCAGCTCATGGCGTCAACGTAAACCTGGCCGCGGGTGTCAGGGTCTGACCCGAAACACGATCGCGAATGCGAATCATTACCTCGTATTCACCGGGCGCAAGACGCGCGGTATCGATCAAACGCGCCACCGTCAGACGCGACGCGCTATCCCGGTTGCCGCGCCAGTCTTCTATTTGTTTACCGACTTCCTTGCCGTCTTTTAGCAAGGCATATTCGACTTCCACCGACGGCCGCAACGTGGTCTGATCGATGCCGGCGTTGTAAATCTGCATGAAAACCCCCACCGGCGCACCCCTGCGATAGGTCGCGCTCAGATTGGGAATCACTTTCTTGTCACCAATCACGAACTGGCGTGACAACGGCACGTCTGTAACCTGCTCCAGCACTGAAGCTAAAACCAGCGACGAGGAAGTTAGATTGGTCCCGTACTTTGGTACTTCAAAACCTACGTGCTGCTGCGAAGCCGCGCCCGATTCCATATCGCGCACCAGTAGATCGACCCGGTATCGGCCCGGCGGAAGTGACAGAGCTTTTTGATATGCCGATTTGCGCCCTTTCGCCTCAATCAACTCGGCCGGTGTCGCGGTCGTGGTTAGCGCGTCTTCAAAGAAACCAACGCCACGGCCCGCGACGCTGGTTATGCGCCCGGAGATATTCAACCTGGCAGTCTGAATTCCGCCAACATCACGAAAAACCAGATCGCTATTCTCGGTCTGCACCGTGAAAGCGACGATGGCGCGATCTTCGGATTGCTTGAAATAACTGATCTGAACGCTCGAGGTGATGGGGTTCTCTTCGACTACCGGCGACCTGGTACCGGTGCCCCGGCCGGAGTAGTCGAAGTTTCCCGCAGGCGGGCTGTCTATGAGGCGTATCAGCTCCAACCATTCAAATGGAGAGTCCTGAGAGCGCGACGAGAATGGATTGCCAATGCCGCCGGCGGCCAGGGCCCGATCGGCCTGGGTGGCCCCATCCAATGTCGGTCCCGCCCCTGGAGTATGCAACAACGCTTCCTTCTCGAAAGGATTGCGGGCCACGCGATACTCGCCGGTGCCGGTCGGATCGACAAACTCAATCTCTGCTCCTGAGCGCCCGGGAATATTACGATAGAACCAGCGTTCGAATGGGTAGGTCGAGGTTGAACCGCCACCTTCGTAGGAGAGACGGTTGTACGCGCCGCCCGACGGATGGGATTCGATCTCGTCCGGCTTGCCGTACTTCAGATAGACGCGCCCACGATCAGTCTTGTAACCGGGAATCCCGGAAGAGAAGTGCTCGTTCACGTAAGCCAGCCGTTCGTAATAGCCTTCCCGAAACTCATTCTCCACGGTGTCGGAATCTGGATCGCGCAGATGCCAGAATTCGCCGATAAAGTTCTCGCGCTCATCATCGGTCTGGAGTTTTTTCCAGGCGTCTCGTTCTTCTTGCCTGATGATGGGATCGACATCGACAATCCATTGTTTGAAGGCCCTGGCCGGCTCGGCTTTAACCTGGCGCGGTTTGGTCTGCGGATCCGTGACCGTGGTTTGCGCGAAAGCCGGAGAAGCTATTAGGGAGATGGAAAAGATACCGAGGACCAGAGAGAGGCGGCGGGTAAACATAAAATCTCTCCTCAGGTTGGGGAAAAGACAGTTGACCTGCGCTCGGACTTTCAGGATCGAATCAGCAAGTCCGAGCCGGCTATGGAACTACTTCACCACGGTAAACTTTGCCGCCGGCGTGAGCGTTTGGCCCGAAACACGATCGCGGATGCGAATTGATACTTCGTATTCGCCGGGGCCCAAACGGCTTGTATCCATTAAACGCGCCAGGGTGAGCCGCTGCCCGGAGTCGCTCATTCCCTTCCAGTTCTCCGGTTCCTTGCCAATCTCCTTGCCGTCCTTCAACAACACGTAATCGACATCAACCGAAGGTCGCAAGGTCGTCTGATCGATACCGGCATTGTAAATCTGCATGTAGACTCCAACCGGCTGACCCTGACGGTAGATTCCGGATACGTTGGGGATTACTTTGTTGGGTCCGATAGTGAACATGCCCACCGCCGGTTGGTCAACCAGACTTTCCAACTTGGCCGCCAGCACCAGCGTTGAAGTCGAGAGTTTCGCCGGATCATACTTGGGCACGGTGAACCCGCGATGGGCTACACCAGTCGCGCCCGAAGTAACATCGCGCACGATGACGTCCACTCGATAGGTACCGGGCGGCAGCGGCACGGCCTTCTGGTAGGCTGATTTGCGATCCTTCGCATCCGTCAGCTCAGCCACGGTGGCGGTCGTGATGACGGGATCCTCAAAGATTCCGGCGCGACGCCCGGAAACCGAAGTGATTTTCGCGAAGATGTTGATTCTCGCCTGCTGCAGGCCACCACTGTCGGCAAAAGTTAATTGGTTATTCTCAGTTTGAATCGTAAACGCGGTGATTACGCGCTCATCGGATTGACGATAGAAATCAATTCGCAGATCAAAGTTAAGCGGATTGTCCTCAACGACGGGAGTATTCACCGCCGAAGCCAGATCATTGAACTTGATTTGCGGTGGCCGGTTCAAATCAGCGAGCAACTGGAGGCGCGAAAACGGATTGTCCTGTTCGCGTTGATAGCTATTGGAATTGCCTACTCCGCCAATCCGGTCCGCCTTGCTAGACAGACCGAGTTCTTCCGAAAGTGTTAAGCCGGCCCCGGGGATATTCAGCAGCGCATCTTTCTCGTCGGGCGAACGCGCGATGCGATACTCGCCCGTACCGGTTGGATCGACAAATTCAATCTCTACTCCTGAACCCACTCCGGGAAGATGACGGTAAAACCAGACCTCGAATGGATAGGTGGAAGTGGAACCACCACCCTGATAAGAGGGCCGGTCATAGTGGCCGCCGGAAGGATGTGTCTCCAACTCGTCCGGCTTACCGTACATGATATAGATGCGACCACGATCCGTCTTCCAGCCGGGGATGCCTGAACTGTAATGCTCGTTAGTGTAGGCAATCCTTTCGTAATACTCTTCGCGATATTCGTTCTCATCCGTGTCCGGATCAGGATCGCGCCGGCGCCAGAATTCCTCTATGAACCGCTCCCGCTCGTCGTCGGTGGCCAGCTTCTTGAAGGCCTTCCGCTCCTCGTCAGTGATGATGTAGGTGACGTCCTTGTCTAACCAATCTTTGTAAGCGCGCTTCACCTCCGACTTAACGTTCCGCTGCTTCTCTGTCGGATCCTGCCCCGCTTGCTTGTTTTGGGCAAAACCCGCCGGGACAACAAAGGTCAACATCAATACAGCGAGCGTAATGCGCCGCGAATTTCTGAGATAAGACATTGTGGGAAAGACTCCTTTAAGACTGTTGGAACGGGGTGAAAGCGGTCTCTTCGAGAAAACGAATTCTAGAGTTCACTGCGTACAGAGTCAAGATGCGGAAAAACCCCTTCAAAGTTGCTTCTGGGCCCCCTGTTACCGAGCCAATTCTTAAGTCGAATACGAGTAAAACGGCCCGAACCGCCTGCCTGATTTTAGTCCGGCACGGTAATCGGTTTTCAGGAGGCTTTCCGCTTCCGTCCAAAAATCCACGCGACGCCAATTGAAACGACGTAAAGCACCAACATTGGCGCGGCAAACAGCAACATGTTGGGAATATCCGCTGTCGGTGAAAAGATGGCAGCCACCACCAGGATCACAATCACTGAAGTACGCCAGATACGTACCAGGTACCCGGCCGAGACCAATCCAATTCGCGCCAACACGTACGTTATTGCCGGCATTTGAAAGACCAGGCCCATGGCCAGCATTATCAGGATAATGAAGTCAAAATAGTCGTCCGCTTTGAGTAAGAGGCGAAAATCCTGACCCAACCCCAGGAGGTATTTTGCCGCCGGGGGAAAGATGATTCGATAAGCGAATATCGCCCCTAATACGAATGAGACGGACGACAGCACTATGAATGGAATCACATAGCCGCGCTCGTGCGGATAAAGACCCGGAGAGACAAAGGCCCAAATCTGCCAAAGCAAGAATGGTATCGAGAGACCTATCGCGGCATAAAGCGAAACCTTGACGTAAAGCGAGAAAGGTTCCAGCGCTGTGGTGACGACCAATTTATCGTTGACGTCTGGCAACGATGTTGGGCGTGCGGTGAAATCGAAGGGCAGACGTACCCCCTTGGGTATCACAGTGTTCCCGGCGTAAATCGGTTCATCCGTGAAAAGACCGACCTGCCCCTTAGTGTCCTTCGCTACCCGCGCCATTACCGATGATCCGGGCGGCACCGGGCTGGTTCCAATTCTGGTAGCCTGGCCAAAAACGAATCGCCCGATATCGCCTTCTTTCAGAGAGTCATTGGTTGCGATTCGCTCGAGCCCAGTCAATCCGCCCATGGGCACGATGCGGCTCTGGGCGTCGGCGAGCGCTTGCTGGACGGGTTTAGCCAGAAAGTTGTAGATGTGATCGGAAAACCACCAACAAAAAGCAGAGGCGATGATGATGAAAAGAACGCTACGAATAAGACGTTTTCGTAATTCATCCAGATGCTCGAGAAAGGACATCTGCCCGCCGGGCTCAGCGTCGGGGTCTTCTGTTGTTTTTCTTTTCAGGAGGGGGGCCATTGATAAGAAAGCAAGAAACGGACTGGTGGAATGGTCGGTGGGTTTCACTCTGAACTCTTGTGATCAGAGCCAATCCTGTTTGCTAAGGGGCCTGGCTGTGACAGTCTCACCTTCATCCGGGACCGAAGAAAGTGCTTCGTCAGTCTCGTTCACAGAAAGCGACTCTGTGCTTGCGCTTTCTTCTGCTGCCGCTTGCAGGACTGCGTTACGTTGAACTGTGTGGGCCAGAATCGATCCGTTAGCTGGGCCTACATTGGATTTGTGGATAAAGCTCCTATCGTCGCTTTCGAGCGCGACTTCTTGCGCCCACGTGCGTTTAAAATCATCGGAAGCGCGCCGAAACTCTGAAAGACTTTTGCCAATAGTCTTGCTCAAGTGCGGCAACTTGCGCGGACCGAAGAAAATCAGGGCCGCCACCAGGATCACCAGTAGCTCGCTGTTACCCAGAGAATCCAGAATAAAGAGAAACATTTCGTTAGTTGCCTTCGGATAGTTGCTCGCCGCCGTACCTTATCGCGGTGATTGTAACGCGTCGGCAAAGAAAGCAGAAGGCAGCGTAAGGTAAGAGCAGAGAAACTCCTCGACTGAAGTCGGCGCTCTCAATACCAGTCATCTCAGAGTCTCGTCTTGACAGCAAGTGGGCGGGAGCGCAAATCTGGAATGCAGGTCACCAAGGTTGAAAATGCGCTATGGGAAGGATGACAAGTCGTATGGCGAGTGGCGGATCTAATCGCGGAGTCCCTTCGATACCCCCGGAAGACGACATTCCAATCGTGACGCTCGGGCTACTGCAAACATTCGCGGAAACCGCCGAGGCATTGGCCGCCACCTCCAAAAAGCTCGTCAAGTCAGCGCTGCTCGGCGACTACTTTCAAACACTGCAGGACCCCGATCTCGCCCGTGCGGCGCGCTACTTTGCCGGCCACCAGTTTGCAATGAGCGATGCGCGCACCACCAATGTCGGTGGCAGCCTGCTGGCTAAGTCATTGAGTGAGGCGCTGGGCGTGAGCCTGGAGAATCTAAGTCCGCGTTACGTGCGTCTGGGAGATGCCGGAGAAGTTGCCGCTGAGGTAGTCAGCGAAGTCAGGGGAATATCAGTCCCACCCACGATTATGCTGGTTGAAACTGAGTCTCTCCTGGCACACCTCAGCGAAACGCGTGGGACCTTGAACAAGCAAAGACTTCTGGTCGCCACCTTCAGCAGGACCACGGCTCTGGAAGCTAAATACCTGGTTAAGCTACTGACCGGCGATCTGCGGATTGGCCTCAGGGAAGGCCTGGTCGAGGATGCCATAGCCAGAGCCTTTGGCCAGCCACTCGCGCAAGTGGCCAAGGCGAATATGTTGCTGGGCGACATCGGCGAAACTGCCGTTCGCAGTCGCAATGGAGATCTGGCCAATATCTCGATGCGACTTTTTCATCCCTTCAAGTTCATGCTTGCCACTGCCGCCGCGGACCTATCCGATGTCGCTCGCACAATGCCATCGGAGTTTTTTGTGGAGGACAAATTTGATGGCATTCGCGCCCAGGCCCACGTCAATTCTGAGCGCGTGGCCATGTACTCACGTACGCTCGATGAAATCTCGCACCGTTTTCCGGAATTGACTCCCGCGCTGAACCTCCTTCCCACCGACGCCATATTGGACGGGGAAATCGTGCCCGCGCTGGACAATAAAATTTTGCCTTTTGCGGATCTGCAAAAGCGTTTGGGCCGGAAGCTAGTGAGCAAAGAACTGCTGGCCACCACGCCGGTAGTTTTCGTCGCCTATGATCTGTTGTACGCCAACGGGCAGGTTCTGCTCGACGAGACGCTTGAAGCCCGGCGACAGAAGCTTGAGCAGTTAATCACCGGTGATGGCCCTTTACGACTATCTGGAGCCAAGCGTTTTGCCAACGTCGCTGCGCTCGATGATGAGTTCAAAGCGGCCCGCGAAAGAGGAAACGAAGGACTGATGATCAAGGACCCGCGCTCCAGCTATAAACCGGGCAAGCGCGGCCGGGACTGGCTGAAATTAAAGCGGGCCCTGGCCACACTCGACGTGGCCGTAACGGCCGTTGAGGTTGGACACGGAAAGCGGCGGCATTTGCTTTCTGACTATACCTTCGCGGTGCGTCGCTCTGAGGATGACGGCGAACTGCTCAATATTGGAAAAGCCTATTCCGGATTGACCGATGCCGAACTCGCTGAGATGAGTGAATGGTTTAAGGCCCACACAATTCGAGAGTTTGCCCATGGCCGCGTTCGGATCGTAGAGCCGGAAGTAGTGCTCGAAGTCGCTTTTGATCGAGTCCAGGAGTCGAAGAGGCATAAAAGTGGGTATGCCCTGCGCTTTCCCCGAATTCTGCGCCTCCGAACCGACAAGAGCGCCTCCGAGATAGACACCCTCGAAACCGTCCAAAAGCTGGCAGCTCTCTGATTTGAAACCCGTGCTCCGGCCCTTGTCAGGTTATTAGCTAATGCAAATGCGGCCTGTCTGCTGTTGATTTTACAGGAACAGAAGCGTAGGATGCGCGCCGTAGAGCCCCCTCGCCGGGCTTCCAAAGCTAACCCGGCGAATCATGGCTTACATTACTGGTGAAATGGCCGCTCGATCCTGAATTCGGCAGGGACGCGTGACTCTTTCGGAATACTCAGAGACCTGAAATAAGCTGTAGGTAGAGCTCCAGGGTTAACGTGGTAAGAATAGTTGATGCATCCTGCTGGCTAGAACTGTCTCCTGGAAGCGGAGCGGTAGAGGGCACAACGATGGGGACGGGCGGCTGCGGGTTAGCACCGGCTGGGGCCTGAACATCGCCGGCAAAGGCGCTAGTTCCTATCGCAAGACTCAATAGAGTCGCTGCGCAGAATCGTTTGAACTGTCTCATTGGAACCTCCGAAGGTTGCGGTTAATGTGGATGGGTGGTAATCGAAGCTTGAAACCAACCACTAAATTTTTCCGAGCGCACGCATGATAGTCATCCCGCCCATTGGTTGCAAGCGCTATTGCTAGAACTCAGAAAGGCAGATGTTACATGCACTTAGAGAAAACCATATTAACCCAACTGGAAAACCCCGCATCGACCGATGAACAAAATGCGATACTTCGGTGCCAGTATGCAAAGAATTTGGCAGAGGCTAGCAATTATGAGGCTGCCAGGGAAGCTTTGGGAGAGCTGTGGCAGGGGTTGGGAGAGCGGCCCCGGCTCGATGGTCTGGACCAGGCTACCCGCGCCGAAGTGCTTCTCAGAACCGGCAATCTGTCGGGCTGGTTAGGTAGCGTCAGCCAGGTCGAAGGAGTCCAGGAGCGAGCTAAGGACCTAATCAGCGAGAGCGCGAGGATCTTTGAAAGCCTTAACCAGACGGAAAAGTTCGCCGAAGCCCAGATTGACCTTGCCACCTGCTATTGGCGTGAAGGCGCTTTTGATGAAGCCCGCGTGTCGCTGCAGGAAGCCCTGGCTCGACTGGGCGACGCACCCAGCGAACAGAAACTACGTGCATACCTGAACAGTGCGGCGGTCGAAACCTCCTGTGCCAGATTTCAAAACGCGTTGCAGGTCCATTTGAAAGCCGCTCCGTTATTCGAAGTCAGCGATAACAACGCCCTCAAAGGAAAGTTTCATCACGGCTTTGCCCTCGCGCTAAAGAACCTCGGCGTAGCCGAGCATCGGGAAGACTACATTGATCGCGCGCTGGTCGAGTACACCGCCGCAGCCTTTTACTGGGAGCAGGCCGGTGATGCACGATTCTGTGCGTTGGTCGAAAACAATATCGGGTCTCTCTTGCTGAACATCGGCAAGGTGAGGGATGCGCATAAGCACCTGAACCGCGCTCGTCAGCTGCTGGTTAGTTTGCGTGACAAGGTTCACGTCGCTCAGGTAGATGAAACTCGGGCCCGCGCCTACATGGCCGAGGGTCGCAACGCCGACGCGGAAAAGCTGGCCCGCGCGTCAGTGCGCACACTTGAGGGCGGTGGCGAACAATCGCTCCTGGCCGAAGCGTTAACAACTCACGCTACCGCGTTGAGCCGTTCGGGCCGTCACAAACAGTCAGCGGTTAATTTCCAGCGTGCGGTTCAAGTGGCCGAAAGTGCCGGCCATCCGGAGGGGGCGGGCGAAGCCGCCCTGGCAATGATCGAAGAACTTGGCGAGCAGTTGGCCCCGGAAATGATTCGGGACGCATATGTGCGAGCCGAGGACTTATTAGCTCAGTCGCAAAACCCAACCCTGGTATCGCGTCTGGGTCATTGTGCTCGCCGGGCCTTTACCGTCGGTCGAGACCTGAGAGACGTTGAAGAGCAGCCCATGCCGGTAGAGGCATTCGAAGGCTGTTCACTTGATAAAGAGGTACTGCGCTACGAAGCCGAGTTGATCAAAAAGGCGCTCGAAGCCGCCAACGGGAGCGTGACCCGCGCGGCCCGCCTGTTAAAAGTGACTCATCAGGGACTTGCATTCATCCTGCAAGGCCGTCACAAACACTTACTGCCCGCCAGAACGCCGGTCAGAAAACGCCGGCGCAGTATTATTCGCTCACATTAAGTTAACCTTCGACCGTTTCTGCATTCCCATTGCTTGAGTCTACGCTGGCGGCCGGCGGACCGGCTGCTTAACTGAATCACCGCAGCTGCGGCTTGATTCGGGCAACGCTGTACGTTGATTTGTGCTCGAAGCAGCGAACCCATATCATTTCACTGTTTCGCAAATCATATCTTCGGGATTCCAAACAGATGCTAAAAATTGTTTCACTTAATCGTGTGGTGTCAGCCGCCACTCTTGGCGCGTTCGCTCTTCTGTTGGTTATGTCCGCGGGGGCCCAAACGCGGCGCCCCAGGCCTCGGACCAGGCCGGCGGCTCCGAAGCCTACGGCCACACCGGGCCCAACCGCACAACCGTCCAACACTCCTACTTCAGAGGCACTGGCAATCGTCAACGGCCAAACGATCACAGCAGCCGACATTGAAGCGGAGGTGCGCGCGGCCATAAGTCAGGACGCGGATCCATACCTGCGGGCCTTCTTTGAGGATTCGGATAAAGAGATCGCCGAGGCTCGCCGGAGAGCCCTTGACGCTCGCATTAACTCTTTATTGATTGCGACCGAAGCTAAGAAACAGAGAAAGACTGTTGAGGAATTTCGCGGTCTGGAGATCGACAGCCGGATCACGCCTCCGACCGAAGAAGAGATCAGCGCAGTGTATGAAGCTAATCGCAGAGCATTCGGTGATGCAACGATGGATGGAGTCAGGGCTCAGATCATCACCTACCTGCGCACGCGCCGAGCGGAGGATCTATACGCCAGCCTGGCCACTCGGCTGCGCATGACAAACCTCGTAACCAGGGGCGCTGATGTCAATGCCCCGAATCTCCAGCCCTCTACCACGCTGACCACGGTAGCGGGCACACCAATAACCGCCGGTCCCCTGAACGAGCGGATGAAGGCCTATGCGTTCAAACACCGGTTGCGTATTTATGAGATCAAGAAAGGCATCGTTGATCGAAAGATAAATGACCTGCTTCTGATTGCGGAAGCGAGCAAGAAAAACATTGCCCCCGAAGAGATTGTTCGCACTGAGGTTACCGGCCAGCTTAAGCCTGCTACCGAGGCCGAAATCAGGAAGTTTTACGAGGAGAATAAAGCCCGCATTAATGGAGAGCTCGCCAGCTCCCGCGCCGAGATTGCGAAATATCTGGAGGACCAGGAACTCGCGAGGCTGGAACGTGTGCTCTCTGCTCGAGTGCGCGCCGGAGCCAGCTTTCGCATAATGCTTTCTGAGCCGGAACCGCCGATCCAGAGTATTAGCGCAGATGACGACCCCGCACGCGGCGATCAGAATGCCCCGGTCCGCGTGGTCGAATTCACTGACTTTCAATGCTCGGCATGCGGCGCGATGTACCCTTTGTTGGAAGAAGTCCTGAAGAGCCACGAAAAGAATGTGCACTTCGTGGTGCGAGACTTCCCTTTGGCAATGCACCCCAACGCGCGCAAGGCGGCCGAAGCTGCCGCCGCAGCCCATGCACAGGGAAAGTTTTTTGACTATATTGCGCTGTTATTCAAGAACCAGAACGCGCTGGAAGTTCCTTCTTTGAAGAAATATGCCAGCGATCTGGGTCTTGATCGGAAGCGTTTTGACATGGAACTCGATAACGGCGTTTATGCCGCCGAGGTGCAGCATGACGTAGAAGAGGGTGAAGCGTACGGCATCGAGGGGACGCCGACGATTTACATTAATGGTGTGATGCTGCGCGAGTTCACTCCCGAAGGAATACACGCCGCCATCAACCGGGCGCTATCACGGAAAACGCAGGCGTCCAGGCCCTGATGTCATAGCGTGGCCTTACGCCTTTTTCTTCTGGAAGATACTGCAAGCCTGGTACGCACCGGTGGGATCGACAGCCGTCCTGCCTTCTTCGATGTGGCGGATGATCCCGCCTTTGTCGATGACGAATGTCGCGCGAGTGCCGTATCCGGTGGCCTCGTTATAGACGCCGTAATCCTTAACGGTTTTTCGCTTCCAGTCACTGAGCAGCGGAAACTGCACGCCAATATCTTCTGCAAAGCGTTTGTTTGCCGGCGAGCTATCCATACTGATTCCCAGCACCTGAGTCTCGGTTTCTTCGAATTTGGCGATATCAGCCTGATACGCCTTTAGTTCCTTCGTTCAACCTCCCGTGAAAGCCAGCACGTAGAACGCGAGCACTACGTTCTTTTTCCCCTTAAAGTCGCTTAGCTTCAATGGCTTTCCGTTTGTGTCGGTAAGCGAAAAGTCAGGCGCAGCGTCGCCTGCCTTCAAATGCGTTTTCGGCGGTGCAGGTTGCTGCGCAGCCGCGACCAGAACGAAGGTCAGCAACAGCATTAGGGCCAAAAGTTTCCTAATCATGAATTCTCCTCTGAACTTCCAACTCCAATCCCGCGGATATCGGAGTCAAGAAAGACGGTGCAACGGGTTAGACGCGTAATCATACTACGCTGTTTTGAGTGTCAGTCTCGGCAGTGTATCTTAGACTAAACCCCCTGAGTAAGAAAACACTGGTCCGATGAGGTGAGCAATGGGAATCTCGCTGAAGCCCGAGCATCTGAAACGTTACAAAGATATTGCCTGGCTCTTCATGAAGTATGGCCGTTCCGATCTGGTCAAACAGGTTGGCCTCGAAGCCGCCCTGCCCCACGAAGACGAAGCGGGACCAGCAACCGAACTAGCGGAGCCAAAAGCAGAAGAGCTGGCCTCTGATTTCGAGAAAATGGGCCCGACGTTCATTAAACTGGCCCAATTGCTTTCCACTCGAGCTGATCTCCTGCCCTTTCCCTACCTGGAAGCACTGGCCCGGTTACAGGACAATGTCGGGCCATTTTCATTCGCCGAGGTTGAAGAGATTGTCACCGCCGAACTGGGAGTCCGCATCTCCAAAGCTTTTTCGGAGTTCGATGAGACTCCGATAGCGGCTGCGTCGCTGGGCCAGGTACACCGCGCGTCTTTACGCGACGGCCGGGAGGTAGTGGTCAAGGTTCAGCGACCCGGGATTCGCGAACAGATAGTAAAAGATCTGGAGGTCCTGGGAGACATCGCGACGTTCCTGGATGGCCATACGGAAATGGGTAAGCGCTATGAATTCCAAAACATGTTAGCGGAGTTTCGCAAGACCCTCATGCGTGAGTTGGACTATCGCCAGGAGGCGCGTCATCTCGAAATCTTTCACGGCAATCTAGAGGACTTCGACTCAATTGTGGTGCCCCTGCCGATCGAGGATTACACCACCTCGCGCGTGTTGACGATGGAATATATTCGCGGCAAGAAAATTACCACTTTGAATCCGCTCGTTTGGGTGGACATTGACGGCGTCCGGCTGGCTGAAGATCTCTTCCGTGCCTATCTGAAACAAATTCTGTTGGATGGGTTTTTTCATGCCGATCCCCATCCGGGGAATGTCTTTCTCACTGAAGACCATCGCATTGCCCTGATCGACCTGGGTATGGTCGGCCACATTTCCTCGGTCCGGCAGGAGGAAATTCTCAAGCTGTTGTTGGCCGTCAGCAATGGCGATGGTGACGATGCAGCCGAACAGACAGTGCAAATGGGAGAAGCCAAGCCTGGCTTTGAAGAAAAGAAGTTCCGCCGCCTGGTCGCCGATCTCGTCACCGAGCATCAGGACACGAGCGTGGCGGAGATCGACGCAGGCCGCGTCGTGCTCGAAATCCAGCGCATCGCCGGTGAAGTGAACTTTCGCATGCCGCCGGAGTTCACGATGATCGCCAAGACGCTACTGAACCTCGATCAGGTGGTTCATACGCTGGATCCCGGCTTTGACCCGAATGCCTCGATTCGCCGCAACGCCGCCGACATGATGCAGCAGCGGGTGATGAAGAGCCTGTCCCCGGCCAACCTCTTCAACGCGATTATGGAGACCAAGGGGTTTCTGGAAAAATTACCCTCGCGGCTGAACAAACTTCTCGACCATCTCACTCGGGACGAGATTAAGTTCAAAGTAGATGCCATCGATGAAGCCCTGCTGATGGAAGGGCTGCAGAAGATAGCCAACCGCATCACCATGGGATTGATACTGGCGGCCCTGATTGTGGGCGCGGCCATGCTCATGCGGGTGGAGACGTCCTTCAAAATCCTGGGGTATCCGGGCTTTGCGATCATCTTCTTCACGATCGCCGCCGGAGGGGGAGTCCTTCTCGTCGTCAACATTCTGTATACCGACATCACTTCAAAGAAAAAGGACGGCGAGGCCTCTAAATAGGAATCAGGCCAGGGCGCGAGGCCGCAAAAAAATCGCCTTTTAAGTAAACTTTTTCGCGTTCGTTTACGTCAAAATGATGGCCTCATGGTTAGGAACGAGCGTTTCCTATCCCTGATTGCTAATTGTGGGTTCTGAGGAGTTTAACCGCGTTGACAACTTCAGATCTGCAAGCTAGACTGTTTCGCGTTGGATGGGCGCGGCCCTCGCCTTTTTGACCTGAAGATGACCTCACTTTCAGATTTCAAACGAGCAGCCAAACCTGCCCTCTAAGTTGTTAGGAGTAACATGATGTCTAAATTAATCGTCGCCGTTTTCGTCCTGGCGCTTGCGGTCTCCAGCGTAGTGGCACAGTCGCCGTCGCTGAGAATTGTCACGGAAGATCCCAAACTGCCTTCGGATCTCTTTTACGGCAACGTGAAGGTCAAGCCTTTGCGCCTGCGGCCCGGCACTAACACTCCAATTACCATCGACGACACGGATTTTTTCGTCAGCCAACAGTACATCGATTTTCTTAACCGGTTTCCTGACCAGGGTGGTTTTGATTACTGGGTAAGTTCGTTCAATGTCTGCGGCACGAACAAGCCTTGTATCGACGACCGGCGCGTGCGCGTGAGTGCGGCGTTTTTTATCGAGGACGAGTTTCAGGATACCGGCGGCTTCGTTTACCGCTTCTACCAGGGTTCTCTGGGTGTGCAGCCGACCTATAAACAGTTCATGCCTGACCGTCGACAAGTGATCGGCGGCGTGTCATTGGAAGCGAAAAAAGCGGCCTTTGCGGAAGCATGGGTTCAGCGACCGGAGTTTCTTACCAAGTACCCCGCCACCATGACGAACTCGGAGTTCGTTGATGCGGTGCTGCTGACCATGAAGAATGGCGACGGAGTGGATCTTTCTTCTCAACGTGACACCTTCATCAACGCGCTGAACGGTGGCTCGACTCGCGGTCAAGTTGCGCGACAGATCATCGATAACCCGACCTTCGCTAATGCGGAGTACAACAAGGGATTCGTGCTGATGCAGTATTTCGGCTATCTGCGCCGCGACAAAGATCAGGGTGGTTATGACTTCTGGCTAAACGTGGTTAATAACCGCGCTGTCAACAACTATCTCGGCATGGTCTGCTCGTTCGTGACCTCGGCGGAATTCCAGTTACGCTTCGGCTCGGCCATCACTCATACCAATGCCGATTGTGGCGTGTACTAAACTTTAGCAAACGATTTGAATTTCAAAAAGGCTGGCTACACGCCAGCCTTTTCCTTTTGGCAAATGTCGTCTTAAGTTAATTCGCTTTGCTGAACCTATCCATCGCCTCACGGTACACATCGCGCGTCAATTCTGCCGTGCGCCTCCACGAAAACTGGGAGGAGCGCTGTATCCCTGCGGCTGAAAGTTGCCGGCGCTTCGCTTCGTCATTCAGTAACTCAACGACGCTCTGTGCCATTTCAACTGTATTCTCCGGGCTAACCAGGCACGCCGCATCTCCGGTCACCGCCATAATGCTCGGTATGCGGCTCACAATGGCCGGCGCGCCGCAGGCCATTGCTTCCAACGGCGGCAATCCAAATCCCTCATAAAGCGACGGGTAAACAAAGAGACGGCAGGAAGAATAGAGAGAGCGCAAGTCTTCATCGCAGAGATAGCCAGTAAGCTTAATTCGGTCCGACACCCCTGAGCCGCGAATCAACTCAAAGAGATCGCTGTTGAGCCAACCCGTTCTTCCGGCAAGTACTAGTTGCAAGCTCCTGTTTCCGTTCGCTACCACTTCGCTGAAAGCGCGCACCAGGGTGGGCAGGTTCTTGCGAGGCTCAATCGTTCCCACAAACAGCAGGAAATCATCAGCAATGCCCAGTCGCTCTCGCGTCTCCAGAGTTTCAGTTTGCGGCAAAGGACGGAACAAATCGCGCGGCGCTTCGGGGATTGCTACAACTTTGGAGGGTTCAACCTGTAGACGTTCGCACACCTCCTCGCGAACACTCTCGCCGGGGGTAATTATCATGTCCGCCGCTCGCGCCATTACCGGAAGCCGCCGGCGGGCGCGGCGCGTGCGATGTTTTTCGTGAACTGCGGGAAAGAGCAACATTGAGAGATCGTGAATAGTCAGAACTGTTGGACATTTGCGCCAGAGGGGCACTTCAAAGTTAGTGCCGTGAAAGATATCAAGCGACTCTCTTTGCACGTAGCCGGGGAGGCCTACCGTCCACCAACGCCGGGTAAACACATTCACGCTCGCCTTCACCAGCTGGAGGTTAGACAGGCTGAGTTCGGGAAGCGGGATAAAACTAAGTGGCGACACAATCTCGAACCGATCGTGGGGCGAACCGGCCGCCAGTGCTCTTGCAAGTTCCACTGTATAGTGGCCCACGCCCGTGAGCGGCTGGTTCAGAGGAATACCATCCAGGGCTATACGCATGTCAGGCTGAGGTTGGGGTGACTTTTGAATGCAAAAACTCAGGTTTGAAAGTCATTCACTTTTTTCCGACAGGGCTGCGATCTCCGCTGCAACACTTTTCAACATTGATTCCGGCAGCGTGCCAAAGAGCTCCGCCGTCAACCGGCCCGCGGTCTCGGCGAGGCTAAAGGTTGCGTTACGAGCCGTTGAATGTGAAACAGTTTTGACGAACTCGATTAGCTGATCGGCATAACTCTCTGGCGCATGTTGTTGTCGTAGTATCTCCCACCCTCTTTCACCCATTCGTCTAAACCGATCCGGATCGCCCAAAAAGTCGCGCAGGTGTGACTGGATGTCGGCTATCTCATTCTCTCCCGGCCTGACGTGGGCGACCACATCATCCGGCAGGTCAGAGTACCATCCTACCTGCGTCACCAGGCTGGGCAACGCGTGCGCCCAAATTCGCAATTGACTGCCTGACGCTTCCCCCATCGTGGGATAGCGAAGATTAATTGCCAGGTCTGCCCGCGACAGGGCTGCATCGAGTTCAGGTTCGGTGGCGAATCCGTGCAATGCTACCAGGCCTTTCAACCCCAGTGCTCGAATCTGAGTTCGAATTTTTTTCTCGTCGTCCAGGATTGTGCCGTAAATATCAACGTGGAACTTTTCTCTCTCAGGGAATGTGGCGAGGGCATCGAGCACTGCGTTCAACCGGCGGTTGCGTCCGATATAGCCGAATAGAATAAGGCTAAAATGCTGATGTCCAGCCCGTTTACTCTGATCGCTCCTGCCGGCGGCGCGGGGCAAGGCGGCGAAAGGCAAGGGCAGACAAGTCAGCGGTGCAGAACCTTTGAGAGTCGCGAAACCAGGCCTCGTATGGACCACCACACCCAGCGCGTTTTCCGTCGCCAGCTTGGTTAACGGATACTTTTCCGCCATCACGTCGATGGTCCGCCCTTCACTCATAAAACATTCGCGCGCCTCCGGAAGAGCGGCGGCGCCATAGTAGAACTCCATCATGGCCAGGTAGCCGGAAAGATCACGTCTCTGCACCCGGTAGATACCGTCAAAAAAATGATGCAAACGCGTATCGTGGAGAATCACCACACCCGGATGTTGTCGCGCGACTTCCCAGATCGAGGCGTGAAACAGAGGGTTATTTCCGATGTTGTAAATACACAGGTCGCCCCGATTAAGGTCGGCCCATGGCATGCCTCTAAGATTGTAACAGCGCACTTCGGCATGACGCTCCAGGGCCGAATCCAACTTTGTTTGGTCGGTCCAGACGGTAACATCCGCACGAGTGACCAGCGCCGGCAAGAGCCGTTTGCTAAAGTGCCCGATGTCGGTGGCCGCAGGGGGCAGTGGAGAGAACCAGTTCAGCTTCATGCCAGTAGTTTCCGCACGACCTCTGCCCAGTTGATGTTCAGCCGATCGTAGAGCACCCTTCCGGAGTCTCCCATTCTCTTTGCCTCGCTGGTATTTTCCCAGAGATGATCCATGGCCAAACCCAGCGCCGCGGCAGTCGGCGCGGCAATCAATCCCGTCTCCCCTTCTCGAACGAATTCCAAAGGACCTCCTGAGTCACTGCACGTTATTACCGGCTTGGAAGCCAGCATTGCCTCTAACGTCACATAGCCGTAGTCCTCATCGATAGGGGGATAGATGATAGCGCGCGCGCGCGCGTATAGGTCGCGTTTCGCTTCTTCAGAAATCTGGCCCAGCCAGCTCACGCGATCCTGGACACACAGTTTCCGCGCCAACGCTTTTAATTCGCTTGCGTAGGTCGGATTGTCGGGTGTGCCCGCGAAACGCACGCGCACGGGATGGTGAGTCTGCGCCAGAGCTTCCAGCACCAGCGCTTGACGCTTGGGCAGGCAAAGCCGGCTCGGAAAAAACAAATAGTCCTCGGCCGTCGCCGTATGAAACTTTTCCGCTTCCGGCGGGGGGTGGTAGAGCGGTGTCGAATCAATGCCGCAATATTCCTTTAGCCGCGCCGCCACATTCGCGGAATTGGCGAAGACTTTCCGGGACTGGCCAATAATCCGGCGATCGGCTTCCCGAATCGCATCGCGCACCCCGTGGCCGTTAGGCGAGTAAATCAAGTCGCCCAGCGGATGATCCCAGAGCTCGTAGGCAGTACGAAACTGATGGAGGATCCAGAGCACCTTGCGCGGATGTGGGATCAGATAAGCCGGAAACTTCAGTCCAATGAATAGATCGACAGGCAAGCCGGCCACTTCCGTGAGATCCAGCAAGCGACAGGCAAGCATGTGTTCGAGAATCTTTTCCGGGGGATACCATTTGAACGGGACGGCCACGATCTCGGCTTCATGACCAGCGGCTATAAGCGCGTCACGCAATCCTTCGGCATGGGCTTCGGCCCCCCCGCGGATGAATGGAACATGAGTGGTGCCGATCAGAACACGCATCGCTACGCCCTCCACCCCAGGACGGCATAGTCCATCGGCCCATAGAAATACTCGTTAAAGCGCTTAGCGAGATCGGTGTTCCCCTTAACCGGAGCTTCATCCGAGGGGTTAAGTTTGAGGACCTGCACGCGTTGAAATCCCCTGGACTCGAGCAGAAATTGCAACACCGGGCTGGGCAAGGGATTGCGATGTGTGGGATCGAAATAGAAGTTGCAGGAACCCACCAGCACGTTTTGCGGATTAGGTGTTTCAAAGATAACGGCACCTCCAGGCTTTACCGCTCGCACCGTCTCATCCAGAAAAGCGACCAGAGTTTCGATCGGCAGGTGCTCGACAATATGAAAGCCCGTGACGGCGCCTAATGACGAATCCGGCAGGCGCCGAAGGTAAGCCAGTAACTCCGCCTCTTCTGCTGCCAGACCCAACTCGCGGCACTGGGTCACCTGCATGCGATTAGAGTCAATACCGCGAGCCTGCAATCCGTTTTCTCGAAGCAGTTCCAGCCATTCACCTCGGCCGCAGCCGACATCCAGTATGGGCCTTTCTTCCGTGCCAATACCCACGTTCGCAATCAAGGGAAGGTAGATTCCAAGTCGATCCTTGATCTCGTTACGACTGCCGCGGAATTGCTCTTCCAGGGCCAGATAGAAAGCATCCAGCGTATGACTCGCTTCTTGCGCCATCGCCTGCAGAGAATCCTGGCTGCCGGAGCCGGATAGCTGCTCTCCTGCCTTCTCCAGCAGCACATTGGTGCGTTGGGCCTGCATTACCAGCTCGGAACGAACCTCCTGCTGTTTGGCGAATATGCGCGCCAACTCTGTCCGCAACTATTTCTCGGTAACTTCCAACCTGGTCCGTACTTCAGCCTGTTTGCTCTCCAGCAGGCCGGTTTCATCCTGCAACTGCGCGCGAATCGCCTGGCTTTCAAGATCCTGAGCCTGCGCCCGTTTCTCTAACTGGTCCAGTTCCGCCTGGGTCGCGGTCACAGCGAGCCGCTGTTCGTTGGCAAAAATTTCCAGCGATTGCCGGTAGTCGCGCGTCAGGGTTTCGATCTCTTCCTGCTGACGGTGGACAATGGAATCCAGTTGTTCCTTGTGTGCGCGCGCCAACTCCTGCTGCTGTTGCTCATGCCCGCGGGCCAAAGTTTCGCTGCGCTCTCGTTGTTCACCAGCTTGCTGCTCATTAGTTTGAACAAGCTGTTCCGTTGACTGTTGTAACCGGGCCAGGGCTGCCGACGTGTTCACACTCAGACTTTCCAGCGCTTCTCTTACATGATTCGCATACTCAACGATCTGGTCCTGTTGGATCATGACATGCGCTTCGAATTGTTGCCGCCGGCGAATCGAGTTTGGCAGGCGCGCCAATGCCACCGCCAGATTCAGCAGGTAACCAGCGACCGGAACTCGATACCCGAGCCTGACCAGCGCCGGGAAAAAGAGCCCTTCGATGCGCACTTTCTTGGCGCGACCTTCGGTCGAGTAACGCAGGCGC
>JBDTOI010000029.1:0-31449 GCA_039933315.1 Pyrinomonadaceae bacterium
CGCCGTAAGAAACAGATCGTATCCCGGTCCTCGAGATAGAAACTTGACGCGCTGATCGCTTTGTCCCTTATTCACTTCAAAGCGCAGCGGTAACTGGCCATAACGCGCGGCAATGGCAGCCGAAGTAGGCGGCTGCGGAACTGCCATCTGGCGGCCATTCGCTGGTGGTCCCGCTGGCGAGGCGTCGACTAAACGATTGTGGAAAATTATTGCGAGGGCAGGCGCGAGCAGCAATCCCAGAACTACAGCTCTTCGTGAACTGTGCTTTCTGAAGAACGAGGATTTCATATTGGTACCAATTGTGCGTGGAAATCGCGCCCTGCTCCGGGAGATATCAACTTAAGGCACGAGTCAGGTGCAAACGGAGGACCCCTTGCTAAAGGAAAGAAAAAGGATGAGTAGGGTCGATTTGTTACCACCCAAAAAAGACGACCGCGCCCATGGAATAGGCCCTGGGAGCGGGTCGCTGGTAACTCTTGAGTCAGTTTTCTGAATGCGTCTACAGAAGGAACTCAAGATCTTTTTAAGCAGCACGGAAAGTACCACACAATCCGTGAAATTGGCCAACTCTGAGGGGAGGTTTTGCCATGACCGCGGCCGGTCGGCACCAGTCGCAGGCTGTGCCGTAAACGGGATCAGGAGAACAGAAGAAACTGATTTTTAGCTTTGTTCTGATCTGCGATTATCCGCGTGAATCTGCCGCTCGTTTTAGTTCAGAAAGTACCGGCGGCTTTGGAAGACTCCTGAGGATCGAGCTCGGAGATCAATTCGGCGATCAAGGGCGCGATGCGCTCGTTCTCGATGTAGCCTTTGCCCAGCAGCTTGAGAAAACGGCGCTCGTTGGTCTCGCCATTTACTTCCTTAAGCAGCGCGCGGCAAAGTGCACAGACTACTTCCGGCGCAAACTGTTTTCCGGTGCAGGCACGCAGGTCCACCACTACTTCCTCCATCGTACGGCGTTTGCGATAAGGCCGGTCAGTGGTCATGGCGTCGAATGAATCCGCCAGCGTCACGATGCGCGCGCCAATCGAAATCTCGTCGCCCTTTAAACCATCAGGGTAGCCACGGCCGTCAAGCCGCTCGTGGTGATGACGCGCCATCAGCGGAATGTCCGCGTACGGGTGATGGATTGGCTCGAGGATTTCGAAGCCGGCAGCGGGATGCTGATTCAGTTCCTTCGATTCCTTGGCGTTGATGCGATACGGGGCGTTGATGATGTCGCGCTCGACAATTAGCTTGCCGATGTCGTGCAGGTAGCCGGCAATCGCGATTCCTTCGACACGATCCTCGCTCCAACCCAGCTCGCGGGCGATGATTTCACTGTAGCGGCCCACGCGCTCCGAATGGCCCTGCGTGTACTTGTCCTTGATGTCTATGGCGGCGGCAAAAGCGCGTACGGTGTCTTTGTAGATCGTTCGCAGGCCATCATAGAGCTGGCGGTTCTCTTCCGCTTTATGTTCCAGCTCTTCCATCAGCCGGTGGGTCTTGATGCCGGCGCCAATATGGCGGGACATCGACTGCAGTAATTCCCGGTCCTCTTTACTGAAGGGCTCGCCGCTGGCCTTTTCACCCAGCAAGACCAGGCCAATCACATCGCCGCGCACTACCAGCGGGATAGAAAGCTCAACCCCCATTTGTTCAAGCACGCGAGTATAAGTGCCAACCGGATCCACTCCCGGGCGATCTGCCTGGACGGCCCCCGGATTTGATTCGAAAAGAAGTCTCGTCTCTTCCGTGCTCAAAGGAAGGAGATCAGGAAATTCACTGCCAAGACCACGCGTGGCGATGAAGCGCATCACGCCTTGCCGCCGGTCATACTCCGCCAGCGCGCCGCGGCGTATTGCGAGCGACCCGAGTAGCAGGTGGAAGGAACCGCGTACCATCTCCTGGAAATCACCCTGATCGGCAATCTCCTGGCCCAGGTCGGAAAGGGCGGCGAACGTATGAATCAGTCTTTGAGTTTCAAAAGCCATCTTTATTGGTCCTATAGATCGTATATGTCCTATAGGCGCTCTGCAGTGATTAATCCCAGCGCGTCCTGTTCGTCCTGGGCCAGCCCCACGTGCCGGGTTAGTCCCAGCATCTGGAACAACTCGACCGTGTGATTATTGACGTTGGAGAATACGAGCTGGGCGTTGTTTCTTTCCGCGGTGTCGATCACGCCCATAAGAATAGAGACGCCGATGCTGTTTACCAGTTCGGTGTCTCTGAAATTGATCACCAGCGAGCGGCATCCTGACTCGAGTTGGCGCTGGCATTCCCGTTCAATGCGCTCGCCGCTCAGCTTATTCAGGTAATCGCTGGCGTATATGACTGTCGTTTCGCCGATACAGCGCGAACGCACAGCATCGCCTGCTGTTTCTGTCATCTTCAGTAAGACCCCCCCTTCTTACCTACCGACAGTGCATCGTAAACTGGAAACCGCTAACAGTAAACCGTCAAACCAAAACCCCGGAATTTTTCATATGTCATATCACGTTTTTCATTTTTCATTGATGGCCCCGTCTGAACGCCAGTAGATGAATGGCAGATGAAAAATGATAAATGATTAATGATAACTCTCAGTTCGCTTTCCGGTCACGTTTTCACTATCTACTTCCGGACGTACTTTGTCATGCGCAGGCGCGTACCGTCATCGACCTGTTCGAATTCAACTTCGTCCATCAGGGTCTGAATTAGTTGCAATCCCCAGCCGCGTCTTTCCTTAGTCCCCTCATCCTCCGGGCGGACGGTCTGGCCGTTCGTTCCCTGCATCTTCGGCGCCATTACGCCGCGGCTCGATATGGTGACGACCAATTTATCATTTTCAATCTTGAAGCGCTGATAAATTTTTCGATCCGGGCTGAGGCTGTGCTCGGCAGCATTGATGCAGGCTTCCACTACCGCCGTCTTGATCTGATTAATTGCCTCCGGACGGAAGTTTATCCGGCGGGCGATTTGTTCCGCGGTATGCGCTGCGATAAGCTCCGTGTCGGCACCCATGGGAATTACCATCTCATACTCATCTGCCGCTCCCGCCTCTCTGATCGAGGCTTGCGGATGCACGCGCGCCGTCAGCGATTCGAGTTGCCGGCGGCTGGAGCTATACGCCTCGCGCTCGTTCAGCAGCTCGCAGGCTTCTGGAGCGAAGCCTTCATTGGATACCAACCATAACTTCACCCGGCTAAACGAGCACTCTTGCGCCAGAGAGTTCAGACGATCCAGCCACTCTGCTGTCAGTTCACGACTTGCTTCCAACTTCGACTCGACTTCAGCCGCCAGCCAGACAATTTCGTGGCCGGGCGTGTAGTCAGCGGGATCGAAGCCGTGCGCTACTGCACAACGTTCTTCGTCACACTTGTCCCGCATGGCGCCAACGAATGAAGCACAACTGGCGACGTGCGCCACCTGCGGTAATCGCACCAGATCCGGCTCGGCCTCGAGACCGGCATTCAGCTCTTCATCATCCACGCCCTTATACGAATCGCGGAAGCGATCGTATTGCAGCAAGGTGGCCGGCACGCGCTGGGAATTGAAGCGCGCCAGCAGGTCGCGCAATCCCAGCGCGGCTTCCTGACGATATTTTCGCTCCATGGTGCGCGGCGCCCGCCTCAGTGTTTCCAACAAGGTACTGGCCACCACCAGGGCCCTGCTTTCGCCCGTCACCTCAATGCGATAGCGTGTGCGAAGATAATCGGTCCACACCGTGGCCGACTCGCCGAGCTCAACGAAGGTCGTGCTCGAGTTAGCTAGTTCATGTATGTGGAGTAAGTGCATGATTCGCTGAAACTGGTCCGACTCGACCCCCAGCCGTTTCTTCCAGGTCCAGAGTGACGACTTGTGCCCATCGCTTACCGCGGTCTCATGCAGGACCCGCAGTAACGATTTGCGCACGTTTGGCTGCGGCACAATCTCATCCAGCACGGAGCTGAAGTGCCGGCTGATGATTCCGCCCATTAGTTCGTCCACATAAAGGCGCTGGCATTCAAGAAAGCTGGTTAGCGGCGTGCCGCGGTCTCTGGCCGCCTGAACCATTGCGGTGATGAAGAAAGGACTCGCGTCTAACTGTTGGGCGAGTAAATCGATGACCTCGTCGCTGATACGGACGCGCTGGCGGCGGGCGATGTGCCCGATTAGCGCCCTCGTATCTTCGTCGCTCAACTTTTCCAGCCTTAAGATTTCCACTGACTCCAGGCCATCAGTAGTGCGATGAACCACGTCCAGAATCTGCCGCCGCAGCCCGGCGAGGGCAAACGGTCCACTGGAACGCATGAAGACATCGGCGATCTCCGGACCCAGGGCCACTTTGCCTCCGAGTTGTTCCGCCAGTTGCACGCAGTCAATCATGGTAAAGACGCGGGTGACCGGGCCCACTCGCTGCGGCGCGCCAAAACAAAATCTTATTAGCGATCGATCGTCGCCGGAATTTACCTCTCGGTGGTAAGACTCCAGCAGGCGCTCGATCCATTCGAAGTCCGCGGGAGTTGACAGCTCCGCCAGATCATTCAGGGTCGCTGATGATTCAGCCAGCGCCGGATCATTCCTGCGGAAGGCCACGCATTGCCGGACGAAAGTCTGGAAAAATTGCCGGGCCGCTTCAACCGCGGTGACATCATTGCGAGTTAAAGCAAAATAGACGGGTACGACATTCCCCTGTAGTTTGAAAAGCTCATCATAGGACTGACGCAGGAGCTCGGAGACACCGGCGGGTGGGGCCAGCAGTAGAAGCAATCCGCGGGCGTCCGGACGCATGGCGTGCCGCACAATCTGTTGCAGCTCGGCCGCGCGGCCGACGAATTCGTCCGCGGACACCCTCCCAAGAATGCGATGCTTCTCCATGCTTCAGCCGAGGTTCAGCGGCTCGTCCTCCGGTCCTCTCTTCACCGGATCCCGGTAAGCGACAATGCGGTTCTTGCCGGTGCTCTTGGCTCGATAGAGAGCCCGATCAGCGGCCCGAATAACCGCGCTGGGGGACGCGAGGTACTGGGAATAGGAAGACAATCCGATACTGACAGTCAGGGATCCCAACGGCTGTCCTTTGCCGTGAGGAAAACTGGTGCTGAAAATCTGGTGACGAATGCGATCCGCGATGACGGCCGCTTCATCCAGCGCGGTCTGCGGCAGCAGGATGCAGAACTCTTCACCGCCGTAACGGGAAGCGACATCAGCCAGACGAAGCGACGACTTGAGACAGTGGGCCGTCAGCTGTAGCGCATGGTCCCCGGCCTGGTGCCCGTTCTGATCGTTGTAGTGCTTAAAGTCGTCAATGTCGATCATCATGAAGCTCATCGGATAACCGTAGCGTTGCGAGCGGCTAAGTTCCTCGTTGAGCCGCTCTTCCAGGTAGCGCCGGTTAAGCAATCCCGTCAGCGGATCGGTGATCGACATCAGTTGGAACTCAGTGGCTTTCTCCTGCCACTCAGCCCGATCGAGCGCCATGGCCATTTGCGGCGCAATCGATTCGATCAAACTAAGATCGATATCGTCATAGGCGCCGCCGCCCGCCTTGTCGGTTACGTTCAGCACGCCAATCTTGCGGTTACCCAGTTTGATCGGAAAGCTGATGAATGATTTAGTTTTATAAGCGCGCTCGGCTGCGGCAACTCTGCCGATATCCTCGAGGTCGCGCACTACCAGCGGCTCGCCTTTGCTGATGACTCCGCCCAGGATGCCCTCGCCTGACCGAATAGGCCTGACCTCGCTGATATCCTCCGGCATCCCCAGCGCGGCCTTCACGGCCAGCTCGTTGGCGCTTTCATCGAAGGCCCAGAGCGAGCTTCGTTCGGCGCGCAACAGTCTGGTCGAATGCTTGAGTATCGACGCATATGTTTTTTCCGGCTCCACTGAATCAATTTCCCGGCTGAAGTTTTGCACCGAGTCGGCAAAGCGCGTACGTCTTTCCAGCTCGCCGCGCAGGCGTGAGACCTCTGAGTGCAATTCCTCGCTCAAGGGAGTAGTGACCGATACGCTTTCCTGCCGGCTGGCTGCCATGGCCTGCTCATATTCTTTCGCTGCCTGGCCCAGGCGAATTGCGGTGTGATCGAGATCCTGTTCGCTGGCAAAGATGACATTGCCGAAAAGGTCTGTCGAAAGTAACTCGTGCAAGTCGCCCTGGCGGAAGCGCTCAGCAGTGGCGCGATAGTCGGAGCTGGTAACAAAAGCCCTGCCGCCGATGACAGCCAGTTGCCGGCGGTCGCCCAGATCGAGGGGCATGGCAAAACAATGCAGCCCGGCATGGCAGCGGTAGTGCGTTATGGTCCCGGCGCCGATCGCCCGGCGATGAGCTTCGCCGCAGAAGGGATCGCAAAGCCGGACGTGTTCTGCGGAAGATTGCAGGGCCTGGCAAATCGAGTTGTTGTTGGATACGACGAGTGCCGGCGGCTGAATGCCGTCCACCAGGAGCAATGACAATCCGGAGCTGCCCGCGATGGAGTCCTGCGTGTCGCGCCAACCTTTTGGCGCGCGCTCCGGTTGCTCCTGAATAATATTCGGCCCAGGCGCAGCAGATTCTTCCATTGCTTCGTATCTCACGTTGATCGGACCCGAAATGTTGTAGGCAGGCTGGGCTCGCAAAAGAATCGACAGGCACAGTGGAAATGCGCCTGCATTACGGGGTCGGGGGATGAACTGGCCACCTTCAAAGGCTGAGTATAGTTTTCCCGGGTAACTTGTGCCAGGCGCTTAGGTCTGAGCCCGCCTGAATCACCGTGACGATACCGACCGCGACAATGTACTTCTATGCTATACGACGAATGAACATGGTTTTTCACGCCTGCGCGACCCGCTGAGCGGCTACCAGGCCGGGAGCCTCACCGGGAGCGACCAGATCGATATCAGGCTGATCCGGGCTGATTCGTATACAGGCAGCAAAGTGCTGGGGCTTTATCTCCCAAAGGGGCGGCTCAACCTCCCGGCAAGCCGCGATGGCATAAGGACAACGGGTGTGGAAACGGCAGCCCGGAGGCGGGTTGATCGGTGACGGTACGTCACCCTCCAGAACCACACGTTTTCGGGTAGCCTCAATGGCTGGATCCGGCACGGGTACCGCCGAGATCAGTGCTTTGGTGTAGGGCATGAGGGGATCCGCATAAACATTCTCGGCCGCCGCCAGCTCGACGATTGTTCCCAGATACATGACAGCGATTCGATCGGAAAGATGGCGAATGGCGCGCAGGTCATGCGATATAAAAAGATACGTGAGATTCTTTTCCAGTTGCAGCCGCTCCAGCAAGTTCATTATCTGAGCTTGAATTGAAACATCGAGCGCGGAGATCGGTTCATCTGCGACTATGAAATCAGGATCGACCGCGAGGGCCCGCGCGATTCCGATCCGCTGGCGCTGGCCTCCGGAAAACTCATGCGGATACCGTTTCACAAAGCGCCGGCTGAGCCCCACAGTCTCCATTAACTCCTGCACCCTCTTAATGGCGGCCGTGCCCCTTGCCAGACGAAAGGTCTGCAGCGGCTCGCCCACAATCTGGGCTACCGTCATCCGCGGATTAAGCGACGCATAGGGATCCTGGAAAATGATTTGTAAATGACGGCGCTGGTCGCGCATGGCTCTGGCGGACAGAGTCGCGAGATCTCGATCGCGAAAAAGGACATGACCGGAGGTGGGCTCGTTCAAGCGCAGGATGGCCCGGCCGAGCGTTGACTTGCCACAGCCGGATTCACCAACCAGGCCGAGGGTCTCGCCTTCATAGATATTCAGCGATACGCCATCGACTGCCCTCACGGAACGCCTGGCCGGTTTTCCTATCAACGATTCCGTAACTCGCTTGCCAATGGCATAGCCCAGCAAGGCGGCAATAATAGTGGTTGCCAACCTGACTGCCACTGCTTTCCATCCGGCGGTTTCTAGCCCGAACGACCCGATTAGCGCCGAACCGCCTTTGAAACCAATGGCGCCTGCAACCACTAAAGAGAGTACGCCAACCAACATTACTACCAGGTGCCTGCGGTCCTTTGGATCGTGGCCGAGATCGAAATGGACTTTAAGATCACGGATCGCGATCAAAGGATCGCGTCCGTTGCCGGTCCGAGGCATCGCCTGCATTTCACTGCTAGTAGGGTAAGAAGTCATATGCAGGATCTTTACGGCGATGGGACGGTTCTCGCTACGGGCGGCTGCTCCTCGCAGGATTGACGGTAGACATCTTCAGCAAAGTGACATAACGAGTAGTGTCCCGGTTTCAGCTCGACGAAGGGTGGAAACTCGCGGCGGCAGATATCCTCTACTCGATCGCAGCGCGGAGCGAACGGGCAGCCCGCCGGCAAGTTCGCCATGTCCGGAGGCAGCCCGGGAATTTGATAGAGCTGCTCCTTATCAACTGTCGGATCGGGCACCGACCGGAGCAATCCCCTGGTGTAGGGGTTGCCCGGACAAGCGAAAAGCTCCGCGGTCGATGCTTGCTCGAACACCTTCCCGGCATACATCACGATGATATGGTCGGTCATACCGGCCACTACTCCCAGGTCATGTGTAATTAAAATCACGCTGGTTCCCGTTTCGCTTTTCAACTTCCTTATCAGTTCCAGGATCTGCGCTTGAATCGTGACGTCCAGCGCGGTTGTCGGCTCGTCCGCGATCAACAGTTCCGGCTTGCACGAAAGGGCCATCGCGATCATGACGCGCTGGCGCATGCCTCCGGAGAACTCATGCGGATAACTATCAACGCGTTCGCGCGCATCGGGGATGCCGACCAGTTCGAGCATCTCGACAGCGTGCTGGTAAGCCTGCTTTTTTGAGTAACCCAGGTGCAGTTGCGTGATCTCCATTAACTGTTTGGATATACGCAGGAAGGGATTGAGCGAAGTCATCGGATCCTGGAAGATCATCGCGATACGGCGGCCGCGTACTTTGCGCAACTGTTCCCGTGACAAGGAAAGAATGTCCTGTCCGTTTAAGAGCACCTGGCCGGAAACGATCTTGCCGGGCGGCTCCGGAATGAGGCGAATTATTGAAAGATTGGCAACTGACTTACCTGAGCCTGACTCGCCTACTATACCCAGCGTCTGGCCCCGCTCGAGGTCAAAACTTATTCCATCGACAGCCTTGACCACGCCATCTTCGGTTTCGAAGTAGGTGCGCAGATCGCGGATGCTTAGAAGTGGGATAGGGCTAGTCATTTATTGTTGCCGGCGAAATCCATTTTCCATATCTCATTTCTCATACATTCGAAACACTCCGCCCACCTTAGAAGCGCCGCATCTGTGGATCGAGCGCATCGCGCAAACCGTCGCCGAGAAAATTCAACGAGAACAACGTTAAGGCCATGGTGACGCCGGGAAAGATCAGTTGCCAGGGAAAGATTGCGATGTTTTGAATCCCGTCAGTGGCCAGACTGCCCCATGAGGCCAGTGGCGGCTGCACGCCAAAGCCGAGAAACGAGAGAAATGCTTCTGTCAGCATCACGGTGGGAATGGTCAGCGTGGCATAAACAATCACCGGGCCCAGGGTGTTCGGCACGATATGACGAAAGATAATCCGGGGCGTGGAAACGCCGGTGGCCCGTGCCGCCATCACAAACTCCTGGTTCTTCAGCGACAGGACCTGCCCCCGCACAATTCGCGCCATCGTCAACCACGACACGGAACCCAGGGCGATGAAGAGCAGTATCAGTTGGCCCACAGGTGATTTGCCGCCAAACATTGCCAGCAGGACGATCACGAGGATGATGTACGGCAGCGAATAAAGGACATCGACCAGACGCATCATGATGTTGTCAGCTCGTCCACCGAGATATCCCGCAATCGCTCCATAGCTAACCCCGATTATCAGCGACACGAGCGTGGCAATGATCCCGACCATCAAAGATATCTGACCACCCTGGAGCACTCGCGCCAACATATCGCGTCCCGCATTGTCCGTACCCATCGGGTGCGTCCATGAGAACTTACCGTCGGGCCCGGTAAAGGGAGGGAACGACTTAATCAACCTGGTATCGTTGGTCGGTATGTAGTCAGGCGCGTACCCGGTGGTTTTCTTAATCACATACGGACCGAAGAGCGACGCCACGATCACAATCGAAACAACAATCAATCCGAAGACGGCGAGTTTGTTTCGTAACAAACGGCGCCAGGCATCCCGCCATAGCGATGTGCCCTTCACGAATTCGCCGGCCTCGGCCGATCGAACATCGCCCTCACCCACGGCTAGTTCTGGTCCCGTATGGAGAATATCCGGATCAGGCAGATCCCCTGCCGGAGTTCCCAGCGGCGTGATTGCTGGCTTCGTAGATCCGGGGTCGCGTCGTGTTGGGTCGTCTTTCATCTCAAGTTAGCTGCAAGCCTGGACTCGAAGATCGTCAATAACGCACTCGTGGATCGAGATAGGCATACGCAATGTCCACCAGAAGATTCATCAGCAAAAGGGTGATGGCAACGAAGGCAACAATTCCAATCAGCAGAGGCTCATCACGATTCAGCGAAGCCTGTATGAAGTAGTTGCCCAGCCCCGGCAGCACGAAGAGCCGCTCTACTACAACCGTGCCGGTCAGCAGGAAGGCGAGGGCCGGTCCCGTATATGAGACCACCGGCATTAGACCTCCACGCAAAGCATGTCGAATCAAGACGGTTTTTTCACTTAAACCCTTGGCGCGAGCGGTACGGATGTAGTCTGATCGCAGCACTTCCAGCATCCCGGCGCGGGTCAGGCGGGCAATGTAGGCCATATAGATTGCCGAGAGGGTGAGCACGGGCAACACCAGACTCCAGCTGGGGAAACCACCCCAACGCGATGGCGGCAGCCAATACAGCGTCAGCGAAAACATGAGCACCAGCAACGGGCCCAGCACGAAATTAGGAACGGATATGCCCAGCATCGCCAGAGTCATGGAGGCATAGTCCACGCGCGAGTTCTGCTTTAGGGCGGCGATTGAACCGACAGTAACTCCAATGATTAGCGCCAGAAGATAAGCCAGAATCCCCACGGTGGCCGATACGGGAAACGAGCGCCAGATGATCTTGTTAACCGACTGGCCTTCGTACTTCAGCGATGTGCCAAAATCTCCATGCCGGACGATGTTCCAGATCATCTTGCCGTATTGCACGTGCCACGGTTTATCCAGGCCGTACTTTTCCCGGATGTTTTTTTCAATACCTGCAGGAAGCCGCTTCTCGCCTGAATAGAAGTTTCCCGGCGCCAGCCTGATCAAACCCCAGGTGATGGAAATGACAATGAGGATTAAGGGTATGGTAATAATCAGACGGCGAATGATGAATCGCAGCATGTTTTAAGTTAGCCGCGGATTAACGCGGACAAAAACAGATCAGAAAAGAACATTTGCTAACTGATTTGAATTAGTGGTTTTAATCCGCGTTCATCCGCGTAGATCTGCGGCTAATGACTATTCCGCCATGCTGGGTGTTGAATAATCCCAATGCGCCGGATCCCGCTCGATGTAAACGTATTTCCAGGCAAACAGCGAACCCGGATTTGGGTACATGCCTTTAACGTACGGCTTCTTTACCCAGTTGACTGCCGGAGTGTCCAAAGGAATAACGGGCTGTGCATCCAGGATGATTTTTTCTGCTTGTGCTAATACCTCATAGCGCTTCTGCGGATCTATCGTGCGATTGGCCTCGTCAACCATTGCCACAAACTTAGCGTCAGTCCAGCCTGTGCCACTCTCGCCACCCGTATAGAACAGACTGAGGAAAGTAAACGGATCCAGGTAGTCGGCTGACCAGCCTGCCCGGGAGAAGCCTTTGTATTCGAGTTTCGACCGCGCGGCGAGAAAGGTCTTACTTTCCATGTTTCTCAGCCGCACAGTAATACCAAGGTTCTGCTTCCATTGGGCCTGCACAAATTCAGCCAGCGCTTTGTTCGCGTCAGAGGTATTGTACATAAACTCCACCTGGTCCACCGGAAAACTCTTTGATTCAAAGCTGCCATCGGCCTTTCGGGTGACAGGAAAACCAGCCTCGCCAAGCAATTGTCTTGCCCGCTCGGGGTCAAACTGATCCCCCTTGGGTTGGGGATAGCCCGGAAAAATTCCCTCCGGTGTGAATGCAGTCAGCGGCTTAACGATCTTGCGCCAGCTAGCCCACGCGTTCTTGTCAACCGCATGATTGAAGGCCTTGCGAACCCGTACATCAGTCATGGGCGGCTTAGTAACATTGATCTGGATATAAGTGATCGCCGCTTCGACAGAATCCATGTAGTCCTTCTTGTTTCTGATCACCTCAAGCCAGGCATTGGGCACGGCGTGATTAAGAATGGCATCGACTTCACCCACCTTATAGAGATTCATGATCGTCGGGTAATCAAGCAGCGGGTAAAAATAGATCTCGTCCAACTTTACAGTTTGCGCATCCCAGTACATGGGATCTCGCTCGACTACTATCTGGTGATACGGCCGCCACGTCTTAAGTTTGAAAGGACCGCACGTCACAATATTTCCGGGTTGCGTCCAGTTATTACCGTATTGTTCGATGGCCTGGCGCGGGACAAAGCGGAAAAACTGGTGGGCCAATAGCCCTACAAAGAACGGCGCCGACTGGGCCAGCGAAATTCGCACGGTGTAATCATCGATTGCCTCTATGCCGATATCATCAGGTTTGACCTTAACGAACTCTTTTCCCGCGACCGCCGCCTTGAGTTTCGGATTTGCGTCGACCACCTTCGCTCTGGCCTTCTCAGCGCCCGGCAGCGTCAGTCGTTGCGGGGAGTGAATAAGCTGGTGAAAGGCTGAGTCCGGGTCCGGCGTGGGCTCTTCTTTTGTTGGCGTGTACTCAGCCCCTAACGAGGTAGGCTTCTGACTTAGCGATGTCGGTGGCGGTGCAGACCCATCCCCTGCTGGTGCGGCAAAGTCAGCAGCCAGAAGAAACATATTCGTTTTGGGATCGCGAACAAACACTTCGCCTTCGCTGTAGGCCTGCGCATATTTTATGTAGTAGGCGAGGTAGGCGTTCCGGGAAGCAAATTCAGGGGCCAACCCGCGACGAATGCTGTAAAGAAAATCCTGTGCGGTAATCGCATTGCCATTAGACCAGCGAGCATTCCGGCGCAAGTGAAAAGTAAACTCCGACGAGTCGTTATTAGTGTCCCAACGCTCTGCTATCGCCGGGATGGGCTTCATGGTTTTAGGAGCATACTCGACCAGGCCTTCGAACAGCGCCATGTATATCCGGGCCTCAGGCTGCCCGGTGCTGACCGGAGGATCCAGGGATTCAGGTTCATCGCCGGTGATGTAGCGAAGTATGTTTCGCTCCGGCGGCACAGTCTTGCCAAAGAATGCTTCGTCCCTGGCGGAGGCCGCACATCCGGCTACGGCCAGGGCCAGTGCTGCCAGCAATAATCCGAGCCGAACCTTTTGATTTGAATCGATGGACATAAACAGCTCCCTCAGCGGACTACCTGACTTTCGTTCGAGGGTCGATGTGCGCTCGCTGATTATAGACCAGTAGTCCGGCTCCGTGTGATTAACTTCAGGGTAGGGCCCGTTAATATGATTCAATATTCTGCAACACGAGATAGATTTCTTCCGTCTGAGTGCGCGCAGATTCAAAACCATTCGAGGTATCAATCAGGTAATCGGCGTGACGCTTCTTCTCTTCCTGCGGCATCTGTGCCGCGATGCGCTGTTCGGCTTCTTCGCGGGTCATTGAGTCTCGCGACATCAGTCGTTCTAACTGAATCTTCGGACGGCAATGCACGACGATCAGTTTGTCGAAGCGCTGGTATCCTCCCGATTCGATCATTAAGGCTGCGTCCACTACGCCGATCGCCTCTGGATCTTCCTGTTCCCAGCGACTCATAAGCGCATCCTGCTGGGCCATAATGAAGGGATGAAGGATAGAGTTTAGTTGCTGCCGGAGAGTGTCATCGGCGAATACGACCCTGCCAAGTTTCGGCCGGTCCAGGGTCCCATCAGGTTTCAAAATCTCTTCTCCGAAGGCTTCAACTACCGCGGTGTAGCCGGGGCTGCCGATTGCCACCACTTCACGCGCCGTCTTGTCGGCATCAACCACGCGGCAGCCCAGCCCCGCGAGCACGCCGAGGACGAAAGACTTTCCCACCGCGATCGATCCCGTCAATCCAACTCGTAACATAGGATTTGTAGGGGCGGCACTCCGTGGCCGCCCCGCTCTTTGCCCTGAGGGTCAATGGGTGGTGACCAAAACAGGGGCGGCCACGGAGTGCCACCCCTACAATTACAACGCTCGGCGCCAACGGGCGGCGAGTAATGTATTGCGCAGTAGCATCGCTATCGTTAAAGGTCCCACGCCACCGGGCACTGGAGTAATCCAGCCGGCCACCACGCTGGCCTCGGCTGGGTGAACGTCACCGACCAATGTGTAGCCTCGCTTTTCGAGTGCTGCAACGCGATCTTCTGCGTCGGCTCCGAATAATTCGCGGGCCGCTTGCGGATCGGTAATGCGGTTAATACCGACATCTACTACGGTCGCACCTCGCTTAATGTGCTCGCCCTTGATGAAGCCAGGTCGGCCCATCGCGGCGATCAAAATGTCTGCCTGTCGGGTCACTTCAGCCAGATCGCGGGTGCGGGAATGACAGATGGTAACGGTGGCGTCGCGTTGCAGTAATAGTTGGGCCACCGGACGACCGACAATCTGGCTGCGTCCTACCACGCACGCTGACGCGCCTTTGATGGCAATATCGTTGCGATCCAGCAACTCGATAATCCCGGCGGGTGTGCAGGGCACGAATCGCGGGCGCCCCATGGCCAATAGGCCGACGTTGACAGGATGAAATCCATCGACATCCTTCGAGGGATCGACTGCCTCAATGATGGCGGCTTCTTCGATTCCCTTTGGCAGAGGCAATTGCACAAGTATGCCATCGACGTCTTCACGCGCATTCAGACTTTCAATCAAAGCGATAAGCTGCGCAGTGGTAGTCTCCGCCGGCAGGGCCTCGTGCTCCGATCGCAACTGCATTTCAGCGAAAGCCCGAACTTTGTTTCGCACATAGACGGCGGACGCCGGATCGTCCCCCACGCGCACAGCCACCAGGCACGGTTTCACGCCATGCTCCTGCCACAGGCGCGCGGCCTCTTCCGCCACCTCGCGTTTGATCTGATCTGCCACTCTCTTTCCATCCAGGAGGACAGCTCGCGAAGTTTGTGGTGGTGCAGTGCTCATCTTTGATCGGTGTTGGATAATTATTTGCTGAATACAGGCTGCGAAGTTTGTACACAAATAAACCAGCGGGGGCAAGCCAGTCAGAAGTCAGAACCTCCTGCGGTAGCGGGCTGGCCCTCTTCATCCGAACGGCAAACGGTACCGGGCCGCGAGTGCCCGCCCGCTACCGCAGGCGGTTCTGACCTCTGATTTTGCTATTTGCGTGGGATTGCTGTTAATTTTCCAGACATGAAGTTAATGGGCCGGGTAAGTGGAGGCGCTGTCGCCTGCGCGCTTGTGCTGACAAGTTTTAGTGCCCTGCAGGCACAGTCCCTGCAAGATCATAAGGAGCGAATTGCCGCTGCGATTGAGCGTAACGATGATCGTGGCGCTGTCACTGAGCTGCGGTCTCTGCAAAAAACTGATCGCGCCGTTTTTGCCCTCAATAATTACGACTATTTGTTGGCCCGGCTTTCCCAACGTGGGGGAGACCGCGCAAGCGCAACTCAAAGTTACCAGTCGGTCGTCTTGAGAAGGAGTGCGCTCAACCAGTACGCGCTTTGGCACCTGGCTGAGATCGCGCGCGCCTCCGGCAACCTGACGCTGGAGCGGCAACAACTGCGCCAGCTAATCGCCAGCGCGCCCTCCAGCCTCTATCGCAGCGCCGCCGAAATCCGTCTCGGCCAGAGCTTCTTCGAAAGTGCCGACTATCCGGCCACCATCGCTGCACTGCGACGAATCAGCGACACTAAGGCGAGTCCGACTGCCCGCGCTGCCTTAAGTCTGATCGGTCAGGCGTATCTTCGTTCCAAACAGAACCAGGCGGCGCGCGATACGTTCTACCGCTTGATAACTGAGGCCACCGATCCATCCCGGCCGGATGATTATTCGCTGGCGGCCGCGCGCGCGCTCGATGAACTGGATTGCTCGTCGGAGTTGAAACTCGCCGAGCCGGAACATCTTCGCCGCGCCAACATCTATCAGTTCAATCGCGACTTTTCTGGCGCCCGCCGGCACTACCAGGCGATCGTTGAGGCGTACCCGGCAAGCAAATCCGTCCCGGACTCGCTTTATCAGATTGGTCGCGGGCTATTTCAGGAAGCGAAGTACGATGAAGCGATAGCAGCGTTCCAACAAGTGATGACTAAGTCTGCCGGCAGCGGCAGCGCTCGCGACGCACTCGGGATGCTGGCGGGAGCGCAAAACCGCCTCAAGCGGACAGACGATGCGATCGCTTCATACAAACAGCTGATCGATCGCTATCCCGATGCTCCGAATCCGGAGCGGCCTTATCTCAACATCATCGACGCCCTGCATGAAGCGGGCCGGCACGCGGAAGCGCTGGCCTGGGTGCGCCAGATGCGGGAACGTTTTCCCGGACAACTGGCTGCTACGCTGGCTCTGTTCTCGCAAGCCAGAATTCATCTGGCCCAGGGTGCGTGGGCTGATGTCCTGGCTGACGTCGCTGTGCTGCAGAAAGAACGCGACCTGGGCGGGGCGTTGACGTCCGGCAGCACCAACGCGGCCGAACTTGCGTTTCTGCGTGCCTACGGCTTGGAACAGTCAGGTCGAATTGGCGAAGCTGTAGAGGCCTACGTGGCTATTCCCGACGGGCGCAGCGAGTACTACGGCGGTCAGGCCACTTTGCGATTGCGCGCGCTCGCCCGCCTGCCAGAACAACAGAGTCTAATGGCCAGCACGCTTCAGTCAGATAAAGACTCGGTTCGGCGAGCTTTTGAGGCTGGTGACTACGAGCAAGCTCGCGCGGGCGCGCAAGCCGGATTGCGCCTCACTGAAGACACAGAGGCGACTCGCGAACTGCTCGACATTGCGCGCCGGGCTTATGCGAACTTGCCGGCATACAACTCCTTCCCTGCCCTCAGTCTGGTTCCTATTGGTCGTCAGGAGATGGTTACCGGCGCGACGGACATCCCAATCACAAACGAGAATGAAGTTTCTCATCAAAAGCTGGCAGATGAGCTGCTGTTCCTCGGCCTCTACGACGAAGGCGCCCCGGAACTTGCGGCCGCGCGGCTGGAGAAAGCGGGAGCCAGCAATGCTGCTAACGACCCAACCGGATCTCAGACAAAAACCGCCCCGCCCAACACAAGCGGTTCCGCCGCGCCGGCGTCATCCCTGAATATGCAATACACGCTGGCGGTCAGCTTCATGCGCGGTGGAAACGCAAATCAGGCGCTCCGCTTCGCCACGCCCTTGTGGAGAAATGTTCCGCGCGATTACCTGCTGCAACTGGCCCCACGCCAACTGGCTGAGCTGCTCTATCCGGCGCCTCATATCCCGGCACTGCTGGCCAATGCGCCATCGCGCGGCGTCGATCCGCGTTTCCTCCTGGCAATAGCGCGACAGGAATCCGCCTTTCTTCCTGAAGCCAAGTCGGCTTCTGCGGCCCGGGGGATGATGCAGTTTATTTCGGCCACTGCCGCTGACATTGCCCGGCAACTGGGAAAACCGTCCTTTCGCGACGAAGAACTTTACGACCCGGCCGTCTCCATACTCTTTGGCGCTCAGTACATCAGCAACCTGTTCAAGAGGTTTCCCGGCATGCCGCAGGCAGTCGCGGCCTCTTATAACGGTGGCGACGATAACGTGGCCCGCTGGATTGCGCGCGCCCGATCCAACGATCCCGATCGTTATGTGCCGGAGATCGCGTTCGCCCAATCGAAGGATTACGTTTATCGAGTCATGGCCAACTACCGGGCTTACCAAACCCTGTATTCTGATCAACTTCTTGCACGGTAAAGTCTCCTTGATCCAATGAAACGACTCCAAAAGCTTGAACTATTCGCTCCGGCTGTTTGCCTGCTGGCGTTGCTGCCGGCTTTCACGGGAGCATGTCGCAAACAAACTTCGCCAGGCCAGCGTTATGAGATCCGCGGGCGGATCGTTTCCGTGGACAAAACCAATCACACAGCCACCATCTCTCACGAAGACATCAAGGATTTCATGCCGGCCATGACCATGGACTTTCGGATCAAAGACGATTGGGCCCTGGCTGAACTGGCGCCCGGCGATCGACTGGCCGGCGTGCTGGTGGTCGACGGCCTCTCCCACCAGATAGAAGAACCAGTCATCACCAAGGCGCCAGTCGTTGATCCAAATGCCAAACCGGAGTCGCGTTCCGAGCCGGGCCCGGGGGCCGAGGTGCCGGAATTCGCTCTCGTTAATCAAGACGGCAAGAAAATCCATCTGGGCCAATATCGAGGGCGGACTTTGTTAATAACGTTCATCTACACGCGCTGCCCCCAGCCCGACCAATGCGCGTTGATGAGCAGTAACTTCCACGAAATCGACCAGGAATTGCGACGGCAGCCGGAACTTTATAAGCAAACCCACTTGTTAAGTGTCACCGTAGATCCGGAATATGATACCTCGAAAGTGCTGCGCAGTTATGGCGCCGCGCATACCGAACGCTATCAGGATGAGAAATTCGACCACTGGGAGTTCGCGGGCGGAGACCCGGACAAAGTGAAAGCCATGGCGCAGTTTTTCGGCATGAATTATTTCCGCAATGCCGAGTCAGGTAATGAAGAGGTCATTCATTCGCTGCGCACTGTGGTTATTGATCCGGAGGGCAAGCTCTACAAACTCTATCGCGGGAATGACTGGAAGCCGAAGGACGTCCTGGACGATCTTAAGTCAATGATGCCCTCACCAAAGCACCAGACCCTGGGACGCTGATTTTTGCTAACCGGCTAAGCTGACAGGTGGTTCGACTTCGTCGTCTCAAAGCGGCGAAATTGTTGTATAGTCTGCCTCCTGTAGTTCGTCCAAAAAATACCAATCAAGAGGGGGATCGAAATGGCAACTAAGAAGAAGAGCTCTGGCGCAAAGAAGAAGTCCGGAGCTAAGAAGAGGGCGGGAGCCAGGAAGAGTTCTGCCGCCAGGAAGCGGACTGGCGCCAAAAAGAGTTCCGGCACAAAGAAGCGTTCCGGCACGAAGAAGAGTGCCAAATCATCGAAGAAATCGACGACTCGCACCGCCAAGAAGATCGTTAAGGCCGCGAAAAAGCCGCGCCCGATCGTGAAGAAAGCCAAGAAGGTCGGAAAAGAGATTCTTGCGGGAGCAGCGATGGGCGCGGCCATCGGGGCTGTGAAAGGCGCTCTCGAAGCCGGCAGCAACGCCGGCATCATTCCTCAGGACAAAGAAGAAGACGGAGCCACAAAGGGCTAGCGCCAAGCGGTTTTGTAATATCAGGAGCGGGGGCAAGCTCGCCTTCCGGACTGCAAGTCCTCTCCGTTGACTCTGATCTTTAGATTCGGACTCAAGCGGACTTACTTGCAGTTAGGAAGGCGGGCTTGCCCCCTGCTCTTTTTTGGCAGACTTGGTATGCGAAGGAACCGGGTCGCAGATAAATCCTATCGCGCCTCCAACTTCATGAGACGCTTGTCGAAAGCCCTGTAGTTAGTGCGAACATCGTAAAGGTCACTGAGCACGGTATCGAATTTCAAATCCAGGTGCTTTATCGCAAGTTGGACCGCTTCCCAAATCGGACGGGTTTCGCTGAGCCGCGAGTCAGCTTTCTCTTCGAGTGTAGTAAGGCGCTCTTCAAATTTCTGTTGACGTGCATCCAGTCTGGCAATATCCGCCCGAACCGCTGCAACTTCTCCACGGACCGCTGCAAACTCGGCAAGCACACGTGCCTCGAAGGAGCGTTCTTCCGGGAGTTCTGGGGTAGGATCTTCGCTCAAAGTCATCGCCTCTTATGGACATAGTAAGCGCCCCTACGAAAATGCTCAAGGGTCAGGGCTCACAACCATGGGCGAGCGTCTTAGCTGAATTTCTTGTAACGCAAAATGAGAGTTTGCCGAGGCGGGATACACAGGCTGGAGGGCTGGGAGGGGGATGGTCACTAGGCTCGCTTTTGGACTACATAGCGCGCCAACTAACCCTTGAGCTTCCTGATCTCTTCAGTCAACACCGGCACTGCTTCAAACAAATCCCCCACAATGCCGTAATCCGCAATATCGAATATCGGAGCTTCGGGGTCTTTGTTGATGGCCACGATGGTGCCGGAGTTCTTCATGCCCACGAGGTGCTGGATGGCGCCGGAAATACCCAGCGCGACATAGAGGCGGGGCGCGACCGTCTGGCCCGACGATCCAATTTGCCGGTCAATCGGCAGCCACTCCGCATCGCAGATTGGTCGCGACGCAGCCAGGTCGCCGCCCAGCACTTCCGCGAGTTTCTCCGCCAGGGCGATGTTGTCTTTGCTCTTGATGCCCCGGCCGATAGCCACGATGACATTGGCTTTACTCAGGTCAACCGCTTGCTTCACTTCCTGGAACGGCGCCTCAGGCTTCATGCGCACTTCGCCGACGGTCACTGCCATAGTCTCAACCGGCGCGCCGCTTCCCTTTACCGCCTGATCACCGCGATAGGCGCCCGATTGAAACGTGACAAAGACCGGGGCCCCGCCGTCAGAGACAACGTCAGCATCCAACTTGCCGAGAAAAATACGGCGCGTAAAAACAACCTTGCCGCCTTGGTTGTTCATGCGGATGCAGTCACTGATCATTGCCTTGCCGAACCGGGCGGCGAGTTTGGGAGCGAAGTCGCGCACCAGGTACGTGTGGGCCATGATCACGTATAGCGGATCGACATTCTTCACCACCTGCTCCATGGCCGAGGCATAAGCATCGGGCGTGTACTCAGCCAACTCCGTCTGATCGAGGCTAATAACCTTACTCAGTTCGTAACCGGCAATACCAGCAGCGAGCGCAGGCGTTCCCGACGCCAGGACGACCGCCATCGCCGGTTGCCCCAGGTCGGTAGCCAGATTTTGCGCCGCCGTAATGGCTTCGAGCGAAGTCTTGTTCAGCACGCCCGCTTTGTGTTCGATGAAAATCAGAATGCCGCTGCTCATAATGTCGACTATGGTAAACGCTTGCCGTGGTGAATTGGGCGCCCTTCCTAAATCACGCGCGCCTCATTGCGAAGTTTCTCCGCCAGCTCTACCGCGCCCTTTTTCGCATCGCCGCCGCCGAGGAACTGTGTCTGTTTTGACTTCTGCGGCAGGTAAATCTTTTCAATGCGCTGGTGTGACGGTTGATTTAAGATCTCGGCGGCAGCTGAGACTTCCTTAATCTCTTTCTTCTTGGCAGCCATAATGCCCTTCAAGGTGGCATAACGGATCTGGCTGATCCCCGACTGGATAGTAAGCAGCGCGGGCCTGGCCATCGTGTACCACTGGTACCAGCCACTCTCGAGTTCCCTCTTTACACGTAACTGCTGCCCCGTGGCATCGACCTCGATAACAATGGTGGCGTGCGGAAAGCCCAAAAGCTCGGCCATGATGACGCCTGTCTGTCCATAACCGTGATCGTCCGACTGTAGTCCGGTCATCACCAGATCGGGCTGCTCGTTCTTAACGGCTTCTACCAGCACACTGGCGGCGGCATAAGGAGACAGCTGGGCCAGGTTATCACCGAGAACATGAATGGCGCGGTCGGCGCCCCGGGCCAGCGCATCCTTGATCACACTCTTGGCGCGAGCCGGGCCCATCGAACAGACCACCACCTCGCCACCTACCTTTTCCTTGATGCGGAGGGCTTCTTCCAGGGCATAGCCATCCGATTCATTCACTTCAAACGACAGATCGCCCTCTTCGATCCAGGTGCCTTCTTTGTTAATGCGCAGGATGGCGTCCTTGTTCCCCACCTGCTTCATCATGACGATAATCTTCATACTGTTCGTTGTCAGTGGTCAGTTGTCAGTGGTTAGTTGCAGCACGGGATAGTCCGACAGACCATGCAACTGACAACTAACTACTAACGACTGACGATCTTTATTCCTCGTATCGCTTAAAAAGGAGCGCTGCGTTTGTGCCGCCGAATCCAAAACTATTCGACAGCGCGTAATTCACTCTTACTTCGCGCGGTTTGTTGGGCACGTAATCAAGGTCGCACTCAGGATCCTGGTTCACATAATTAATGGTGGGCAAGAGCGTATTCCGATGCAGAGCAAGGACCGAAAAAACACCCTCGATGCCGCCGGCCGCCCCCAGCAAATGCCCGGTCATGCTCTTGGTCGAGCTGACAGCTAACTTGTAGGCGTGCTCCCCGAAGGTTTTCTTAATCGCCATGGTCTCGAACTTGTCGTTGTACGGCGTGGAAGTCCCGTGCGCGTTGATATAACCAACCTCTTCCGGTTCGACTCCCGCGTCCTTCATCGTTCGCTGCATGACCCGGATAGCGCCCGACCCGGTATTGTCCGGCATCGTTATGTGGAACGCATCCGCCGTCATCCCGTAGCCGACCAGTTCCGCGTAGATCTTTGCTCCGCGCCGGCGCGCAAACTCGAGCTCTTCGAGGATCAATATTCCGGCGCCTTCACCGATCACAAAACCATCCCGGTCACGCTCAAAAGGACGCGAGGCGGTGGTGGGATCATCATTGCGGGTAGACAGGGCCCGCATCGCCGCGAACCCGGCCACACTCATAGGAGTGATGGCCGATTCAGCCCCGCCACAGATCATCACATCGGCCGCACTACGCTGAATAATCTTGAAGCTGTCGCCGATGGCGTGCGCTCCCGCCGAACACGCTGTCGCCGTAGCCGAATTTGGTCCCTTGGCGTTGTGCCGGATGGAAACCTGGCCGGAGGCAAGGTTGACGATGGCGGAAGGAATAAAGAAGGGCGAAACTCGGCCCGGCCCCTCGTTCAGCAGCTTTGAGTGTTCCCGTTCAATGGCCCAGAAATCTCCGATACCGCTGCTGATGTAGGTGCCCACTTCCTCGGCGATGTCGTCTGTGACTTTCAGGCCGCAGTCAGTCATTGCTTCCTGAGCAGCGGCGACCGCGTAATGAATAAAGGCGCCCATCTTGCGCGCCTCTTTCTTCTCGACGTAGTTCAGCGGATCGAAACCCTTGACCTCACACGCAAAGCGGGTGGTAAATTTCTCGGCATCGAACTTCTTGATATAGTCGGCGCCGTTCTTGCCGCTCAACAGCGCAGACCAGGTGGCCTCGACCGAGTTACCCACCGGCGTAACCAGGCCGAGACCTGTAACCACGACGCGTCGTGTCAAAACTATATCTCCTTCTGAAATCAGAAATCGCGTAAGGGGTGTGTCGGGAGCGAGTAGCGCTGCTTCTCTCTGTTTACCCCGTGGCTTCGCTCGACACCGCTTACTTATTTCTTGTGCTGGTCAATATAGTTGTAGGCGTCGCGCACGCTCTGAATTTTTTCGGCGTCCTCGTCCGGAATCTCAATGCCGAACTCTTCTTCGAAACGCATCACCAGCTCGACCGTGTCGAGCGAATCTGCGCCCAGGTCATCGATGAAGCGGGCATTCGGTGTAACCTCATTTTCGTCCACACCGAGCTCGTCCACGATAATTTGCTTTACCTTGTTCTCGATCTCTTGATCGGGCATTTCCGTTTGCTCCTCTGAAAATTGATGGAAAAACTTTCTGCCTAATTGGCGCCGCTGCATGCTGCCAGCGTCGCCTTCAAACTTGCCGCGTCTGCGACATTCAAACTCTGCACGCTGCGATCGATTTGCCGCAGCAGTCCGCCGAGAACTTTCCCCGGTCCCACCTCGATGAAGGTATTTACACCTTCGCGAAGCAGCAACTCAACCGATTCCCGCCAGCGAACCGGCGCCGAGACCTGCCTGATTAGCGCATCACGCGCCCGGGCGCCGTCCGTATTGGCAGCGGCATCCACATTGTTCACCAACGGCGTCTGCAATTCCTGAAACTGCAAATGCGCCAGATCATTCGCCAGCCTTTCCTGCGCCGGCTGCATGAGCGCGCAATGGAAAGGGGCGCTAACGTTCAATTTCACTGCCCGCTTCGCCCCGCGTGCTTTCAATAAATCGATGGCCCTGTCAATGGCCTCCGCGTTACCGGCGATGACGATCTGGCCCGGCGAGTTGATATTTGCCGGACTGCAAACCTGACCGTCCCTGGCTTCTTCGCAGGCTGCTTCGACGACGGCAAGTTCAGCTCCCAGGATTGCCGCCATTGCCCCAACACCGACGGGAACCGCCTGCTGCATATACTGGCCGCGGGCGCGCACCGTCCTCAGCGCATCGGCCAACGATAGCGAACCGGCCGCGTACAGTGCTGAGTATTCTCCCAAACTGTGTCCCGCTACGTAATTTGGTTTCGCCAATTCCTCGGTTCTCAAGACTGCCAGCGCTGCTGCCGAGACCGCCAGAATTGCCGGCTGTGTATTCTCGGTTAGCTGCAACTCATCAGCCGGGCCTTCAAAGCATAGCCGCGAGATGGAAAATCCCACCGCGTCGTCCGCCTCTTCAAAGATCCTTTTAGCCGCCGCGAAATTATCGGCTAAATCCTTCCCCATGCCCGCATACTGCGAGCCCTGACCCGGGAAAATGTACGCCAACGCCATCGCCAGTTTCCGATTTCCGATTCGACTCAAATGGTCGCAGTCTCTTCAATCCGCAATCCGAATTCCGCAATCCGAAATCAGACGCCCCAGCGCATTACGGTCCCGCCCCAGGTCACACCGCCGCCGAAGGAAGCCATCAAAACGATGTCGCCTTCTTTTATCCGCCCGGCCTCAACGCACTCATCCAGCGCGATGGGGATCGAAGCCGAAGAGGTGTTGCCATGCTGGGCGATATTCGAATAAACACGAGCTTCTTCGACATTGAGTTTGCCGGCCACGGCATCAGTGATCCGTTGATTCGCCTGGTGCGGAATGAAAAGATCGACGTCGTCCGCCTTCAAACCTGCCTGACCCAGAACGTCCAGGGAAATGTCCGTCATCGATCGCACCGCAACCCTGAACAGCTCATTCCCCTTCATCTTAAAAAAATGATCGCCGTTCGCGATCGTTTCGGCGCTGAAACCGCCTTTGGTGCCGCCGCCCGGTGCGAACAACTGCTCCTCGTAGCGCCCATCGGATCTGATTCGCGACGCCAGAATACCCCGTCCCTCTTCGACCGATCCGATAATGGCCGCCCCGGCGCCGTCACCAAACAGAACACACGTTGAGCGATCAGTATAGTCCACGTAGCGTGTCAGAATCTCAGCCCCGATGACGAGCGCATACTTTGTCTGCCCATCCCGGATCATTGAGTTGGCCATGGAAACGCCGTAGAGAAAGCCCGAACAGGCGGCCACGATATCCATGGCGGCGGCTTTATGCGCTCCCAGCTCAGCCTGAATCAAACATCCGGTAGCCGGCAGGATTTGATCCGGAGTTACCGTAGCACACAGGATCAGATCAATCTCCGAGACATCTATGCCGGCCCGCTCGATTGCGGCGCGCGCAGCCCGGACGGCAAACTGCGAAGTATACTCATCCGGCCCGGCTTTGCGACGCTGTTTGATCCCGGTTCTGGAGGTTATCCAGTCATCCGAGGTCTCTACCAATTTTTCCAGATCCGCATTCGTCAGAATGCCTTCAGGATACGAATGACCGGTCCCCAGGATGCCGGCGTTAACTTTTGCCATCTGGACCCTCAGTAAAAACTCAATTATGGCGGTCGCGGCTCATACGCGACCGGAGTAACGCCGAAGGCGTTGGCCAATTCCAGCCCAGGGTAACACCCTGGGAAGGAGGATTATCTTAGTTATCAACCCTGAAAGGGTTGAAAAGGTACTCGCAATTTCGTCAACACTTTCAGTGTTTCTCGTTTCAAACCAAACCGTGATCCCAGGGTGTTACCCTGGGCTGGAATTAGCCAACGCCTTCGGCGTTTTCAAGCCCCAGACTCCGGCGCTACACCGCCGCCGCGACCTGTCGCATGTTAGCCTCGGCTATTCCCCGCTCAATTAGTTCGCTGGCATGGTGCCGCGAAAATTCTTTCACGCTGCGAATAGCGTTGCGAATGGCGCGCGAGTTTGAGCTGCCATGGGCAATCACCACTATCTGACTCACTCCCAGCAACGGCACGCCGCCATATTCTGAATAATCCAGCCGCTTCTTGATATTGCGAAAAGCAGGCTTGGCCAGCAGGGCGCCCGCCTTGGTCACGGCGGACGCGGTCAGCTCTCGTTTGATCATTGAAAGCATCGCATCCGTCAGGCCCTCTGAAAGCTTTAGCATGACGTTGCCGGTAAATCCGTCAGTCACAATTACATCGACTTCCCCGGTGAAAACATCGCGGCCCTCGACGTTACCGACGAAGTTTAAGTTAGGCAAGGCGCGCAACAGGGGGAACGCTTCTTTGGTCAAGTCGTTGCCTTTCGCTTCCTCTTCGCCAATGCTCATAAGGGCCACGGCGGGTTTGGCTGTTCCCAGCACCGCGCGCGAGTAGGCATCGCCCATGACGGCGAACTGCGCCAGATGTTCGGCCTTGCATTCAGCGTTCGCGCCGACGTCCAGCAACAATGTGGGTTTTCCCGTCTTGGTCGGGATCATGGCCGCGAGGGCCGGTCGATCCACTCCGCGCAACATGCCGATTACCATCTTCGCCGTAGCCATGGCGGCGCCGGTATTACCCGCGGAAACAAAACCATCCGCATGGCCATCAGCCACCAGCCGGGCGCCAATTCTCAAAGAACTCTTTTTCTTACGCCGGACCGAGATGGCCACCGGATCATCCATCCCGATCACTTCCGGGGCTTCGACAAACTCGATCCCCCGATCGCCATCGTTACGCCAGCCACAGCGGCGCAGTTCGGGCACGACCTTTTCCCGCTGTCCAACCAGAACTACTCCGATACCGAAGTCCCGCGTGGCCGCCAGTGCGCCATCGATCTCCGCCTGCGGCGCATGATCGCCGCCCATGGCGTCCAGGACGACCTTATCGGTCAGCGAATGCCCGTGCTTTTTCAAGGCTGGCACCGAAAAACCTGGCTGGCGCGTTATGCTGATTGTTCTACTTGAACCACTTCGCGGTCTTTGTAATAACCGCATTTGGGACACACGCGATGCTGCAAGCGCGGCTCCTGACAATTCGGGCAGACGCTGGTTTGCGGTATCCGCAGGGCATCGTGCGCGCGACGTTTGCCGCGACGTGCTTTAGAATGGCGGCGTTTTGGATTTGGCATAATTACTCCCTAAACAATTTCAAATCTCAGATCTCAAATCTAGAATTTCAAATCTCAAATTTGAGATCTCAAATCCCAGAGCTAAAATCTCAGATCATTCAGCGCGGCCCAACGCGGATCTCCGGGACGCGACTCACACTCGCAGTCCTTCAAGTTCTTGTCAATCCCGCACACCGGGCACAGTCCTTTGCATTCTTCACGGCAAAGAACCCGCACCGGTAAGGACAGGATGACCTGCTCCCGCGTCAGGTCGTCAAGGTCGATCGCTTCCCCGTCAAAGACCGCCAGGCTGAGATCGTCATCCTGCAGTTCGGCAAGCTGCTCCCGTTCATAATTACTGACCGGGACATAGTCCACATCGAAGCCGGCCGCAACCGGCACTGACACTGGTTGTAAACAGCGGTCGCATTCCAGCTCCACCTGGGCGGAAACGTTTCCCCGCACTCGCACGCGCCCATCGTCGCGCCGGACGCCAGCCCGCACCTCGGCCGGGCCGGTCAATCGAGCACGGTCGTCGTCAAGCGACAGTTCGCCGGTTTCAAATATATGGGCGAACTGCCCGCTTCCCGTCTCCAGCTTCTCAAGCTCAATTCGCATCGTCGAACCGCTCTGCAAAGTCGCGCGGTTTTTAGCACCTGAAGCGCAAAAGGTCTAATTATAGCGGTGTTACCGCTCGTGTCAACGAACCAACTCTGTGACTGCTAAGGTCCCGTTTTAGTTTGGGGTATCTCCGGTCTCGGGCTCAGTTGACACCCCCGCGCCATCTTTTTCGCATCGTTCGTGCCATTTCCGCTCGAGGTCGTCGCGCTCAATGCTGCCCGCTTCTGCCAGGGCATCAACCAGAGTCTTCACCAGCGTATGGGTGGCGTGGGTGTTTTCCGATTGTCGCAACAGCAGGCGCAAACCCTTTTCCAGCCTTTCTGCTAGTCGCGCCAGTCTGTTTTCCAGGATAGACAAGCGCTCGAGCAGATGTTCCTCATTCGCTGTGGTGACGTCGGCCGCATCATGTTTCATTGCGGGCGGCTCGACAACCAGCATTAAGCGCGTGCCGCAGCGGGTACAGAACTCCTCTCCCAGGAGATTCCCGGCCATGCATTTCTGACAATAATGCGCGATCGTCTTTGCCTGCATTAAGTATACGGTGCTGATCAAGATTCCTCGACGCGGCTTTGCACAAAAACTCTTGTTTCGTGTTCCTTCGTGGCGCTTAGTGTGATTTCGTGGATCGTATGGCTCCGAATCCCAAGCACACGATCCACGAAATTACACGAAATCTCACGAAGCAACACGAACCAATGTTGATCTTAGGCCTTCACAGCGGTCCGCTTCCAACCATTCGGCGACTTTTTGTGCAAAGCCCCTCGCCGCTACGCGTCGGAGGAAACTTGATTACACCTGTTCTTCAATACTCGTAGAAGCCGCGGCCCGTTTTTCTACCCAGCCAACCCGCATCAACGTACCGTTTCAACAAAGGACACGCTCGATATTTCGGATCACCGAAGCCCTCATGCAAAACGTTCATGATCGCCAGGCAAACATCCAGACCAATAAAGTCGGCCAGCGTCAAAGGCCCCATCGGATGATTCATTCCCATTGTCATGATCCCGTCTATGCTCTCCCGCGTCGCCACCCCTTCATGAAGCGCGAATATGGCTTCATTAATCATCGGCATCAACACGCGATTGGAGACAAAGCCAGGAGAGTCCTGACATTCCAGCGGCGTTTTTCCCAGCTTCTCAGTCAGTTCAACTACCTTCGCATGGGTTTCATCCGAAGTCGCTATACCACGAATGATCTCGACCAACTTCATGACCGGCACCGGATTCATGAAATGCATACCGATGACCTTTTCCGGCCGGCGCGTGGCGGCTCCAAGTTTCGTTATCGAAATTGAAGAAGTGTTGGTCGCCAGAATAGCTGCGGGCTGAGTGATCTCGTCCAGTAACTTAAAGAGTTCCGTCTTGACTCTTAAGTCCTCCGTAACGGCTTCAACGACCAGGAATGCGTCTTTTAGCGAAGCAGGATCTGTCGCAGTTTGAATGCGCCCGATGACTGCCAGCTTTTCTTCCGGTGGCAGCCGTCCCTTATCGACGTCACGCTGGAGGCTTTTATCGATGGCGCTCATGCCGCGATCCAGAAATTCGTCCGTCACATCGCGCAGTACGACCTGAAATCCCGCGCGCGCAGCCACCTGGGCGATGCCATTGCCCATTGTGCCTGCCCCGACTACGCCGATGACTTCGCTCAAATCCGTGCGCTCCAAACTCAGGGCTCAACGCCAATCAGGCGGCTGGGCCGGAGGAATGTATTCAACCTTTTTTTCGCTCTCTTTTTTGGAGGTCCAGGTGGATGGCGGTTGCGATCCGTGCAACGCATCACGCATCTGACCAACCTGCCATGAGAATTCATTTGGTGAATACAACTGCCGGCCCTTCTCGCCAAACAAGAACCAGAAGGTATAAACCCCGAGCGCAGTCCCCATCGGGATGCTGATCAAAGCCAGCGCCGCAGAGATCGCCCCCGCAACCTTGCTCCATGACTTTCGCTTCAGGAATCCGTACCCGGCAACCAGCGGCGGTATCGTCAAGATTAGTGTAAAGCCGGCAATAATTAGCGCCAGCACGCCGAAGAAAGCGAATGGCGGCGCATCACCTCGTGAGGCCGAGAATGGCATCGTCATCCCCACAATGAGGAACACAAAAACCACGAAGATCAAACTGACCAGATGCATTCCCCCGTAAACGAGATGCATAATTCCCAATATCTTGCTGTGCTCTTCGGGTTGCATGGACTTTCCCCTACCTTTCGACGGCCATTGCCACGGCGTTGCCGCCGCCGAGGCACAGGGCCACCAATCCTCGATGAGCGTCCCGACGTTTCATTTCATAAAGCATTGTCGTGAGCAAGCGCGAGCCCGACTGGCCAATCGCGTGTCCCAGGGCTACCGCTCCGCCATTTACGTTCACTCGATCGGGATCAAGTTTGAGCTCCCGGATTATTGCCACTGCCTGAACCGCGAAGGCTTCGTTGAGCTCGATCAGGTCGACTTCGTCCAGGCTCCATCCCGCTTTCTTTATGACGCGCTGGATCGCTTCCACCGGCGCCATCATCACCAGTTCCGGCTGAATGCCTGAAGTCGCCTGGGCCACAATGCGCGCCATCGGTTCGACTCCCAGCGCGCCGGCGATTTCCCGGGAAGTAACCACCAGCGCCGAAGCACCGTCATTGACGCCCGGCGCATTGCCCGCTGTTACAGTTCCGCCTTCCTGCTTGAATGCAGGCTTGAGTTTGCCCAGCGCCTCGATTGACGTGTCTTCACGCACTGTCTCATCGGTATCTAATACGAGAGGCGCGCCCTTCTTCTGCGGGATTTCTATCGACAGTATCTCGTCCTTAAACTTTCCGGCCTTTGTGGCAGCGGCTGCTTTTCGATGGGAGTTAAGCGCGTATTCATCCTGCTCGGCGCGCGTGACATGATAGCGCTCTGCTACGACCTCGCCAGTGTTCCCCATATGGTAATTCTCAAAAGCGCACCACAGCCCGTCATTGATCATGGCGTCCACGAGTACACCATTGCCCAGGCGATAACCCTCGCGCGCCTTTGGGATCAGGTACGGCGCATTCGTCATCGACTCCATACCGCCGGCCACCACGATCTCCGCGTCACCCAACTGCACTGACTGGGCCGCCATCATCACGGCCTTCAGACCGGATCCGCAGACCTTATTAATTGTCACTGCGGAGACTCCGAAAGGGATGTCGCCGCGCAGCGCAGCCTGGCGCGCAGGATTTTGGCCCAGACCGGCCTGGATAACGCAGCCCATGATCACTTCGTCAACCTCTTCCGGCTCAACGCCGGCGCGCTTCACACTCTCGCGCACCACCATCGCGCCCAGATCGGTAGCCGAGAAGCCCTTTAGACTTCCCTGAAACTTTCCCACCGGCGTGCGCACCGCGCTGATGATTACTGCTTCCTTCGTTTCTGACATTTCAAACTCTTGAAGGCGCTACTCCGGCGCCCGAAATCCCTCCGGCTAATTATTATTAACTGCGCACTTTATTGGCTCAGCTTCAACTATTTACCATTAAAAGTATCGTGTCAAGCGAGGCCTGATCAGAGGTCGGAGGTCAGAGGTCGGAGGTCAGCAGTCAGAGGTTGGGAGTGCGAGGTCGGAGGTTCGGAAGGCAGGGGTTGGTTGAAGGCACAAACCTTTTCATCGATGATTTCTGCACGGGTTTCTGATCTTTGATTTCCCAGCTCTGACCTCTGACCTCCGACTTCCGACCTCTGATCTGTTAGACTCGCCGCCGTAAATCAAATTATTCGCCATCATGGAAGACAAAGCATGCAGGCATTGATACTCGCCGGAGGCAAGGGCACTCGCCTTCGTCCG
>JBDTOI010000030.1:0-30982 GCA_039933315.1 Pyrinomonadaceae bacterium
GATCAGAAAAAGAGGAAGGGTCCGTAAGTTTCTTTTTTGTCTGATCTGCGTTTATCCGCGTTCATCTGCGGCTAGTAATCTTTATTGCCAGGCTGCTTTCGCGGGTTGCCTCCTTCTTTTCGACCGCTTCGGTTTCGAATTGCACTTGTCGCACTTGCAACCCACGGGCTCAATGACGCCTTCGAAGTATTCCTTGCCATAGTTGTAGGTAATCTCTTCCCCCGGTTTAATTTTTCTCCGCGACCAGATCCAGACCCGGCGGCCGGATTGGAGTGCATCCGCATTCGGCCGGCAGGAGTGATTGATGTACCGGGCAACATTGGTGCGCGGACTGCCGTCGATTGACCATCTTGTGTTCAGCCCGAAGAAGTATTTGCCGCCCCGTCTGTCAACCTCTTTGTTTGAGACGATTGGTCCCGTGTATTCAATGATGCGTTTACCCTTTGCGATTGGCTCTAAGGCGAAGAAACCGAGCCCGGTCCGGGTGCGTTTAATCGCGTAGCGGAAATTTCGTTGACCCATTAAGTGTTTTATTGACTGACGGCGGGTGGTAGTGATCAGTTTTGTTCGTGATCGGAGGCAGGGAGGATATCGGCCCACCACGCGTCTCGGTGGGGCCGTTTCACTATGGCGATTTGGCTTAGTTCGCGATAGACGGATCGTTGGCTGCGGCCGGCTGGGTATCATTCACTCGAATAGTGCTGACGTTGGGATCGATATAGAAGTGGTTGCCGGGTCCGCCCTGTGGATCAGCGTTGACAAAATAGAAAGCCGGTTCGGTGGTCGAGCGCTGTTTGACCTTCATGGTGTAGATGTATCCGGCAACCAGTGGGGATTCGCCGGCAAACTTGGGGTCGAGCGAACCATCTTTGATTAGCTCATCAAAGGTCCCATAGGCACCGCGGTGACCGAGATAAAAAGTCGCCTGACTGTCGCGAATAGTTTGTAAGGTCCGGACCGCGGCGGCTTCATTACCTGCCTTGGTGGCCGCCTTCCAGCCCACCACGCCCACGCCGATCAGGATGCCGATAATTGCGATAACGATCATTAACTCGATAAGGGTAAAACCGTCCGCGTTCGCATAATTTCGTTTTTGGTGACTCATAAAAGTATTCCTCGCAATCTATAAACGAACCAGCAGTCTGGGGGTTCCGGAAACTCGAAAGTGCGGGTCTCCAGGGACTTGGTGTAGCTAAATATTACTACACGCGGCGTGTCGCTGCTACTAGCAAAGGATTGCACGGGCGGCACTCCGTGGCCGCCCCTCTGTTTGCAAGAGCGCCCTGGGAGCCAACCTTGTTACGCAACAGGGGCGGCCACGGAGTGCCGCCCCTACAAAACCGAACCATTCCGCCTTTTCAGCGTGCGATAGCAGAGCCGAGCATGTAGAATGAGCCCGAAAGCTGGATTGGACCAACCATCTAAAATGAGACGATTTCAAACCGCGGACAGCGAGACCGAAATGATCGCAGCCACCGGAGCTGAGAAGATCGCGCTGTTGCAGAGCGCGATCGAAACCATCATCCGCGGCAAAACTGAAGTCGTCCGGCTGGCTATCGTTACACTAATCGCGGGCGGCCACTTGCTGATTGAGGACGTCCCGGGAGTAGGCAAGACCACCCTCGCCCACGCGCTGGCCCGGGCCCTGGATTGCACCTTTCAGCGCATTCAGTTCACCTCCGACCTGCTGCCTTCCGATGTGATTGGCCTCTCCGTTTACAACCAGCTGGCCGGCGTTTTCGAATGGAAGCCCGGCCCTGTCTTCGCCAACGTTGTCCTGGCCGACGAGATCAATCGCACTACGCCCAAGACCCAGTCGGCTTTGCTGGAGGCGATGGCCGAACGACAGGTAACTATCGAAGGCGTGACGCACGGTTTGCCCTCTCCTTTCATCGTGCTGGCCACGCAGAACCCGATTGAACATCACGGCACTTACCCGCTGCCCGAGTCGCAACTCGATCGTTTCATGCTGCGCCTGCGCATCGGGTATCCCGGCCCTGACGACGAGAAGAAGATACTTCGCGATCGCGAACACGCTGAGCCGCTGGACCTGATGCGTCCGGTAATGACCGCGGAAGACGTTCTGGATCTGCAGCAGAAAGTCGCGTCGGTTTCAGTTGACGATGCCATCGTCGATTACCTGATGCGCATTGTCGCCGCCACCCGCGATTCGGAAATGCTCGACCTGGGCGTCAGCCCGCGCGCTACGCTGGCGCTCTTCCGCGCTGCTCAGGCACTGGCGCTCACAGAGGAACGCGGCTATTGCGTTCCCGATGACATCAAGCGTCTGGTGATCCCCATCTTTGCGCATCGACTGGTAATTAGTTCGCGTTACGCATCGTCCTTGCGCCGCAGCGAAGAGGCAGAAGCTGTATTGCGGGAAATAATGAAGGCGGTCAGCGTGCCCCTGTGAGTAGTGCGGGCAATCCTCCGTCATTCCTTCGAAAGTGGCGTAATGCCGCGTTGGGCACCCTGCTAATTCTGGCCGGACTTGCCGCGGCCGCCGTCACCCTCATCGCCAGGAACTCCCAAAACATAGGTTTAGCCGGCGCGGCCGCGATCGCCTCACTGGTGTTCGCCGGACTGATCCTTATTCTCATCGTGCCCTCGCTGGCGCGCTCAGCGTTTGCCGAGCTGACGCACCTCGATTTGCCCGTGGAGGTAACTGCCGGCGGGGTCATCTTTGTCTGCATGATCGTGATCGTGGGTTTTGCTGCCTGGAACACGGGAAACAATCTACTGTTCATGGTGTTGTCGCTGCTTATTTCCACCCTCTTCGTTTCCTGGATGGGCGCGCGCGTAACGCTCAGGGACCTGATAGTCTCGGCCCGCTTTCCGGATCATATTTTCGCGGGCGAGCCGGCCGAGGTAATTGTTACCTTGAGAAATCCGAAGCGCCTGTTGCCGTCCTTCTCCATCCTGGTAGAAGCACGGGGGCCTGCCGGGCAGAAAACGAAAAGGAAACGGGGACGACGACGTTTTCAAAAGCGCACGCTGTCATACTTCACATACGTTCCGCACCGGGCTGCCGCCGAGCAACGCGTCGAACAGACTTTTCCCAAGCGCGGCCACGTTCTCATTAATGGATTTGAATTATCGACGCGCTTTCCTTTCGGCTTCTTTCGCCACCGTCGCCGGCTGCGTGCTCGCGATGTGGACATCGCCGTCTATCCCAAGCCCGAGCCGGTGGGGGACGAGCTGCACCTGCTGCCCTTCAACGCCGGGCATCTTTCCTCGATCCGCCGGGGCACCGGGCACGACCTGTTTGCCCTGCGCGACTATCAACCGCAGGATGATCTGAGACACATCGATTGGAAAGCCACCGCGCGTGTGCGCCGGCTTACGGTGCGCGAGTTTACCGCTGAAGATGAACGACGCATCACAATTACGCTCGACACTCGTTTGCTGGATGATATTGATAAGGAGAACTTCAAACTCCGCTTTGAACAAGGAGTGGTCCTGGCCGCGTCGCTGGTCCGGCACTTCATAGACGAGCGCGCGGAGGTCAGACTAGCGCTGGGCGAACAAAGGGGAATCTTCGGCGTCGGCAAGAAACATTTGTACGACTGCTTTCGCCGTTTGGCCCTGGTTGAGCCGAGCCCGGGATACGCGGAAGTTGAGCGTTGGCCGCACGAAGAGTGGCAAAACCTGGACGCGTCCGCCCTGGCTCAGGATGCAAATTATTTCATACTTCTGACCACTGCGGTGCCCGGTTCGATCCCGGCAAACATCTGGCGCACGGCCCATGTGATATACCTCTAAATTCTTTAAACACTCCACTCGTTTTGCCGCTACAGTGTGCAAGTTCTACCAGAACTTCCAAGACAATAGTTGCCGTAATTTCCCTCACAGGACCCGTTTTGACTAACCACCGCGTCGGGCGTTCAATAAACAGTCACGCACTGGTGTAGTTTGAATTTAACGCTGAAAGCGTTCGCTAATTTCAGCCCAGGGTTGCGCTTTGGCAACCCTGGGAAAGAAGCGCCACCTTTCCAGAGGACGCAAACCCTGAAAGGGTTGCGTCGCGGTAAACAGCAAACCCGTCGCAACTCCTTCAGAGTTGCGACAGGACCAACGGGCATCTTATCCCCAGGGTTTCAAAGCAAACCCTGGGCTGAAGTTAGCCAACGCCTTCGGCGTTAAGTTCAAACTGCACTAACCAACAGTCAGTATCGAGACAATCGCTCACTTAAAAATGATATATTGGTAGCCTCACCGGTATTTCCTTTGGCCCCCCAAACTAACTCCTGGGAGGACATCCTTGGTAACTGCGACTAACGGGGCCACCACACTGTCTGCTGCCACTACTTACTCGCGCCGAAGTTTGACTTTGATTGGCGTGTGCTTCGTTCTTTCCGGAGCCACCGCGCTGGTCTACGAGGTGCTTTGGGCCCGCATGCTCGGACTCGTGTTTGGCGCGACGACGCTCGCTGTCAGCGCCGTGCTGGCTGCGTTCATGGGCGGACTCGCGATCGGCAGCGCGCTGGCCGGCCGTTTCGGCGCGCGAGTAAAACGACCGGTGCGTTGGTATGGTGCGATCGAGATCGCCATCGGGCTCTACGCTCTGATCGTGCCCTTCCTCTTCTCGGGCATCGATCGAGTCTATGCGTTGATATGGCAGCAATTTCATCCCGGCTCATATGGGTCTGCCGGCTGGCGGTTCCTGCTTTCCTGTCTGGTGCTAATCGTGCCGACGGCCTTGATGGGGGCAACGTTGCCGCTGCTGTCCTCGGCGCTGGCTCGTTCGCTCGATAACGCATTCGCAACTGTGACTCGGTTCTACATGCTCAACCTGCTGGGCGCGATCGTGGGCACGATTGCGGCCGGCTTTTTTCTGCTCCCGATGTTGGGGGTGCGCGCCACTATCTTCTTCGCTGCCGGGATCAATCTGGTCATAGGTGTGGCGTCCATATTGGTGGACCGGAAAGAGACGCCCGCGGCTGGTTCCGGTTTGCGTCAAGTGGGGACGGCGAATGAGCCGGAGGCTTCCACGCAAGAAGGCGCGGACGACGCTACAGTTTTCTGGCTCGGCTGTGCCTTCATTTCCGGCTTTGTAACTATCAGCACCCAGGTGGCATGGACGCGCGTCCTTTCGATGGTCATTGGATCGAGCACCTATGCGTTCAGCATCGTGGTGGCGCTTTTCCTTTTAGGTTTGGCCCTGGGCGCTTTCTTGATCTCGCGCCAGAAGAACGCAATGTCGCTGCGCAGTCGCATAGTCAAAGTACAGGTATTAATGGCGGCGAGCCTCTTCGTCAGCCTCTTTGTGGTGAATGCTATGCCGGCTCTTTTGCTGGGCGCCGGCTTTAAATTTCACATCGCGTCGTGGCCGGGACTGCTGGCGCTGCAAATCTTTTGCGCTACCTTGCTGATACTTGTGCCGGCTACCGTGATGGGTATGGTGATGCCGCTGGTGCTGGTCTGGGCGGCGCGAGCCGGTCAGGAAAGTGTGGGCAGGCGGGTGGGGAAGAGCTATGCGGTGAATACGGTGGGAGCGATCTCCGGATCAGTCGCAACGGCGTTCCTTCTGATTCCCAAAGGCAGCACGCGGTTCACAATTCTGTTTGCCACCTCGCTGGGACTGCTGATGGCCGCGTGGGCCTATTTGCCCGATAAGACGCAGGCAGACCAGAACTCGCGGCGAGCAATTGCAGCGGGGCTGTGTGCGGTTGTGATCGCGATGCTCATTTTCAAAGCGCCGCCGTTGAATCTCGAAGTGCTGTCGGTCGGGGCCTACGACAGCTATGTGCGTGTGCTGGCGCAAACGCTGGGTGGATCTGCGACTAGTGAAAAGCCAGAGTCCAGTCAGGGGCCCGATACGCATCGACTGCTGATGTACCGCGAAGGACCAACCGCGACTGTGTCCGTGCGAGAGGATTGGGGCATTACGTCGCTGGCGATCAATGGCCGCACCAATGCTTCGGATCGCGACGACATGCCCACGCAGGTAATGCTGGGCCAGTTACCGGTACTGATCGCGCCGCGTCTTAATAACGCCTTGATCATTGGCTTTGCTTCCGGAGTGACGGCAGGCTCCGTGCTGCAGTCAAAGATCGGTTCCCTGGAATGTGTAGAGCTGGAGCCGGCGGCAGTTGCGGCCTCGAGCTACTTCGAACACGTCAACAACCATCCGTTGAGTGATGCGCGACTTCGCCTGATCATCGACGACGCGCGCACTTACCTGCGCGTCAATCCGAGCCGGTACGACATGATCGTCAGCGAGCCCAGCCATCCCTGGGTGCCGGGAGTGGCGAATCTTTTTACCAGAGAGTTTTTTGAGTTAGGAAAAAGCCGGCTGAATGACGATGGCGTCTTTGTGCAATGGCTCCAGATTTATCAACTCTCAAATGAAAGTTTGCGATCGGTGCTGGCCACCTATCAAAGTGTATTTCCTTACGTCATGGTGTTTCGCGTCGAAGGCGCCACAAAGGGTAAGGACCTGATCTTACTTGGCAGCCGTGTGCCGCTGTCTTTGGCGCGGGTAAGCGAAAGGCTCGCCGAGCCGCGCATTGCTGCCGACCTGAGCCGGGTCGGACTCGAGAGTGAAAACGATGTCCGGTCATGGTTCATCTGCGATGAAAGGAACCTGGCGCCGGCGGTTGCCGGCGGAGTCATCAACACCGACGACAACATGCACATCGAGACAGTGGTGCCGCGCGAGGCGTTTCTGCCGTTGATGGAAAAGAATACTGCGTGGATCGACGCGTTGGCGGCGCGGGGCCGAAGCGAACAGCGCTAAACGACAAGATTTCAGACTTACCGCGAAGCGGTTATGCCCTCCAGCCCAGGGTTGCCGCGCTTCGCGGCTACCCTGGGAGATGGAAGAAAGAAACGTCGCAACCCCAACGGGGTTGTGTCAGAGCCCCGCTAAACGTTGCCATCTCTGTAATGACTGAGTGAATTCAAGCACCTATTATCCCGCTTAACATCGAATCGAAAACTGGCTTAACCCCGATTGGGGTTGAATACTTTATCTCACTCAGATCCCAGGGTAGCCGCGAAGCGCGGCAACCCTGGGCTGGAGGGCGCAACCGCTTCGCGGTTGACCTGCTTCGCATTTTTTGCTCTGACATGGTAGTTTGCGTCCGCCACACCAATTTTTTTGGGAGCCGGAGAGCGCCGGTTGGAGACGTTGATTAACCCGCGTCGATGAAATCCTCTCACACCGTCTAAGAATGAAGCGTTCGCGCACACCTCGTGATGAAAGGCCGCAGCAGGCCAGCGAATTGAAGCCGCAGGAGGCTGGGCCGGGGAAGGGTATGCCTGCGCGCGTCGATCCTGCCGCCGCTGCACCCGCGACGCCAGCGGGCCGGCTCGAGTCAGCGCGCCTGCTGCTCGACCGTGGTCTTTCCCGCGAAGCCCACGGACTCCTCACAGAGCTGATCAAGTCTGCGCACCACGACGAGCAACTACTGGCCGAGGCACGTTGCGCGCTCGCCAGCGCGCTGGCCATGGAAGGACATTTCAATGACTCGCTCGGCGTTGTTCAGTTGTATGAACCGCCTGACGCGCGTCGTCAGCTCGACCCCCAAACCGACATCCATGTCCGGGTGCAACTCGGCCTGGCCTTCAACTACACCGGTGACTTCCCCAAAGCCATCGCGTTGCTGAACGAAGCGCTGCGCGACACGCCCGAAGCCGGCGCGGACGCGGAGCGAGGCGCGATTTACGTGGCCCTGGCGCGCGTCTATCGATCGATCAACGAGCATGCGATCGCCCGCGATCATTCCCAGAAAGCGCTGGAACACTACCGGCGCACGGGCGAATGGCGCGGATTGGCCGAGGCCTACACGGGGCTGGCCGTGCTCGACATGCTGCAAGGCCGGTACGAGTCAGGGCTCAGCCAATCAGAGCAGGCGGCCAAGCTGATAGGCGATCGCGCGCCTTACTTGCTGGGGAAAATCTACGCCAACATGGCTGGCGCCTGCTGGTTCCTACGCCGCCCACACGACGGGATACGCCATCTGGAAAAAGCCGTTCGTTACTACGAAGGCACGGAACACAAGCCGAACGCCACGCTCGGTTACAACAATCTCGGTATCAACCTCACCCTCGTCGGCAAATGGGACCGCGCCCAGGAGGCGTTGAAGCGAGCGCTCGAGTTGGCGTTTGAAGTGGATGAGCGCGGCGCGCAGGTGGCGATGATCCTGGACTCGCTGGGCGACCTGCGCATGCTCCGCGGTGAACTGGACGAGGCCCGCGGCCTGCTGGAGCGTGCCGTCAAGCTCGCCACCGAAAACGGCAACGAATGGTACGCAGGTCAAGCGAAGCGCACCCTGGGCCGTTGCCACCTGGCGGCGGGCAATGTCGAGCGCGCGCTGGAAGTGGGACAGGAAGCGCTGGCTCTGGCTGAACGAATTGGTGATCGCCAGGCCATTTGCGAGTCGAACCTGCTGCTGGCCGAAGCTCGTCTGCGTAATGCTGAGCCGGAAAAGTGCGACACCCTCCTGCGGAAAGTGTTGGACCTCATCGAAGACACTGTCGCCGATATGGCGATTGCGGGTGATGCGCAGCGGATCAGCGGCCTGCTGGCAATGGAGCGCGACAACGCGTTGCTGGCCGCACATCACTTCGGCCGCAGCGTCTCGATCTACGAGATTCTTGACGACCGCTATCGCAGCGCGCGCTCCTACTTCGAACTCGGCTGCGCTTATGCTGCGGCCCAGCCCGAGCGCGCCGCCGAACCGCTCTCCATCGCCGTACATATCTTCAGTGAACTGGGCGCCCGCATTGATCTCAAGCGCAGCGAAAACGCGCTCGCCGCGCTCGGTCATCGTGGGGGCGGGCAGGTTGCGCCCGAGCCAAAGGCGCGTTCGCAGCGTTTCATCTTGAGACTGGTGGAGGCGTTAACGTCGCGCGAGCTCTTGTTGCGCGAGCTGGCGGCGCTGATCCGGCATGAAACGATGGCGCGTCGCGTACTGGCTTTGGAACCGGCCGAGGACTCGCGCCAGCGAGTTGTAGTGGCACACGGCTATCAGGAAGGCGAGGGCGAGCGCGTGGCTGAAGCGTGGGCCGCTGCCCGTGAAGAGAAAGCTCAGGAGCGGGTCGCAAAGGGGCAAGACGCCGCGGTGATACGACTGCGGCTTACTAACGCGCCGCCAGTCACTATTCTCATTTCGCCGCGCACGGCTATGGATTTCGCGGGCCGTGAATCCGTGGATGCATTGCTCCGGGTAGCGGAAATGGGGCTCGACCTCTCCGCGTTGCGCGAGGGAGTTCGTAATAGAGGGGACAGCCAACATCAACCGGCATTGGCCTCGACCGGCACCATGGAGGGCTTTATTCATTCGAGCCCTGGTATGACCAGCCTCGTGGAAGAGTTGCACAAGATCCGATCGTCCAACGTTACCGTGTTGGTTACCGGCGAATCGGGGACTGGCAAGGAGCTTGTGGCCCGCGCTATCCACACCATCTCGTCGCGCCGCGAAAAGGCTTTCGTCGCATTCAACTGCACCGCAGTTCCCAGGGAGCTGACCGAAGGTTACTTGTTCGGCTACCGGCGTGGCGCCTTCACTGGAGCTGTAGCTGACTCACCGGGCGTGATTCGCTCAGCTGCCGGTGGCACACTGTTTCTGGACGAGATCGGCGACCTGCCACTGGATGTGCAGCCAAAGATCCTGCGGTTCTTACAGGAAGGTGAGATTCAACCCTTAGGCGATCAGCGCCCGCAGAAGGTGGACGTGCGAATCATCGCAGCCACTAACACCGACCTGGAGGGAAGGGTCAAGCGTAAGGAGTTTCGCGAGGATTTGTATTATCGCTTGAACGTCATTCGCTTGAAAGTTCCCCCACTGCGCGAGCGACGGTCGGAGATCCCGGCCCTGGTCAACTACTACGTGAGTTACTACGCAGCAAAGTTTGGGCGGAGGGATATCAGCGCCTCGCCGCAGGCCGTCGATCTGCTGATGGTTAATGACTGGCCGGGAAATGTGCGGCAGTTGTGCAACGAGCTGCAGCGCGCGGTGGCGCGCGCCGAGGACGGTAGTGTTATCACGCCCGACCAACTGTCGCCGGAACTGCGTCACATTTCGCAGCCGCCGGAATCCAAAGCGCCGCTCCCACCATTTGCGGCAGATGGCTCTGACGTCCCGCTGAAGGGCACGCTGTCGGAGGTGGTGGAGAATATGGAGCGCCGCATGATCTCCGAGGTGCTCAATCGACACAACGGCAACGTCTCGCGCGCCGCACGCGAACTCGGCCTCACCCGCCGCGGCCTGCAACTCAAGCTCGGGCGCTACCGCATCGCAGCTACTGCCTAGTCAGAACCGCCTGCGGTAGCGGGCGGGCCCCTCAAGTCTCAATCAAAGTCTGGTAGGTCTCCGCCCTGACCATTGATGACATAATCAATAGCCCGCTCGACGCTGCGCTCGTTCCACAAGTTGCGTTTGCTCCCTTTGTCTACCCAGGGACTATGCTCGTAGGGCCAATTCCCATCCTCCCTCATTTGTCTCGTAGCATTTGCTTTGAAAGCATTTAGCGCGACCCCAGGCTTCTTCTCTCCAATTGAAACAACTGTGTGAACGTGGTTCGTTCGAGCGCTGAGGGCGCGCAAGAGCCAATTACGTCGAGTGCAGGTTTCACGAATCGCGTTTTCGACGGACGTGCGCTGATTGGCGTTCAAAATAACCGGCTCGCTTTTGAGGGTGCCCTGATTGTGTTGATAACGACGTGGGTTAGGGTCCGCATATGGAGTTTGGTATCGATTGTGGGCGCGATCTACCGATCCGCGCTCGTCGCCATGCAACCATGTTCCGTAGGAGCGGAAGGTAATCAGGTGCGCCAGTGGGAGATCCGTATCGTTCCACATACTAAGTTGAGCGACAAGACTGTAAGGGTAAGAGAGCTAAGTGGAGAAACGCTAGAGCTGCTGCTCTTAAGGCTTGGACCGACGAATGCAAAATATTTGTCAGAACCGCCTGCGGTAGCGGGCGGGCCCTCTTATCTGATGTTTGAGGTGCCCTGATACTTGAGGGCCCGCCCGCTACCGCAGGCGGTTCTGACATCTCCTGCGAACCAGGTATACATGCGATACCTGGTTCGCACCTGCGTTAATCCTCTCTCGCCCCGGGAATAATCATTATTCGCCAGCAAAACGTGCGATCCAGCCACTCAGGCAGGCCAGACGTGCGAACCAGGTATCACATTCGCACCTTCGTTGTTGTCGTTAGGTGGAACGGCGAAAAAGCCCGTGTTTATTGGCGAATAATGCTTTCGAGGGTCTTTCCTGCAGGTGGCACAAGGGTTGTACTAGAGGGAGGCGCACCGGTAAACGAAACCACACTTTGAAAATCAACCTCGTGCTTCGATTGCTTCAGACGCGTGCGGGCTGAAGGGCACACAGAAAAGAAGGAGAATCCACCATGTTGCGTCGTCTCACAGTTTGCTTGACAGTCCTCAGCCTCCTGTTCGTCTCAATTGCTCCCCTCACCGCGATCGCATTCGCTGCCCCGGCCACCCAAAAACACGGCCGACAGAGGGCAGAGCGCAAACTGGCGCCGGAGTTTGATACTGCCGCTGCCGCTTCGAACGGGACCGTGCGGGTCATAGTGCAGACTAAAGGGCGCCCCACAGCAGCGCAGGATCAAGCCATAGAGAGCAAGCATGGCCGGAAGCGACAAACTCTCGACACGCTCGATACGCTGGTGGTTGACCTTCCGGCTGGTGAGGTCGCCTCGCTCGCAGCGCGTGATGACGTTCTTTACGTTTCGCCCGACCGTCCCGTCAGGGCGCAAATGGATGTGACCCGCGAAGCGACCGGCGCGGCCCTCGTTCAGGCCGGCCGCAGTGGCCCCAAAGAAACACCCGGCTTCACGGGCAAGGGCGTTGCCATCGCGGTCCTCGACAGCGGCATCAGCACCAGCCATCCGGACTTCCGGAAGAACAACAAGTCGCGCGTTATCGCTGCGGTGAACTTTGCCGGCAACGGCTCAGACGTAAGCGGCGCCGGGATGACATTAGGCGAAGGTGTGGTGCTGGGTGAGGGCGACCGCAACGGACATGGCACAGGCGTGGCCGGTGTTGCTGCGGGCGGCGGAGCGGCTTCAACTGGATACGCGGGCAATTACTCAGGCATCGCGCCCGAAGCTAATTTGGTTGACCTCAAGGTGTTGGATCAGAACGGTGTCGGCACGACAAGCGCGACGCTCAACGCCATTAACTGGGCGATCAGTAATCAGAAGCGTTACAACATTCGTGTCATCAATATGAGCCTCGGAACTCCGGTCCGCGAGTCGTTCCGCACCGATCCGCTCTCGCAGGCCGTGGCCCGCGCGGTTAACGCAGGCATCGTCGTTGTATGCAGCGCCGGCAACTACGGACGCACTGAAGAGATTGTTGGCCAGGATGCAAACGGCGACCCGATTTACCGCCTGCTCTATGGCGCGGTCAACAGCCCCGGCAACAGCCCCTACGCCATCACCGTCGGCGCGACCGATACGCGCACAACCGGCCGCCGCTCGGACGACACCGTGGCCCAGTTTTCATCCAAAGGCCCAACGCAGTTCGACCACCTGGCGAAGCCTGACCTGGTTGCTCCCGGTCGCCGCGTTGTTGCCCCCCTGGCGCCGAACAGCACGCTGGCCGCCGAGCACGCCGATCGCATCGTTCAACCAACCAGTGCGAACGCGACCCCGAACTCCTACTTCAAATACTCCGGCACGTCTTTCTCAGCCCCGGTCGTCTCCGGTGTAGTGGCGCTGATGCTCGAAGCAAACAAGTCGCTGACACCCGTGCTGACGAAGGCCACGCTGCTGCGCACCGCTAATGCGCTGCCGGCCTCTCTCTTCCACAGCAAGACGGAGAACCTGCTCAGCCAGGGCGCCGGGCAGGTTAACGCCGCCGCCGCGGTCGAGTTGGCCAGCGCGATCGTTCCTAACGCAGACAAGTTGCAGGCGGGAGATCAAATTCTCCGACCCGGCGTGAGCCTCCAGACGCTCAGCCAGTCGGTGCAAATCGGCGGCGAAGCCGTTAAGCAAAGCTCGCGCGTGCTCTATTCGAACGGTGTCGTCTTTGCCAACCGCCCCGTGCTCACCAACGGCATCATGCTGGCTGACGGAATCATTCTCGGCGACGGCATCATGCTGGCGGACGGGATTATTCTCGGCAACGGAATAATGCTCATGGACGGCATGGTGCTGGGCGACGGGATCATGCTGGCCGACGGCATCATGAAGACTGACCGGCACGGGATTATGAAGACCGACGGCATCATGCTGGCAGATGGGATCATCCTGGGCAACGGGATCGTGCTGGGCGACGGGATCATGCTCGGTGACGGCATCATGCTGGCCGACGGCACCATGTCGGGTGAAGGAATCATGCTGGCCGATGGGATCATGAAGATGGACCGGCACGGGATCATGAAATCCGACGGGATCATGCTCGCGGACGGCATCATGCTGGCCGACGGTCGCACCACCGGAGACGGCATCATGCTGGGTGACGGCATCATTCTCGGCAGCGGCATCATGCTCATGGATGGCATCATGATCACAGACGGCATCATGATCACGGACGGCATCATGCTTTCGGATGGCATAATCCTGGGCAATGGTGTCGTGCTGGGTGACGGCATCCTGATAAGCGACGGCATTATGATCTCAGACGGCATCATGATCACCGATGGCATCATGCTAATGGACGGGATCATGCTCATGGATGGCCTCCTGATCTCGGATGGAATAATGCTGATGGACGGCATCATGATCTCGGATTAGTAAACCAACGGGGAGCCTCAGAAGCGGCGCGGGCGGGACTGGATAGACTGGTCCCGCCCGCGCTTTTTTTTAATGCCCACAAGCTGGCTGGGCTACTGGAGTTTTCACGCAAAGGCGCTAAAAAAGGAAAGACATAAGGCGCGAAGAAGAAGTCCTCAAGACCTTTGCGCCTTCTGCTTTTCCTTTCTTAGCGCCTTTGCGTGAAACTCCAACTTAAGAAACAAAACATGTAGAAGAGTCCCAGCAACTACGGCATGGGACAGGCTTGCACTGCGACCATTTGCCACCGCCCTTCGCGTTCAGCGTAAACCTGGATGATCTTGTAATGGCCTTTAAGCTCACGCCCCTTGTATTTCCAATTTGCAGTATCGCGCACGGTCAGGACGGCGGTGCTGCCGAAGACGCGCACGCTCAGGTGATGGCGTGTTATGTGCTCGATCGTGAGATCGCCTGAAGTGACATCTGAAATAAACTGCGTCTTGTCGTCGCCTTCGAGCGGATAGGTAAAGAAGAAGTCGTCAGCCATGATGCGTTGGAGCGTTTCGCCGTCCCGGTGTACCAGCGCCTTGAGCCAATCGTCATTCATCTGGCGTAGTTGCTGTTCGATCTCAAACACTGCGGGTCTTGGCTGATCCATGATCAAGCTCCTTTCGCGGTGGGGGGGCCATCAGAGGTCAGAGGTCAGAAGTCAGAGGTCAGAGGTCAGAAGCCAGAAGCCAGAGGTCAGAAGTCAGAGGTCAGAAGTGACGCGCCTTGTGTTGCCTCTTTTCTGACCTCCGACGTCTGGCCTCTCTTTGGGCCCTCCCTTACGGTCGGGCTTCTGCTTGGGACTCAGATCCCTATCAAGTCCGCCGCCGATTCACCGCTGCGAATACAGTCGGGAATGCCGGGGCCCGTGTAGGCGTTCCCCACCAATGCCAGGCCTGGCAGAGTGGAGACAAGCTGTTCGATCCGCTTCATCCGTTCGATGTGCCCGACGTGGTACTGCGGCATAGAGTTTGGCCACTTTGCGATCTGGGTGAATAGAGGCGGCTTTTCAATGCCGAGCAGTTCGCGCAGATCAGCCCGAACCTGGCGGACCATTTCCTCCTCCTCCAACTCGAACATTTCCGGTTGCAACGCGCCGCCCACAAACGCTCGCAGCAGGGCGTAACCTTCCGGCGCCCGGCCGCTGAATTTCACACTGCTAAAAGTGCACGCCATCACAGTTCGCCTTTCAATGAAGGGAACTACGAAACCAAAACCGTTTAGAGGATGGGAAACATCGCCGCGTTTGTAAGCCAGATTAACTGTCGCAGTTGATGCGTAAGGAATCGCTTCGAGCTGAGTCGCGAGTTGCGGGTCAACATTGCGCAGCAATCGTGCCGCAGCGAAAGCAGGCAGGGCCAGGCAAACGGCATCGGCAACAATTGTCTTGCCTGCGCTGGTGCGGATTCTCCACCTTTTTTCCGAGCCCTCTTGGAAGGTGACGCCCTGCTGCGAGCGTTCGGGGGCCGCGTCTTCGGCAAAGGCTAAGGCCTCGACCTTTGTGTTTAGTTGAATGGTTGGACCTACGGCGGCGGTTGAATCTGAAATTTGAGATCTGAAATCTGAGATCTGAGATTTGAAATTTGAAATTCGTTCCGTAAGGCGATCCACGATCGTCTGCATGCCCTGTTCGAAGGAAAGAAACAGGCTGTAGCGGGCGCCACTCGTTCCTGAGCCCTCCCTCGCGCCCAGGCTTTTGCTCGAGCCCTCCCTGACGGTCGGGCTTCTGCCCGGGCGGTTTTTCCACATGGCGCGGATAAGGCTGCGGTGCTGCTGCTCCATCTCCAGAAAGCGAGGCATCGTTGCGCGCAGGCTGAGTAGTTCAGGATCAGCCGTGTAGATACCGCCTATCATGGGCTGGGCCACGCGTTCCAGTGCTTCACGTCCCAGCCGGCGGCGGACAAAGTTGGCCAGGCTCTCGTCACCGTTGCTGGAATTCCGTGGCAGAAATAGATCGAGGGCCATGCGCGCCTTGCCAAGCGGGCTGAGGATGTCGCTGGTGAGAAAGGGCCAGATCAGTGAGGGCGCCAGCAGATGAAAGCCTTCGGGCACGGGCCGCAGGCTGCCGCCCCGCACAATGAAGCTGCGGCGATACTCGCTGTTGGTTTCGATCAATTGGGACTCGAGTCCCAATCGCTTTGCCAGAGCCAGCGCCTGGGGCTTTTCAGAAATAAAGGAATCCGGCCCACCTTCAAGGAGAAATCCGTCGCGAGGCTCGCTTCTAATTACTCCTCCCACACGCGGATCGGCTTCCAGCAGCGTCAGTTGGATTGCTTCCCCAGTCTCACTGTGGCGCTCGATCAAACGATTGGCGGCCGCCAGTCCGCTAATCCCCCCGCCGATGATTACAACTCTTCTCATTCAACTAATTAGCCGCAGGCTGTCGTCGCCATAATCTTTGATATGCCGAGAATGCATTACGAAGCGGATCTCATGCATCGATTAACCTCGCAGGCAACTGCCCGCCGGGCAGACGTCGTGTGCCACCCCACGTGAGCCGAGCCACCTTTGTGGTGTGCCCGGATCGATTCTTTCCCTGATTAGCTCGCGAACCATTCTGATGAACGCGGGATGCGTGCCCGCAGTCGCGGCGCGGACCATGTTCAACCCAAGCTGATCGCAAAGAACCCGTGCTTCAGTGTCGAGGTCATAGAGGACTTCCATGTGATCGGATACAAATCCGATCGGCGCAATTACGACGTCGATAACTCCTCGATCGTTCAACTCCTTCAAGTGATCGCAGACATCAGGCTCCAACCAGGGCTGGCTGGGAGGCCCGCTACGGCTTTGAAAAACCAACTTGTAGTAATTCTCGCGCGCGGGGGCGGGCCCTGCGCCTGCGAAAACTCCTTCGGCTACGAGCTGTTCTGCTTCATTCAGCTGTGCTTCATATTCACAACTCTCAGCCATGGCCAGAGGAATACTGTGCGCCGTGAAAGCGATGTGCGTCGCTGGCTGTCGCTCCCCGGGAATTTTCGCAAACGCAGCGCGGACGTTTTCGATGTTGGCCTCAATGAAGCCCGGATGGTTATAGAAAGCGCGCAGTTTATCGATGCGCGGCGCACTCTCTCCAACTGCTTTCCGGGCGCGTTCGATGTCTTCCACGTACTGCCGGCAACTTGAATAGGAATTGTAGGCCGAGGTCACAAGCGCCAGCGCGCGTTGAATACCGTCGCTGGTCATCTGGCGCACAGTGTCGGCCAGCAGCGGGTGCCAGTTGCGATTTCCCCAGTAGATCGGCAGGCGAGGCCCCTTCGCTGCCAATTCCTCTTTCAGTGCGGCAATCAGGTCTCGGTTCTGCCCGTTGATCGGGCTGATGCCGTCGAACAACTCGTAATGTTTCGCTACCTCGAGTAAGCGTTCACGCGGCACATTACGTCCCCGCAGAACGTTTTCGAGGAAAGGCATCACTTGATCCATGCCTTCCGGTCCGCCGAACGAAACGATCAGCAGGGCGTCGTAGTCACCGGGGTTTGGTTGTAATCCGCTTCGCACAAAAATTCTTATTTCGTGTTCCTTCGTGTAGTTTAGTGTGTTTCGTGGATCGTGTGGCTCCGAATCCTAAGCACACGATCCACAAAATCACACGAAATCTCACGAAGCAACACTAACCAAAAGCTGATCTTAGACGTTCTCAGTGGTTCCTTTCGAACCAGCCGGCGACTCTTGTCGGCAAAGCCACGTCGCTATTTGACCAAGCTCATTTCATGGACTGCGTCGACCAGCGCGATCACGTTCTCGACTGGAGTCTCCGGAAGGATGCCGTGGCCCAGATTAAAGATGTGTCCCGGGCGGCCGGCGGCGTAGTCCAGTATTCTTTTTGCTTCGGCGCGAATTCGATCAGTTCGGGCAAACAGGGCTACCGGATCGAGATTCCCCATGATGGCGGCGTCGTGGCCAATCCGCCGCCATGCTTCATCCAGCCGCACGCGCCAATCAACGCCAATGACATCACCGCCTGCCTCTCGCATCAGCTCGAGCAACGCGGCAGTCCCGGTGCCGAAGTGAATCACTGGTGTGCCGGGCACGATATTTTGAATCACACTGCGCGTGTGAGGCAGCACGAACTCACGATAGTCATCGGGACTTAAACAGCCGACCCATGAATCGAAGAGTTGCACGGCCTGGGCTCCAGCGGAAATCTGCGCATTGAGGTACTTCACCAGGGCGCGGGAAATAAGCGACATCATCGCGTGCCAGGCGCCGGCATCGTTGTGCATCAGAGACTTGGTGTGCACGTAGTTCTTCGACCCGCCTCCTTCGATCATGTAAGACGCCAGCGTGAAGGGCGCGCCAGAAAATCCGATTAACGGCACATCAGGACGCAGAGCGCGGCGGGTGAGACGAATTGCCTCGAACACAAAACTCAATGCCGCGACGTCTTCGACCTCGCGCAGGCGTTCCACGTCAACGGCCGAGCGGACCGGGTTCGCTATCGCCGGGCCATCGCCTTGAGCAAACTCCAGCTTGAGGCCCATGGGCTCAATAATCAGCAGGATGTCGGCGAAGATGATCGCCGCGTCGACTCCCAATCGTTCCGCAGCCGTGACCGTAACCTCCGCCGCGAGTTCAGGCCTCTTGCATAAATCGAGAAAAGAAACACGCTGCCGTACTTCACGATACTCACGCATATAACGTCCCGCCTGTCGCATGAGCCATACCGGCGTGAAGGGAACCGGCTCGCGCCGGCAAGCCCGCAGGAAGGGGCTGTCGGCTGCACAAGCCTGAGCCATGGATCCGGAGTCAGAGGTGAATTGTGTCATAAACTCGAGGTGCGGTTACTGCCGGGACAAGGATGAGAACAGAGAAGCATCCGAGAATTCGTCCCGAAATCGATCCAACTTTGTGTGTAACCCGTTCAGTCTAGCAAAGGTTTGCCTGGTTCAATACCCGAGGCCGAAATTGCGGCGAAAACGCGCAACTTGTCCTGCCGCAAACGCATCTCAATCAGCCGCCTTGACTCGGTAAAAAAAAAGACCTGCCTGGTATTAATTGTGGGAACCTTTCCAGCAGTCAGAACGTGTAAGGCATAAGCTGACGGGTACTCGTGTAACACTTCGCATCCGGACAACGTCTTAACACCGGTAAAAGTTTTCTTAACTCAGTAAATCTAAATATGACCCTTTCGACTATGCTGCTGAAAGGCCTTCTTTCAACTCCGGCCATTATTGTGTTGAGTCTGCCCATTGCAGCTCAGCCTACCGTATCAACCCCGACGGCATCTCCAACTGCTTCTCCGGCGGCGTCACCGGCCCCGGCGTCATCCCCCGAAGCAGGACAGCCCCCCACCGGAAAAGCCGCTGGCGGCGGAATTCTGCTGCCGCCGGAAAAGGCGAACCCGGTTCACGTCTCACGTTTTGAGAAAGCACCTGTCATCGACGGCAAGCTTGATGAGGACGTCTGGAAGAGCGCCGCGGTGCTGAAGGATTTCTACCAGATCGATCCCGGTGACAATGCCCCGCCGCTGAAGCAGACGGAAGTCCTGCTGGGTTACGATGCAAAGTTTCTCTATATCGCGTTTCGCGCCTTCGATGAGTCGGACAAGGTGCGCGCCACTGTGGCGAAGCGCGACAATATTTTCAACGATGATTACGTGGGCATGATGCTGGATACGTTTAACGACCAGCGAAAGGCGTTCGAGTTGTTTTTCAACCCGCTCGGCATTCAGGGGGATGGCGTGCTCACTGAAGGACGCGGCGAGGATTTCAGCGTCGATATTCTCATGGAGTCGAAGGGGTTGATCAACGACAGTGGATACATTGTCGAAATTGCCATTCCTTTTAAGTCGCTGCGCTATGAAGCCGGTAAAGGGAAACTCTGGGGCGCGCATTTCTTCCGCCGGATTAAGCGCAACAACAACGAGCTGGATTCATGGATGCCTTTTACGCGCGGCGTCTCCAGCAATTTAAGTCAGGCGGGACACCTTACCGGACTGGATAATATTTCAACTGAACGCACTCTGGAGCTTATTCCCAGTCTGACTCTTTCGCAGACCGGGCGCCGGGTTCGATCTTTTACTGCTCCGCCGAGCGGGATTATTGATCAGGGTCGTATTGTTAATCAGCCAATTGAGTTCGAGGCAGGGTTGACTGCGAAGTTTAGTATCTCGCCCACAACGAGTCTGGACCTGGCCGTAAATCCCGACTTCGCCCAGGTGGAGGCGGATCAGATCGTAGTCACCACCAACCAGCGCTTCCCAATTTTTTTCTCGGAAAAGCGTCCCTTCTTTCTTGAAGGTATAGACATCTTTCGCACTCCGATTCAGGCGGTACACACAAAAGCGATCGTTGACCCGGACCTGGCGATCAAGCTTTCGGGTAAGCAGGGGAAGAATACCTTCGGGCTGATGGTGGCTAGCGACAACGGACCAGGGAACCTTGCGCTTGACGATCGCAACGCGCTTATCGCTTGCACCGAGCGCCGGGCCTTTGACTCGCGGATCGTCTGCGACAGTGAACGCTTCGTGGATAAGAACGCTTACATCGGCGTGTTGCGTTTGAAGCGAGACATCGGTAAGGGTGACAGCACCATCGGCTTGATTGCCACCACCTATAACTTCATTGAGAAGCATAACCAGTTAGGGGGCATTGACGGGCGCTTCCGGATTAACAAACAGTCAGTCTTTAATTTTCAGGTGCTGGGAACAACTTCGCGAAACTTCTTCTTCGACCCGCAAACCGGCCGGAACGAGTATCGGACCGGCAACGGCTTCGCTTATTCGACCGTCTATAACGTCTCTGGCCGCAACTGGGGTTGGGAACTTTACGGCGAAGGCTCTACGAGAGACTATCGCGCCGACGTGGGCTTCTTCGGGCGCACAAATACAAACTTTAACAGCGCCTTTGTCCGCCACAACAGCGACCCCAAGCCGAAAGCCACGATCATCAGCCGGCATATTCATAGCTTCAGTTGGATCGGCTACGACTTCCAGGGACGGATTCAGAACTGGGAGAGCGAGAGTTATATAGAGTGGAGGCTGCCGCGCAATTCTTATTTCAGCCTGGCTTGGGAGCCTGCTTACGAGCGCATCATTGCCGAAGAGTTCCACACTCCATGCCCAATCACATCCAACCCGAACCGGCGCTGCCCGGGTAATTTCTTTGGTAAAGACGATCGGTCTGCGTATAAGAACCATTTCTTCATCGCCGGCAGTTCACAATACAGCAAGCAGATTCAGTTCAATGGCCGCGCGGTTTGGCGCCTCAATCACATGGATCTCGATTTTGGCGGCGGACGCCGGTTCGCTCGGGTCAGCCCGGCTGCGCTGCTGCTGGGACAAGGAGCTCCCCTGGATCCCGGTCCGGGTAATTTGTTTGAGTTCAGCGGTGGAGTAACTTACCAGCCGACCAACGAGCTGCGCATGACGCTCAATTACGTTAAGAATCGTCTGGTCCGGAAAGACGCCGGGCTCGTCGCCTTTGATACCAACATCTTCACTCTGCGCGGCACGTATCAATTCACCAAATCAACCTTCGCGCGCGCCATCATTGATTACAACACTCTGAATCAGCGGGCGCGATCGCAATTCCTGCTGGGCTGGACGCCGAATCCGGGCACGGCCTTTTACGCCGGCTACAACGACGACATGAACTACGGCTTCAATTCAATTAGTAACTCGATTGTCCCCGGGTTTCGGCGCAATGGGCGCACCTTATTTGTTAAGATGTCTTACCTGTTTCGACGGAGCTTCGGCAGTTAAGACCTATGAAAAGATCAGCCGCCGCGGTGCTGGTGAAGCACATCTTCCCCACACTGGCGTTTATCCTCTTCGGGTTTCTAATCGCGGTGGCCCAGGTGGCTACGCCATCTCCCTCGCCCTCGCCGGAAGCGGGAGAGGCCGCCGCCGGTAAACCTCCGTCTACCAAAGTCGTAGTACCCCCGGAAAAGTCTGAACCAGTTGTCGTCCCTCGCTTTGAGAAGCCGCCGGTGATCGATGGCAAGCTTGATGATGACGTCTGGAAGACCGCCGTTCCCCTGAAGGATTTCTACCAGACAAGTCCCGGGGACAATATCGCGCCATCGCAGCCCACTGAAGTTTTCATTGGGTACGATTCCAAGTTTCTTTACTTTGGATTTCACGCTTATGACGAGCCGGGTAAAGTTCGCGCCACGGTTGCGGCTCGCGACGATGTGTTTGACGAGGATAATGTCCGGGTCTTTCTCGACACCTTTAACGATCAGCGCAAAGCTTATGTCCTCGGCTTCAATCCGCTGGGCGTGCAGCAGGACGGCATTCGTACGGAAGGTAGTGGCGAAGATTACAGCGTCGATATTGTGATGGAATCGAAGGGCCAGCTGACCAGTGACGGCTGGACGCTGGAAGTGGCCATTCCGTTTAAGTCGCTGCGTTACGAGGCAGGCAAAGGTAAGCTGTGGGGCTTTCATGTGTGGCGCAACATCGCCCGGCTCAACGACGAGATAGATTCATGGGTGCCCATCAGTCGCGATAGGTCCGGCCTCATGTCACAGGCCGCTCACCTGACCGGGCTGATAGGAATCTCCACCGAACGGACACTCGAGCTCATTCCCAGTCTTACTTTTTCCGAGACCGGCAAGCGCGTGAATTCGATCCCGGCGAGCGAGCTTGCGCTGAATCCGGCTTTGCGGGATCCGGGTCGGACGCTGAACCTCCCAATCAAAGTCGAGCCGGGGCTGACCGTGAAATATGGCATCACGCCCACGGTGACCCTCGATCTCGCGCTGAACCCGGACTTCGCCCAGGTCGAAGCCGATCAGACCGTGATCACAGCTAACCAGCGTTTCCCGATCTTCTTCGAGGAGAAGAGGCCCTTCTTTTTGGAGGGAATTGAAATCTTCCGCACCGACCTCCAGCCGGTCCACACTCGTGCGATTATCGACCCCGATATTGCGATGAAGATAACCGGCAAGCTGGGCCGAAATACCTTTGGCCTCATGCTGGCGAGCGACAACGCCCCGGGCAATTTCACTGAAGAAGATCGCACCGATCCGGAAGTACTGCCGGTGATTGAACGCTTTCTCGACAAGAATGCCTACATTGGCGTGCTCCGCTTGAAACGCGACATAGGCACGGATTCGAGTCTCGGCTTTATCGCGACGACTTATAACTTCATCGAAAAACATAACCAGTTGGCAGGTTTTGACGGCAGGTTTCGTCTTGGACCACAAACCTATTTTAACTTTCAAGTACTAGGCACGACATCGCGGCGCTGCTCTTTCGAACCACGCACCCCCAAGCATGAACCCACCATCGCAGAACCCTGCTTCGCCGGAACAGACGACGACGGGCAGCCATTGTCCACCCGCAATCACTATCGAACGAGAAACGGTCTGGCCTATTCATATGGCTACGATCACCCGGGCCGGCACTTTGGTTACCGCTTCAGCGGCGAGGGGCGAACCAGGGACTATCGAGCCGAGGTGGGATTTACGCGTCGGCGCAATACCAATTTCCACGATTTCTTTTTGCGGTACAGCTCGGAGCCTAAACCTAAGGCCACGCTGCTTTCCTGGCGGGTGTTCAATTCGACCCGGGGGAATTACGACTGGCAGGGCAACATGCAGAACTGGGAAGACGAGGCCCAGATACAGTGGAACTTCCAGCGGTCGAGTTACTTCGGGATCGGTTTCGTGGGCGGCTATGAACGACTTTTTGAAGAAGAGTTCGGCCCGGCCCGGACGGCGTTTCAGGGGGGGGCTTTTTTCGGACCTAATTCGGAACGCTCCACCTACCAGGCCACGCCATACTTTTTCGCCGGCACGAGACCCAGTAAAAAGTTTGGCGCAAACGTGCTGGTGGTTCACACCTCCGGCGCCTTTGATCTCGATTTTGGCGGCGGACCGAAGTTTCCTCGCGTCAGTCCGGCGGCCCTGGCAAATGCAAATGCCATAGCCACGGGCCAGTGCGATGGCGAAGATCCGCCTTTCATTTGCTTTGATCCCTCGCAGGATCCGGGGCCCGGCAGGCAGTTGAATATGGAACTCGAGTTTTCCTACCAGCCAACCGACGCGCTCAGTTTCGAACTCGAGTACAACAAGCAGCGACTGTGGCGTAGAGACACCCGGCGAGTGGCGTTTGAAGATAACGTGTACTCGCTTAACTCCACTTATCAATTCACTCGTTTCATCTTCGCCCGCGCGCGGGTGGACTACGCGACGCTGGAATCGAGCCTGCGGGGACAGTTTCTTCTGGGCTGGACGCCTAACCCCGGAACTGCTTTTTACGCCGGCTATAATGACGATCTGGTTCGCAACGGTTTTAGTCCCTTCACCGGACAACTGGAACCAGGCCTGCGCCGCAATGGCCGCACTTTCTTCATCAAATTGTCCTACCTCATCCGCCGCAGCTTTGGCAGTTAAGCGTTAATCACGGATAATGCTGGAATTAGTCTTTCTTCGATAAAGCAGCAGTGTGCCTGGCGACGTCAGATGAGCCACACTCGACGGTAATTTTTATCTCGCAGACAAGGGGAAACAATGGAAAAACCAGCACCCGCAGAGTATCCGATTCAGGACGCGATCAAACAACGGTGGAGTCCGCGCTCGTTTTCGAGCCGTATGGTGGAGCCAGAAAAATTACGCAGCTTGTTGGAGGCAGCGCGTTGGGCGCCGTCGTCCTATAACGAACAGCCATGGTATTTTCTGGTGGCCACAAAAGACGATGAAGCGGAGTACCAGAAAATGCTTGAGTGTCTGGTGGAGTTTAACCAGCAGTGGGCGTACCTGGCCCCGGTATTAATGATCTCCGGGGCCCGGGGCAAGTTTGAAAAGAACGGCCAACCAAACCGGCACGCTTTCCACGATGTCGGTCTGGCAGTAGCAAATATGATTTTCGAAGCAACTGCGTTGGGGCTGTTTGTTCATCAGATGGCAGGCTTCTCTCCAGAAAGGGTAAAGGAACTCTACAACGTACCGGAGGATTTTGAGCCGGTAGCGGCGATCGCGATCGGCTACGCGGGCGAGGTTGATGATTTGCCGGAAGACTTTAGAGAGAAAGAGATCGCGCCACGTGAGCGGAAGCCTCTGGAGAGTTTTGTGTTTCAGGGCGCCTGGGGTCAACCATCGCGGCTGGTGAGCCAAAGGGAGAAGGCCCTGCTTAATAATCAGTAAGCCATCCCATTAACACCCGGTTTCAACCGGGTGATCGAGAGGCCCTTATGATGTGCGAACCGTTTCAACGGTTTCTCGTTCGCGCGGAAGAGGTAAACCGTTAAAACGGTTTTGAGATGCTAAGCGGCCGCTAATCACCCGGTTGAAACCGGGCGTGAATGAGAGGGAGAGCCTTTCAGCGGTAACCTCGAGAGACCAGCGTAATATTTAACGTACGCATGAACATGTTTGGTTCACATCAGGTAAACACGAGGGGCGGGATCGTTCTTGCCTCAGCAATGCTTGTAGGTCTGCTCAATGTCGCCTGCAAGAGCGATTACCCGGCTTCCAGCAGACAGGGTGGCGGCAGCGACAAATCGGCCGCGCGCCAGGTTAGAACTGCGCCCGTCGCCCAAACCCCCGTGGGCGAAACCGTGACCGTTAATGGCACTCTCGCCGCTTACGATCAGACGACCGTAAGCGTAAAAGTCCCCGGCCGCCTGCAATCCATTTCGGTTGATCTGGGTAGTCAGGTAAGACGGGGACAAAGTATTGCCCAACTGGAAACCACCGATTACAAATTGCGAGTGCAACAAGCCGAGGCTGCCCTGGCCCAGGCGCGCGCGCGTTTGGGTCTGTCCCCGGACGGGACTGACGACAAGGTCAGCGCCGAGCAGACCGGTACGGTGCGGCAAGCGCGGGCCGTTCTCGAGGAAGCACGTCTGACTCGCGAACGGGCGGCGAAGCTGGTGGAGCAGGGAATCATACCCCGGGCCGAATTTGATTCTACTGAGGCCGCATACAAAGTGGCCCAAAGCCGTTTTCAGGATGCCATCGAAGAGATCCGCAACCGCCAGGGCTTGCTGGCCCAACGCCGTTCAGAAGTGGCCATGGCCCGGCAACAACTGGCCGACGCAGTTGTCTATTCGCCGATGGACGGGGTGGTGCAGGAAAAGCAAGCGAGCGTGGGAGAGTATCTGGCTGCCGGCGCAAATGTCGTCAACATCGTGAGGATGAACCCGCTGCGTTTGCGGGCTGAAGTGCCGGAACGTGAATCGCGCAGTATTCGCATGGGTCAGAACGTAAGCGTCACGGTTGAAGGGGGCGGCATGTCCTATACCGGACAGATCAAGCGCCTTAGCCCAACCATTGCCGAACAGAAACGGATGCTGGTGGTAGAGGCTGACGTGGTTAATGACGGCCGCTTGCGTCCCGGATCATTTGCCAGGGCTGAAATCGTAACTGACCAGGCGAGCATGGCGGTAACCGTCCCGGCCAATGCCATTGTCACATTTGCCGGAATTGAAAAAGTTATCCAGGTGCAGAATGGCAAAGCCATTGAGAAACCTGTTACCACCGGCCGGCGCGGTCCTGATTGGGTCGAGATTCTCTCGGGCGTGAACGTCGGCGAGGCCGTGGTAGTTGATCCGGGAAATCTGCAAACCGGGCAAGCGGTACAGGTTGTTCAGTAACGCCTGTCAGAACCGCCTGCGGTAGCGGGCGGGCCCGGGTGATGCGGAATATAATTTTCGGACGAACAATGGGCCCGCCCGCTACCGCAGGCGGTTCTGACAGGGCTACGCGTAGCGATTCAAGTAAAAAATGCAAAGACTAGCCGAAATCTGTATTAGCCGACCCGTCTTCGCTGCGATGATCGTTTTGTCGCTGGTGGTGGTAGGCGGAGCCAGTTTCTTCAAACTGGGAGTAGATCGTTTCCCCTCTGTCGATCTTCCCACCGTAAGTGTACGCACAAGCTTACCTGGCGGCTCGCCCGAAGAAGTTGAATCCCTGGTCACGCAGCAGATTGAAGAAGTCGTTAACACAGTGGACGGTATCGACGAGCTGCGCTCAATATCGGGCCAGGGAACATCTTTCGTGATCGCGACCTTCAAACTTGATCGCAATCTGGAATCAGCGGCGCAAGACGTGCGCGACCGAGTTAATTCCCTGGGCCGCAATTTGCCCGAGGACGCGACGCCCCCGATTGTGCAGAAGTTCGACAACGATTCCACTCCGGTGGTTACGATATCGCTTTCCGCCGATCGATCTTTGCGCGAGCTTACCGAGCTGGCCGACAAGACTGCCCGCGTGCAGCTGGAGCGCGTCGGCGGCGTTGGTGAAGTCAGGTTGGTTGGCGGTCTGCAACGCGCTATCAACATCTGGATCGATGCTGAGCGCCTCGCGGCCTATCAGATTCCCATTACCTCAGTGCGGCAGGCGCTGCAGCGCCAGAATGCGGATGTGCCGGGCGGCAACGTCGACACAGGACGTGAAGAGTTAACCCTGCGCACGCTGGGACGGTATCGAGCCCCGCGCGACTTCGAGGACCTGACCATTGCCAACTTAAATGGCGCGCCGGTGCGCCTTAGCGATGTTGGCCGGGTCGAAGACGGCACCAAAGAACAGCGTTCGTTGGCCCGCCTGAATGGCGTGCCCACCGTTACGCTTGAGATTCGCCGTCAAGCCGGCGCCAACACTGTCGAGCTCATCAACGGCATCAAGCGAGAACTGCCACGCGTGGTCAGCCAGCTGCCCACCGACGTTAAGCTCGAGATCATTCGCGACCAGTCGCGCTACATCGAAGCCGCGCTGCACGAGATCGAGAAGCATCTGATCCTGGGCAGCATTCTGGCCAGCCTGGTGGTGCTGGTATTCATGCGCTCCTGGCGCTCGACGCTGATTGCGGCCGTGGCCATACCCTGCTCGGTGATCTCTACTTTCGGCATGATGCGGGCGCTGAACTTCACTTTGAACAGCGTCACGATGCTGGCGCTGGTCTTGATGGTAGGAGTGGTTATCGACGATGCCATCGTGGTGCTGGAAAACATCTTTCGCTTCATTGAAGAGAAGAAGATGCCGGCTAAACAGGCGGCCAAAGAAGCAACCAAAGATATTGGCCTGGCGGTGTTGGCGACCACTTTCTCCCTCGTGGTGATCTTTCTGCCCGTCTCGTTCATGTCCTCGATCTCGGGGCGTTTTCTTTATCAGTTCGGAATCACCGCCGCTGTTGCCATTCTGGTCAGCCTGCTGGTTTCGTTCACGCTGACGCCAATGATGAGCTCGCGTCTGATCAAAGTGAAAGATGCCAAAGGCGGTCATGGCCAGCCGAGTTCACGGAAGGGGTTCTATAGCTGGATCGACGCGTTTTATACAAGAGTGCTGGCATTTTCGATGCGCCACCGCCTGGCTGTTTCGGTGCTGGCCCTGGTGGTCATCTTTTCCAGCATTCCGCTTTACCGTGCTGTGAAACAGGAGTTCATTCCCACGAACGTTGACGAAGCGGAGTTTGAGGTCAGCGTGAACGGCCCCGAAGGCACCAGTCTCAGCGTAATGAACCAGACAATGGAGGCGATCGAGAAGCAGATCCTCGAAACGCCTGGCGTCCGGTTGGTGCTATCCAACGTAGGCGGCGGATTTGTGGGCGGCGTTAACCAGGGCGGAGCGTATGTGCGCATCGCACCTCACGAAGAAAGAACATTTTCCCTCGGCCGACTTTGGACTGAAAGCAAAAAAGGAAATCCTTTTAAAGCATTTCGCGGTAACTATACCCAGCAGGACGTAATGCTCGAAGTGCGGCGGCGCTTGCAGAAATATGCGCCTATGCGAACCGGCGTGCGCAATTCCCAGTCATTTAACTTTGGCGCCGGCGGCCGCTCCGATATCGATTTTGTCCTGCGGGGTCCGGACATCGTGGCGCTCTCCGGGTATGCCGACGAACTGGTCAAGCGGGCCCAGCAAATGGGAGGCATCGTCGACGCCGACACTTCACTGAGACTTAACAAGCCCGAATTGCGGGTCGAGATTGATCGCCAGCGCGCGGCGGATCTCGGAGTGGATACCTCCGACATCTCCACCAGCCTGCGCCTGATGGTGGGAGGGGAAGACCGGGCCTCACGCTTCCGGGACGAGTCAGTCAATGAAGACTACGACGTTCAATTGCGGCTCACGGATCGTGACCGCAACAACGCGGAGACCATCCAACGTCTCTCAGTCCCTTCGTCGCGCGGCGGACTGGTGCGGTTGGAGAACCTGGTCAGGATCAAGCGGGACACGAGCCCGTCACGCATCGATCGGCTGAATCGCGAAAGACAGGTGTCGGTGCGTGCCTCCGTGGCTCCGGGGTTTGCCCTGGCGGATCGAATCCAGGCGCTGCGCGGCGCAGTCACTGATATGAATCTGCCGGCCGCATACACCACTACGGTCGCGGGCCGGGCCAGGGAATTGGAACGGACCTTTACTGAATTCATCTGGGCGTTTCTGCTGTCAGTAATATTCATGTACATGATCCTGGCTTCGCAATTCGAAAGCGTGGTCCATCCCTTTACGATCCTGCTCAGCCTGCCGCTATCCATGCCTTTCGGCCTGCTGGCGTTATGGCTCACGAACGATACCTTGAACCTGTATTCGGCGCTGGGCCTGCTGGTGCTTTTCGGAGTAGTAAAAAAGAATTCTATCCTGCAGATCGATCACATGAACAAGTTGCGGGCGATGGGCATGGAGCGGGCGGGAGCGATCATGCAGGGCAACCGCGATCGCCTGCGGCCCATACTCATGACAACGCTGGCGCTGATCGCGGGCATGGCGCCCCTGGCCCTTGGCACTGGCCCTGGTTCGGAAGAGCGGCGCTCAATCGCCATCGTCGTTATCGGTGGCCAAACGCTTTCGCTGTTACTTACGTTGATCGCCACGCCGGTCGCCTATTCCTTGTTGGACGACCTGAGGTCGACACGTTGGCGGCGCTTTGCTATTGCACCCGCGACTATCTGGGAACGCCTGAGCGGCGCCTTCCGTCGGCCGGCGACTGAATCGGATGAAGCCCCAGCCGCCGCTGCACATCAATCCGCTCGAGCGGAACACTCCAACGGCCCGGTCGACGAAAGCACGCTCGCCAGAACGCGTTTAGCCGACGAGGGACCAGATCATATTGGGGCCGTCCGCGCGAGTAAGTAGCAAATTTAATTGACTCTTAAATGAGTCAAAAGGAATTCTCATGAAGAAGTTAATCTGTTTCGTTATCAGCATAGTGCTGGTGCCAGGTTTCAGTTTTGCGTCGTTTGCCTCTGATAGTTCGTTGGACAACGCGAAAAAGGCGCAACTCGCTTCCAGGGTGAAAACAGGTGTGGCGCGGCTGGGTGCAGGGAAATCCGCCGTGGTGCGCGTGGCGCTTTACGATAAGACAAAATATTACGGCTATATCACTGAAATCGGCGCGGAATCTTTCGTGGTGGCTGACGCTAAGACGGGAGCGACTGCGCCGATCCTCTACAGTGAAGTGAAAGGGATCAAAGGCAGGAATTTCTCGACCGGCGCCAGGATCGGGATTGGAATTGCGATTGCGGCGGCCGTCGGAATCATTCTCGCGATAGTGAAATCGCGAGATAACGAAGAGGGACCCGGCTGCGTTCGTACGGCGCAGGTTGGTGTTCCTTGCCCGGCGGGTTGTGTCTGTATCCAGTAAGGTTGATCAGGAGTGGCTCGCGCTGCCCACAGATGACGTTTCAGAGGTTCGTTTACGAGTATCGAGGCTGGATGGTAACGCCGCCGCTCCTGTTTGCACTCTTCTGGACGCGGGACATGGTGGGCCCCGCCTGGCAAGTTTGGCCGCTGGGACTCCTGATTTTCGCCGCCGGGTTGCTGGGCCGCATCTGGGCGCAACAGCATCTGCATTTCCGTTTGCGCGAAGTGGACAACGCCTTCACGCACACCGGTCCGTATCGCTGGGTGCGCAATCCGATCTACATCAGCAACACATTGCTCTTTGTCGGCCTGACCGTGTTGTCACAGGTGCTTTGGCTGGTGCCGGTCACGGTGGTTTGGTGCCTGATCGTCTATACCATCGTGGTGCGGGAAGAAGAGGAGCGACTGCTGGAATTGTACGGCGAGCCCTATGCTGCGTACTTGCGGGAAACATCTCGCTGGCTGCCGCGCCCTTCGCAAAGAGAGGCGAAAAGATTTAGCGGTTTGCTCCTGCCCTCCCTCAAAGCTGAAGCCCACAACCTGCTTTTGTTAATTCCGTTCATCATTAAGAAAGTTGCCATCGGCTAAAGTGCCGGCATGCCCATCAAGCTGGTTGGGTAGGTTGGACGTTTCACGCAAAGGCGCTAAGAAAAGAAAAGCAGAAGGCGCAAAGGGTTGAGTGGTATCGTCTTTGCGCCTTATGTCCTTCCTTTCTT
>JBDTOI010000031.1:0-30527 GCA_039933315.1 Pyrinomonadaceae bacterium
CAGGTTGAGTAGAGGACTTTCACCTCCAAGCTGTCGAACATGCTCGGCACACAACCGAGAGGGGGCGGCCACGGAGTGCCGCCCCTACACAGTGTTCAGAGTTGCCGCTGCTTTCCTGTCGCAACGCTGCCAAAGGAACTTTCCCGCTGGCGGCCGCTGGTAACACGGCCGGCCTGCGGTTGAGCCAGGAAATAAGATAATGATTCGAGCGACGTGGTGAGATCTACGGTTTTCACTTTCACGCCCAGGCGCGCATCGAGCGGGGCCGGCGCCAGGTTTAGCACAGCCTTTACGCCGGCGGCCATGATTTGATTCAAAACCCTTTGCGCGGCCCGCGCCGGCACAGCGATGACCGCGACGTCGATTCCCGTTTCGCGCACTACGCGCTCGATCTTTTTAACGTCGTGAACTCTGACGCCACCCTGACCAATCTGCTGGCCGATCTTTTCCTTGTCGTTATCAAAGAGAGCGGCTACCTCGAAGTTCGATTTTGAGAAACCATTATAGTTGGCCAGCGCCGTTCCTAATCTGCCGGCCCCGACTATCCCGACGCGATGTGGCTTGTTCAGGCCCAGGATGTTGATCAAGTGCTGGCGCAGATCTTCAACGAAGTAACCAACGCCGCGCACGCCAAACTCGCCAAAATAGCCCAAGTCTTTCCTGATTTGAGCAGAATTGAGATTGAACTGTTCCGCCAGGGCCTTTGACGAAATGGTTTTGATGCCCGCGGCTGCCAGTAGATTCAGGCAGCGCAGGTAGACACTCAGACGACTGGTCGTCAGCTCTGATATTTTCTCCGACTTCATGTTGCCTCGATCTAACGATAAGTATAACGCCATTGGCCAACGAGCGGAAACCTGAGGTCAGAGGTCAGTAAGCATCAGGCCCGTCATTTTACGTATCGATAGGGCTTGAAACTGTTAGCAGTTGCTCAACTCATTTGGAGTGCGGCGGCAGAGCGCAGCGGCGAGGCCGCTTTGGATGGTTTTTGAATCTCGATCTCAGATCTGAGATCTCAAATTTTCAACTCTAAGGAAGAAGGCAAGAACAGCGCTGCCGCTGCTTAGTGGCACAGGCTTTAGCCTGTGGGTCTTGCACGGGAACCACAGACTGAAGTCTGTGCCACCTCGCGGCACTCCAAATTAGGGACACTGACGACAAGTTCGTATAATCTGCAGCGGAACAATCTCCCCAGCTACAATCCGGCGGCTTCACAAAGATGCAATTAGGAAAGTCACCTTACCTCAGTCGCACGAGCATTTTCTTCAGTCTGGCGTTAGCGCTGACATTCCTCTGCGCAGCCGTCGTCATGTCCCAGACCCAGTATCCTACTGAGAGGCCACGCCGCGCCTTACCCGAACAGGATCAACCGGAAGAAGTTGTGCGGGTGGATACGGACCTGGTTTCAGTTGATGTCATGGTCCTCGATCAGCAGGGAAAAGCGATCCGCACCCTGGGAAAACAGGATTTCAAACTCTACGAGGACGGCATTGAACAACCAATCGCTTTGTTCAATCTGGAGCGGCGCGAGGGTTCCCCCCGTCCCGTCGCCGTCGTCTTTGCGCTGGACCTGTCCGGCAGCATGTCGCCGGAAGAGATGGAGCGCGTACAGGAGGCGATGCGCCAGTTTTCCCAGCGCCTGGCCAATCACCCTTCAACTTACGCCCTGATGACTTTCGGCATGCGGGTAAAGCTGCTGCAGAAATTTACCAACGACCCGCAAAAGCTGGAGCGTGCTTTTGAGCGTTTGAGCCGCGAGCCCAGCGGGCTTTCGACGCACACTTATGACGCAGTCGATGACGCGATTCGCCAACTGGTGCGACACGCGCCGCCTACGCTCCAGCACCAGATTACGAAGAAGGCTGTGGTCGTGATAACGGACGGATTTCCTGTGGGCGACACCGTTTCGGCCGCCACGGTAATCGAGCGGGCCAACACCGCTAATGTAAGTGTTTACGTCGTGACCTTACCGTCGTTTTCTCGCATGGCGACCCGGGCCGAGCTAACGCCTTTGCCCACGCCGCTGGACGTAAGCGGATTGACAGAAAAAACCGGCGGCATAAGTGTCTATGCCACCGAACAGGATCTGGGCCCGCTGTTTCGCTCGCTGGCCTCGGAAGTGACTTCAGCTTATGTTCTGGGTTTTTATCCCGGGGAAGACAAACGTAACGATGGAAACTTTCACTCGGTCAAGATTGAAGGCCCACCCGGCCTCTTGCTGCGGCAAAGTCGCCCCGGCTATAAAGCTGCGCGCAAGTGAGACTTGTAGGGGTGGCACTCCGTGGCCACCCCCTTCTTGGATTTGCGAGATGTCTTAAGAGCGGAAGGGGCGGCCACGGAGTGCCGCCCCTACAATTGGTATCAGGTTTCCGCTTCTTCTTCGTCGTCGTCCACGTCTTCCTCTTCCATTATGTCCAGTTCGACTGGGTCGAGGCCAACGACTTCCAGATCAGTCCCACATTCTTCACATGAGACTACATCGCCTTTGTCCGCGTCAGTATCAACGTGGACGTCAGCATCACATTCAGGGCACGTTCCGGTCGGCACTTATTTTACCTCCAACGCATATTCGTTAATGGCAATGAATAATATCTGAGGACGAGAAGCTGTCAACTGTTAGTTAGCGAGATGCCGACAATCTAACCGCGCGCGCACAAATTTGCAACCCTCTTTTTGCACCCCAAGGTTCAGGCCTTAACTCGCCATTAACCACGCACACCTTAGCAGCGCCCTGGGTTTTGCACAGAACTTCTCATTTCGTGTTCCTTCGTGCAGCTTAGTGTGATTTCGTGGATCGTGTGGCTCCGAATCCTAAGTACACGATCCACGAAGCAACACGAACCAAGCCCGCCGAGCGAGCAGCAGCCGCTGCGTAATTCCGGACTGTCGCCCATGCCGGAGTCTGTCGGCCTGTGGATTTCCACACCCGCGCCCGCGTGCTGAACGCGATCATGCACAGAGGTTAACAGTCTCTGCCGCTGGTCTCGCCCGCGTATTCGCGCTCACGGTCCTCTTCGATAATGCCTCGACAATGAAACTAACTGAAACCACAAAATCTATCGGAAAGCCGCTGGCGGGATGGGCGGGATTCTTTGGCTTATTACTGATCATCGTTCTCTTGCAAACCCTCTCGCGCGGGCACGGCCCGGTCCCGCCTGCCAGGCGTCCAGCAAGGATCCTTGTAAGCCAGCCAGATCGGCCCAATACCCCACCTCCGGATGCAAGAAATTCAGCAACGGGACAGAAGACCACGGATCCAGCTGAGTGGGCGGATAACGATCGCGACGGCATTCCGGATCGGGCTGAACTTCGCTCCTATCAGGATCGCGCCAGTTTCCGCAGTTGGTTTACCGCGATCGCCGAGCTGCAGTTCTACCGCGTCAGCGATCAGTGGAACCAGGATCAGCGAGACTGCGCCGGTTTGGTGCGGTTTGGCTGGCGGGAAGCTTTGCGCACCCACGACCGCCCATGGTTCCGCAAGATGGGTCCGGAGTACGAGTCGGCCGGGCCGGATGTTGCCGGTCTGACTCTGCAAAATAATCCGCTCGGCGAAAAGATCTTTCGCACTAATTTCGGATCGTTCCAGCCAACAGACGTGCTGGACGGCAAGTTCAGTGAGTTTGCAGACGCTCGCACCCTTAAATCTTTCAACTCCGTATTCGTCACTCGCGACCGTACTCAGGCCCAGCCGGGCGATTTACTCTTTTTCCATCAGCCCGGCACACAGAAGTTTCCCTATCACGTCATGGTCTATCTGGGCACCGCGCACTTCGACGGAAAAGGGACGAACGACTGGGTGGTCTATCACACGGGATCGTCCCCGGTCGACAACGGGACAGTGAAAAAGGTCGAACTCTCTGTTCTGGACCATCATCCCGACCCGCGCTGGCGACCACTGGAAACCAATCGCAATTTTCTCGGCTTCTACCGCCTGAGGATCCTAAATGACTGAATCTGTCTCCCATCAACTCGAAACGCTATTTAACCCTCGGACCAGCGTCCGAAGAAGGCTGCCCACTGTGTCTAAGACAAAATCACACGCGACTCGTTTGTTAACGACGCTGGCGCCATGCCTTGTCGTCATCGTCCTGGTGTTCGGCTTTAATGTCATCAGACTGCGAGCGGCGCGAAACATACCTCTTGCTGCTGAACAGCCTCCGGCAAGTTCGCCGAGCAAGCCCTTTTTCTCTCTCTCCACCAATCGCACCTTTAGCCCAAGAGATCACGCGCGCGTCTGGGCGGGGTATCAGGGAGTGGACTATCTCGACTTTCGCGTCTACCGGCTGAAGGACCCTTCCAGGTTCTTCAAGCAGCTCGACGATCCGCATCAGGTCGGCGAAGACGAAAAGGTTGAAGTTGCCGGCTCGCACACGAATCGTCCATCGGTGCTGGAACAAACGCATTCCGTAAAAAGATACTTCTACTCAGCCATACAGAACTTCGTGCGCAACAATATAAAGCGCGAGCACCGCGCCGCCTTTAATCAGAAGTTTCGCAATCAGGACGAACCTTCGCGCACGCCGCTCAATGTCGCCGACTATGCGCGGGTTCCGCTGTTGAACCCGGAGCAACTAGTCAGCTCCTGGCGCGAAAAACTTGCGGTGCTCGATCAATATGATCGCCGGTTGATCCCTCTGGGCCGCCGCGAACCGGGCGTTTACCTCGTTGAAGCTGTCAACGGGGATCTGCGAGCTTATTCGATTGCGATCGTCAGCAACCTGGCCATGGTGCAGAAGACCAGCAGGGAGGGTGAGTTTCTTGTCTATGTGGTCGATCGCAAGACGGGAGCGCCCCAGCCCGGTGTCCCGGTGGAGATCGCACGCGGCAACGAGAGCGTAGCCAGCGGCACCACCGACAAGAGCGGCATACTGAAAACGAAAGTACAGCAAAAGTCCCCGGCGCGGGACGAAGACCAGGACCCGGAAGAAGCGACCGCGAGAAACGCCTACTTGATCATGGCCGGCAATGCCGAGAACTTCGCCATCTCGGATCTCGATTCATTCTACTTTCGCGGTTGGCACGAAGATGAAGAAGGCGAGTACGACGCCAGCGTAACCGGTTATGTCTATACCGACCGGCCGGTTTATCGACCGGCGCAGCACGTTTACTTCAAAGGAATTCTCCGCCGGTGGGTGAAGTCCGGCTACGAAATGATCGATGCCAGGACCGTCACCGTAACTATAGAGGATCCGAACAACGGCAAGATCCTGGAACGTGAACTTCCCCTCTCTGCGCGCGGAACCTTCAGCGGTGAATTGGACATCGCGGACGAAGCTCCTCTTGGCAGCTATAACATCCGCGCGGCTGCCGGCAGCGCCCGGACCAGTGGTTACTTTACGGTCCAGGAATACAAGAAACCTGAGTTCAAAGTTAAGGTCACAGGCCCGCAGCAATTTGCCGCAGTGGGCGAGAAAGTAAAGTTTTCCGTCGAAGCCCGCTATTTCTTTGGCGCTCCGGTCACCAACGCGGACGTGCATTACTACATACACCGTTCGCGCTATTACCACTGGTGGTGGGGTGAAGATGAAGCGGACGACGAGTTGGACGACGATGGGGAGGGCGCGGGCGACGAGGATTACGCGGGGGACTATAGCTACGGTGGTGACATGCTGACGGAAGCCGATGGCAAGCTCGACTCCCAGGGTCGCCTGACGGTCGAGTTCGAGGTGCCCGAGGCGGACGAGAAGGAGCAATGGGACTACCGTTACGAACTGCAAGCGCAGGTCACCGATGCATCGCGTCGCGAGATGCAGGGCAGCGCCAGTTTTGTCGGCACGCGTGGCAAGACGGTGGCAGAGGCGCGCCCGGAACGCTACATCTACTATCAGGGCGACGCGGCGAAGGTTAAGGTGCGGACAGCCGACTACGCCGGCCACCCGGTTTCAAATCAGGTGACGCTGAAGTTCATCGAACAAAAGTGGGAACGAATCGAGAAAGAGGAAGAGTACAACGGCTACAAGTACAAGACCTACGACTATGTGTCGCACGAACGCGAACTGAGTTCGGCCAACGTGAACACAAATGCGCAGGGTGAAGCGGACTATGATTACACGGTCCCCTCGACCGGCTTCATTTACATCAAGACCATTCTTCACGAAAACGGGAAAGAGATTCTCAGTCTTGGCGGATCATTTTGGGCGCCTGACCGGCAGGGCGAGTGGGCTGACTTTAGCTACCGCTATGCCGATCAAAATGGCGTCAAGCTGGTTCCGGACAAAAAATCATATCAACCGGGCGAGACGGCCCACGTGCTGGCTATGCTGCCGCGCGATAAGGCGCATCTGCTGGTAACCACGGAATTGGCCAGCGTTCTGACGATCCGACAGATCGACTCTCCCGGCAGCAGCATCGTCATAGATGTTCCCATCGATACGAGCTGCGAGCCCAACATCTATCTGAACGTCGCCTTTGTGCGCGACGACGACCTCTTCAGCGAAAGTGAGCTCATTGCTGTTCCGGCTCGCGACCGCATGCTGAAGCTCGACATCGTTCCCAACAAGCAGGAGTACAAGCCGCGTGATACGGCTTCCTACACGATCGTCGCCAGCAATGCCGACGGATCGCCGGCAGCGGGCGCGGAAGTGAGCCTGGGCATTGTGGATGAGGCCATTTACAGCATTCAGCCGGAGACCGCCGGCAATATCAAACGAGAATTCTATGGCCGCCGTTACAACGAAGTTGAGACCACGTTGGCTATTCATTATGCCTTTACGGGGTTTTCCGGCGACAAGCCCATCGACCTGGCCCGCAACAATAAGCCGGCCTACCAGCTGGCTGATTTCAAGAACGACACTCCCCTGGCCGAACCAACGATCAGGCGCGAATTCAAAGACACCGCCTTCTGGAAGCCAGACGTGATTACCGGCGCCGATGGCAAGGCTACGGTCAAAGTTAAGCTGCCTGACAACCTGACTACCTGGCGGGCTACCGCGCGGGCCATCACCGCCGATACTCACCTCGGTGCTTCAGTGCAAAAAGTGATCGCACGCAAGGATGTGATCATGCGCCTGGAGATGCCACGCTTTTTGACCCAGGGGGATAACGTCACTATCTCCGGCGTAGTGCACAACTTCCTCAAGTCAAACAAAGCGACCCGTATCTCCCTCGAGCTCAGCGGCGCGAGTCTCTTGAGCGCGCCCACTGAGACGGTGACTATTCCCAGCAATGGCGAGCACCGGGTTGACTGGCGGGTTAGCGCCACGCAGGTCGGGCAGTTGCGCCTGCTGGCAAAAGCGCTCACTGACACCGAATCAGATGCGGTGGAAATGACAATGGAGATTGTGCCCCATGGATTGAAACAAACGGCCGGCGGCGTCAGCACTTTGACGCAGAACGATGCCGAGCAAACGATGACCCTTGATCTGCCGGTTAATCCTGACACTCAAGCGCGCACGTTGCGCATAGAAGCAGCGCCGTCGATCGGCGGCACTCTGTTCGGGGCCCTGGACTATCTGACTAGTTTTCCCTACGGCTGCACCGAGCAGACTATGTCCAGTTTCCTGCCGAATGTAATCGTGTCGCAGGCGCTCAAGGACGTGCAGACCGCGAAGATTCGGACGACCAACGATCTGCCGAAGAAAGTCCAGCGTGGTTTGGATCGACTCTACAGCTACCAGCATGAAGACGGAGGCTGGGGTTGGTGGAAAGACGATAAGACTGATTCATTCATGACCGCTTACGTGGTTGACGGGCTCAGTCTGGCCCGCAACGCCGGGTTCAAGGTCGAAGACTGGCGGCTCGGGCGAGCGCGGGAGAAGTTGGCGGCGCTAATCGATGCCAATAAATCGGATGATGGTAATCCGATCGACCCTGAAACTCGCGCTTACATGATTTATGCCCTCGTACAGAGCGGGGACACGGAGCCGAGGCATCTGGAATCACTCTACGCGAATCATGAAAAACTTTTGCCCTACGGGCGCGCGCTGCTGGCGCTGGCCCTCAAACAACGCGGCGATGAGCGCGCATCGGAGGTTGCGGCAGAAATCGAGGCTTCAGCGCGAGTCAACGAATTCGACGCGCACTGGGAAACGCACCGTTTGAATAATTATGGCCGCCCCATGGTGCTCGACATCGAGACTACCGCGCTTTCTCTGAAGGCGCTCGCTCGCATAAAGCCAAAGAGTCTTCTGCTGCCTAAGGCGGCGCGCTGGCTGGTAAACAATCGTCGCAACGGCTACTTCTGGCTCTCAACCAGGGAAACCGCTTTCGCGATTTTCGGACTCAGCGATTATCTGAAGGTCAGCCACGAGCTGGAACCGGACTACAGCTTCCAGGTGTATCTGAATGGCGTGCAGGTCCTGTCCCAACATGTCACACCGGCTGACGCCGCCGGTGGCAAGACGTTCGTCATAAAGCGCAAAGCTCGCGAAGTATTTGATCGAAATGCGATCCGCATCGTCAAACACGGCCGCGGCGCTTTGTACATCTCGACGGCTCTGGAATACTTCACCGCGAATGATGAAGTGGCGAGCGGAGGATCTGCTGATTTGAAGCTTACGCGCGAATTCTTCCGCCTGCGCGTAAGCGAAAACGAAGCGGGAAAGAAACGTTGGGCCATCGAGCCGCTTACCGGCGAGTTGCACTCTGGCGACTTGATTGTCTCGCGACTGCGCATCGAAGGCGCTCGCGCGCAGTACCTGATGATAGAGGATCCAATCCCGGCGGGCTGCGAACAGATCGCGCGGCATGACGGATTGAGTTTCAACTATAGCGAAGGTCAATGGACTGACTGGTACAGTGCGCGCGAGTTTCGCGATAACCGCACGGTCTTTTTTCTTGACCACTTCGACGGCAGCGCCACCTTCCAATATGCGATGCGCGTCGAAGTGCCGGGCGAGTTTCGCGTCGCCCCGGCGCGCGCCGAACTAATGTACGAGCCCACCGTGCAGGCAAACACCGGCAACGGGCGGCTCACCATCCTGGACAAAAAGTAGGGCATATGAAAACAACTGCTAAAACCATTTTGCTTGCAGCCCGGCAAACGCTGCGTCACTGGAAGACACTCGTCATCTTTGGCGTCCTGTATGCAGGGCTGTTGGGATCGCTGTACGGCTTCATAGCGACGCGCGTGGCCACGGTGGGCCAGGTGGCGTTGACACTGGTTTTCCTTTTGCTAATCCCGGCGAGCTTCTTTTTGCTGCAAGCCGCCATCATTCATAACGCGCGTGATAGCAGGATAGAGTGGCGGCGTGCGCTCTCGAGTTCAGGCAAACTCGTAGTGGTAACGGTGCCATTCATCCTTCTGGGTATAGCGCTCTTCGTAATTCTGAATCGCTGGGAACCTCAAGCTCCTGCCGGAATAGCGTTGCCTTCATCATGGTCATCCGGGGGCAACTGGTCACCTTCCACCGGGCAGCCTGCCTCCACGTCTCTTCATTGGCCCACGGTTCTGTTCGCGACCGTGCGCTGGTTAATCTTTGGCGTGGTGCTGCCTTTGATGACGATTAGTTTGTGGATTGAAGCAGTGAATTACGAATGGCGCGCCATGGTGAGCGGTGGTGCCCGTTCGGTGTTGCAGAGGATCGGCCGGGTCATGGCGCAAGCGTTCGCCCCGGAATCCGTGATCACGTACACGGCAGGCCTGGTTCTCTTTGCGTTGATTCCTTATGCCCTGCTCTTCGTTTCCATACCGGTGAAAGGCACGCGGACTGAGTTCGCGATTTTCGCCGGCCGTCTGGTGTTGGTTTTTCTCTTTACCCTTTTTGGGTGGGTGCTGACCATCGCGACGCTAACGCGCCACGCCTTTTCTCAACTACCGCGAAGCGGTTGTGCCCTCCAGCCCAGGGTTGCCGCCGCGGCTACCCTGGGTATGGAATCCAAATCCGTCTCAACCCCGATGGGGTTGTGTCGTCTTTTTTACGCCGCCACCCAACGTAGCCGCGGCGGCAACGTTGGGCTGGAAGTCACAACCGCTTCACGGTAGGAAATCTGGTACACGGCTGATTCAGTAACCGATTAACTTAATCAAAGGTTTCTCAAAGATGATGGACGCCAGTAGAGGTTTTCAACAGTTGACACAATCAAGGCTAACGCTGTGCGCTGCGGTGTCCATGGTTGTTTTGCTGATTGCTCTTTCCCAACCCTCCGCCTGGGCGCCAAATCTCGTCTTCTCCAACCAGCCAGTGGTTTCCGAAGCAGACCTTGATGCCGCTTTGCAGCGCACGGCCACCGCCACTCTCGGCTCGCGTAAAGGCACCATCATCGTTCTTGATCCGCAGAGCGGCCGCGTTCGCGCCGTAGTAAACCCATCAATAGCATTCGGGCGTGCGTCGGCGCCCGGCTCAACTATCAAACCATTCGCCGCCCTGACAGGGTTGCGCAGTAACTTGATCGACAAAAACTCTCGCCTGATTTGCCGGGAACGTTACGCACATAACGAGGTCGACACTGCCTGTTCGCACACGAAAGATTTGCCTCCGCTTGGTCCGGCGACAGCTATCGCTTACTCCTGCAACTACTATTTCGCCAGACTGGGCGAAGGATTACGCGAGCCTGAGTTCCGCGCCACGCTTTCCTCATTCGGATTTGGCCGGCGCACCGGCATAAACATGAAAGATGAAGCGGCAGGTACCGTTGCCGGCGGCAAGTGGACTCCTTATGCGGTGCTAGGTGAAGGCGCTTATACGCAAGTCACCGCGGGCCAATTGATCAGCGCTTATGCAGCGCTGGTGAACGGAGGGAAGCTCTTCAGACCGGAGATTGCCGGGGCAAACGATTTCCAGCCTACGATGCCTGAGATGATTGAGATTGACCCGGCGCATCGCACCGAAATCGTTACGGGAATGTTGGGCGCAGTCCAGTTCGGCACCGCCAAACGGGCGGCCCTTGAGTCTGCTCCTCTTTACGTGTTCGGCAAGACTGGAACTTCAACTCTCAGCCGCGGCTTTCGTACGCAGGGATGGTTCGTTGGTTTTGCGGGCGACAGTGAACCTCCCGGAATCCCTCCAGAGAGCGTGCGTCTTGCCGTACTGGTTTTGGTGGATCGATCGCATGGCTCAGATGCGGCCGCACTGGCGCGACCGGTCTTTGAGGAATTCTCGCGCCTGAGCGCGCAAGAGCGGCAAGCGGAGAAAAAGGGCAATGAGACAAGCGGGCACGACATGAGCGCGAACGGAGTGGTTCCCGCTTCCCTAAGTGGTAATTCCCTTTCCTCATCTACCGTTCGCGTTCATCTGGTGCGGGAAAACGTCACGCTTGATCTTTCGTTCGAAGACTATGTTCTCGGCGTGGTTAACACGGAGGGAAGCGTGGAGGATCAACCCGAAGCTTTACGCGCTCTGGCAATCGCTGCCCGAACCTACGCCACAAAAAATCGCGGCCGTCACGAACGCGAAGGCTTCGACTTCTGCACCACCACCCACTGCCAACGCTTCGCCGTGGCACAGACTTCAGTCTGTGATACTCCTCGCATCATCGACTCCGTCAGGTCCACCACTAACGAGGTACTACTCGACCACCGCGGCCAAATCGCCGACACATACTTCGGCGCTTCCTGCGGCGGCGCCACCGCGAACATCCAAACCCTCTGGGGCGGCCAAAGGTTAACTTACTTGCGCGGTGTCCATGACGATTACTGCGCTGCGATGCCCCATCACGACTGGCTCGACGTGATATCCCGTCCCCAGCTACTGGCCGCACTCAACAGCGACCCGCGGACAAATATCGGCTCCCGGCTCGATGACATCGTCGTAACCCGCCGCGATGACTCAGGACGCGCCGAGATGGTCAGTCTGGAAGGCGAGCAGCGAAAGATTGTACGCGGCTGGGACTTCAAGATAATCGTCGGCCGTTCGCTGGGCTGGAACAAGCTGAAAAGCTCGAAGTTCTCGATCACACGATCAGGAAATGATTTCGTCTTTCGCGGCAGCGGCTTTGGCCATGGCCTCGGCCTCTGCCAGGAAGGCGCGCACGTGATGGCCCAGCGCGGGATGAACTACCGGCAAATCCTTGAGCATTACTTTCCCGGAATTACGTTGGGGCGAGTTTCCACAATTGCTGAGCTGGTGAGTTCGTCTACGCACCCGCGCGACGGCACAATTTTGGAGTGCGCCGACCTGTCGGCGCTTTCGCCCGGCTGCGACCTGACGCAACCTTTTTCAGCGAGTACCGGAGCAACGCGGCGCCAAGCCGCCGCAGGCCAGAGCGGTGACAGGTCACCGCACTCCAAAGCTACCCCGCCCTGGAAAGCGGATCTCCTTCCCTCCGCGCAAATGCCCTTGAACCGTTTTTCTCTGCGTGAATCAAACACCCGGGTGAATCTATCCAGCGAAAACTTTCGCGTCACATATCCTTCGCAACTTGATCGCCGTGATGCCGAGTTTGTGTTAAAGACGCTGGAGACGGATCGCGCCGACCTATTAAGGAGAATCTCATCCACATCAATTGTCGCTTCTTTTCCTACGCTGGAGGTGCATATCAACAACACTACGGGAGACTTTGTGGGGCGGACGGGCCAACCATGGTGGGCGGCGGCCGCAACCCGCGGGAATCATATCGAATTGCAGCCGCTCGCCGTTCTGAAACGTCGCGGTGTGCTGGCAACTACGCTACGCCATGAACTGGCGCATGCATTCATCCATGCGGCCGGACATGGGCGCACTCCCCGATGGCTGGAGGAGGGCTTTGCCTTACACCTGGCCGGCGAAGGAAAAATGATATTGCGATACCCCAGCAGAAGCCCGACCGTGAGGGAGGGCTCGCTTGAAGAATTGGAAAGCAAACTCTCGCAGCCAGTCTCGGCGGACCAGATGCGCGCCCTCTACGCCGCAGCCTATCGCGAAGTCAGCCGGATGATTCAATCGGAAGGTGAAGCAGGAGTCTGGCGGCGAATTGCCGGGCAGAAGCCCAAAGTGGGTGTTCAGTTCCGCTCGTTCAGGGCATAGGCCAGCAGGCGATTGTCCTGGGAAGTGTAAAGCAGGTCCGCGGCTTCGTCGCTGACGAAGCGCTCATCCAACGACCCCAGACGGATCGAGCGTTCGACAACGCCAGTGTTCACGTTCACACCCGCCAGACCATTGCCGCGACTAAGCCCGGTGTAGAAATACATCCAATGGCCGCGTAACGTTGCCAGCCGCCGCCGGCGCCAGAGGTAACGCGAAAGCCTCTCCAGCTGATGCGCCGGATCCAGCCGGTCCATCAGGCGCTCTTCCACGTCGATCGAAGGCCGCGGCAACGAATCCATCGACGGTCGTGGTAGCGAGTCAATGGAGGCCCGTGGTAATCCCGACCGGCCAAGTGACGAAATCTGCCGCGCGCGCGACAGCATGCCAAAAGATGTAATGCGATCGCGCACATATTCCCGGCCATAGTCCGAAGCCAGGCTGGTCAAACTGGGAAGCGCCTCGCGCACCGCCAGCCCCGACCAGCGCACACTGGTGACTGCATTAACTAATTGAATGCCGCGAAAAGCCGTCGTGGCCGCACCGCCATAGCGAAAGTAAAGCGCGGTCGCGCGCGCCGCCACCGCGGCAATTGTGCGCAAGACACCACGCCCCGGCGGATCGTGGCGCGATCGCCAAACCTCACGACCACTGGCAAAGTCAAAGGCCGCCACTTCGTTAGTGCCCCCCATCACGCCTTCACCGCGTTCATTCAACAACACGAACGCAGCGTTCTTAACATGATGGGAGGTCTTCGCGCGTCGCTTGCCGGTTGCGGCCTCCAGCACGATCAGATCGTCGCGGTCGGCGAGCACTATGGTGTTGGCGTCAAGCAGACCGAAGTTCGTTATTCCTTTGTCGGCGCCTTTGTAACGCCAGCGGACCTTCCCCTTTTCCAGGTCGATGGCGCTGACACCATAGGGGCCGCGGGATACTGTCTCGCCATCCTGCAGACGCGCAAACTGCCCGCCGGTGCGCACGTAAAGTACGTCGTGCGTCAGGATCATCTCCGGTACGGAGCCCAGGTCTTTTGCTTCCCAAACCGTATCGCCAGTCGAGCGCGAGATGGCCCGCACGTGCCCGCGCCCCGAAACATACAGGTAACGCTCGTCCGCGACGGGATCGGCCTCAGTCAGGGCCAGGCCCTCTTCATTCACGCGAAACTTTTCGCGCTGCCGAGCTTTGCCGTTGGCGGCATCGAGCGAGGTTACCCCTTCGTAAAAGAGGTAAAGCCGTCCACTTAAAAACACCGGCGCGCGGTAATTGTCGAGCGTGTAGGGCACGTCCTCGCCCTCTTTCCAGCGCGCCGGCATCATCTCCACATCGCTTTCCAGCTCGTACTTCCAAAGCTCCTTGCCGGCGCTGAGATCGAAAACGTGAACTACGGGTTTGCGCTTGAAGCCATCGCGAGGTTTGTTACGCGCGTCGCGCACGAAGACAAGGGCCAGGCGATTGGTATTTTGGTCCAGGGCCATCTGCATCACTGAGCCACGCACCTTGTCACTGCGCCAGAGCGTATCGCCGGTCATCAGGTCAGCGGCCTCGACTCGAGTTTTACTGTCCGACTCCAGGTTCATCAGCAAAATGTCGGTGCCGGGTACCGCGGCCACATCTGTCTCGTCGAGCTTCACATTCTTGCGCCGCCAGAGGATGTCGCCAGTGTCGCCGTCCACGGCATAAAGCGACTTCTCCGTTCCCACGACCAGCACGCCAAGTTCAGTTGATTGGTAGAAGCGGATGTCTCCATCCAGCTTTGCCGACCACCGTTGCGCAGCGAAGGCTTGCGGCGCGAAGGCGCAGAGCAGAAGGAGGAAGACGCAATGAACTGGTGAGCGTGATTGACTTCGCATCACAGGTACTCGATCTGTCCCACCATTTCTTCTGGCAGCATAACTTCGTAAACGAGAATAAGTGCTTCTATGATTTCTCTAAGCGACTGATTTGCATTGTAGAACGCAACGCCTGAATGATCCGCGATATTGTCCGCCAAGCCAAGGAAATCCTGATCGCGGGTAACAAGCACTCGGCCTTCAGAACGCGCAAAGCGAAAATGAGCCTCATCGTCTTTCGTTCGCAGGCCTGCTTCGTTAGTTGTTATCACGTTGATGCCGGCGCGACGCAGGGCGGTAGCGATTGCTGGATCAACGTGTTCGTCAAGGTGGAAACGAATGCGGTCAGCCATGGGAGAGCGCCTGCAGTTTTTGGCGCAGGCGTGAGGGATTATTCTTTCGGAATGCTTCCGCTAGGGCTTCTTCCTCGTCCAGGCTCTGGTCAATTTCGTCTTTGTGATCGTAGTAATACGCCATTGCCGAATACACCGCAGCTAGGGGCAGATCATACGTTCCGGCTATTTCTTCCATGGCGCGGCCGAGTCGCCGATGCATGAGTACTATGTCGGCAACGGTGATCCGCGTTCCCGCTATCCGCGGCTTGCCGCCGCGAGTGCCCGATGTGGCTTCAATGTGATTCGACATAGACGTTGTTTGCTCAGAATTGTCCTGGTACGAGGCTATGCTACTACAGAACGTTCAAGGGAAACAGGGGCCATTCAGAACTCAATCCCCTGTTGCGCTTTGATGCCTGCCTGGAATGGATGCTTGATCTCGGTCATCTCGGTAACCAGATCGGCAGCTTCAATCAGCGCCGCGGGCGCGTCGCGACCGGTAACAACGATGTGCAAGGCCCGCTGGGCCGCGCGAATCGAGCGAAACTCTTCAACCACTTCATCGACCGGCAGCATCGCATAACTCAGCACGTAAACCAGCTCATCAAAGACCAGCAGATCGTATTCGCCGCTGCGCATCTTCTCCACGCACAGTTCCCAGGTCGCCCGCGCCGTGGCCCGATCCTGCTCCGGGTTCTTAGTGTCCCAGGTGAACCCATCGCCCATCGTATGCACTTCGATGCCGAGTTTCTCTGCCGAGATGTGTTCGCCGTAGCGATCGTGGCGCGACTTCATGAACTGGATCATGCAGCAATTCAGACCACGCCCGGCGGCCCGCATCATCAGCCCGAGGGCACAGGTGGTTTTGCCCTTGCCGTTGCCGGTATGGACCATCAAGAGGCCTTTGGTCTGCTCCTGATAATCCTTGCGCCGCCATTTATATTTCTTTTCGGTAGTCATTTTCGGAACTTGGGGTTTCACGCAAAGGCGCTAAGAAAGGAAAGACATAAGGCGCAAAGAGGAGTCACTCAACCCTTTGCGCCTTTCGATTTTCCTTTCTTGGCGTCTTTGCGTGAAACCTCAAGACTCGCTAAGGACGAGTTCGGAACTAGTTTCACGCCTCGAGTTCCTGCAAGGCGTCCTCGGTGATGTCTTTCAAACCATTGGCCCGTTCCACCGCGTCGCGCAGCAGGCTGACAATTTCGCGCTCGACTTCCTCCCACTCGCCTTTCAGGGTGCATCCGGCAGCGTTGCGATGCCCGCCACCGCCAAACAACTCGGCCACCTTAGCCACGTTGACATCGCCTTTCGATCGCAGGCTGGTGCGATAAACTCCCGGCTCGGATTCCTTCAAGAGCGCGACGGCCTCGACTTCACCCACCGTCAACGGGTAGTTCACGAACCCGTCGGCGTCTTCCTCGGACGCGCCAGCCCGCTCCGCCATGGCCAGCGTTTGCCTCATCCAGGCCACATGCCCGCTGCTGTCGCGTCTGGCGGTGGCCAGCACCTCGCCGAACAACTGGATCTTGCTCCACGGATAACTGGCGAATACTGCTTCGGCGGTCTTGGCGGGTTTGACTCCGGTTCGCACCAGCTCTGACGCAACCTTGAAAGTGCGCTCGGTGGTATTGGAGTAATGAAAAGACCCGGTGTCTGTGATCAAGGCGGTATAGACGCACTCCGCAATTTGCCTGGTCACTCGCACACCCGTGGCTTTGCAGAGGTTGTAGATCATCTCGCCCACGGCCGAAGCAGTGGAGTCGATCCAGTTAATAGAGCCAAACAGCGCGGTGGTGGCGTGATGGTCAATGTTCACCACGAGCTGTTTATCGAGATCGACCAGGCCGGGCCGCGTGATGTCGGAACATTCGATGACGAAGACCGCGTCGTAGGGCTGATCGACCGATGGTGTGACCCTGACGTGTTCCGCCCCGGGCAACCGCCGGTAGGAACAGGGCACCGCATCGCGCATGATGACTTCGGGGTCTTTATCGAGGGCCCGCAGCAACCAGTAGAGGCCTAGTGAGGAGCCCAAACTGTCGCCGTCCGGGCGTGCATGAGAAGTAATTGCGAACCGATTCCTGGAGTCGATTAATTCAACAACCTGACTTAACATTTCAAACAAAAAGTGGCACAGACTTCAGTCTGTGGAAACTGACATCACAGACTGAAGTCTGTACCACTATTCACCCTTTCCTTCACTTGCCCATTCCTTTTCCATCTTCTGTAGCAGATCATCAACCCGCGCTCCCTGCTCTTCGACCGTGTCGCGCACAAAATGAAGCTCAGGAGTATGCCTAAGGCTCAAAGCAAAGCCAAGCTGCCGGCGCACATAGGGCGCTGCATGGCGCAGGGCCTTCATCGCCGTAAGGCTCTCCTGCTCGTCGCCGGCGATGGTCACGTAAACGCTGGCATCCCGCAAATCGTCCGAGAGCTTCACGTCGGTGACCGTGACCATGGCCACCCGGGGATCCTCCAGCTCGTATCCGACGATCTGCGTGATCTCTTCACGCAGGGTATCGGCAACTCTTTCCGGGCGCCTCATAGACGTTGGTTAGTTGTTAGTCGCAAGTGGTCAGTGGTCAATGCAACTAACTACTGACAACTAACCGCACTACAACTCAGTAGCAGCGATCTTCTCGATGATGTACGCTTCGATTTGATCGCCGACTTTAATATCGTTGAAATTCTCGAGTCCGATACCGCACTCGAAGCCCTCGCGCACTTCGGAAGCGTCATCCTTGAAACGACGAAGCGAAACGATGCCGCCTTCCCAGGAAACCACCCCATCGCGAATCAAACGGGCCCGCGCGTTGCGCCGCACCAGGCCATCTATGACCATGCAGCCGGCGACCGCGCCCACCTTCGGCACGCGAAAGACTTCGCGTATCTCAGCCTTCCCGAGAATTTTCTCTTTCTCGATGGCTTCGAGCATGCCGATCATGGCGGCCCGAATTTCTTCTTCTACCTTGTAGATGATCGAGTGCAGCCGCACGTCCACACCTTCCTGCTTGGCCAGCTCGGCCGCACGGACCTCGGGACGCACATTGAAACCAATGATTACCACGGCGGCCGAAGAAGTTCCGGCCTGCGTCGCCGACGCGAGCAGAACATCCGACTCGGTGATGGCGCCCACGCCGGATCGAATTACCTTCACCTTGACTACTTCGGTGGAGAGCTTCTGCAGCGTCGATTTCAAGACCTCGACTGAACCCTGCACGTCGGCCTTGATGATTACCAGTAGTTCCTTAACTTCGGTTTCACCTAAAGCTTCGATACCGCGTTTGGTGCTTTGCAGCAGAGTGTTCTGTCGCGTCAGCGCCTGGCGGTGTTGCGAGATTTGCTGGGCCCGGCTGATGTCCGCCACCACCTGGAATGATTCCCCTGCCTGCGGCACACCTTGCAACCCGAGCACTTCGACCGGAGTAGCAGGACCGACTTCGGTGACGGCTTCGCCCCGGTCATTGAACATCGCGCGCACTTTGCCGAAGATCTGGCCCATAATAAACGGTTCATGAATGCGGAGGGTGCCCTGCTGCACCAGCACAGTCGCGACTGCGCCGCGCCCGCGATCAAGCTTCGCTTCGAGCACCACGCCGGAAGCAAGCCTGGTCGGGCTGGCTCGTAGATTAAGAATGTCGGCACTCAGCAAAATGGTTTCCAGCAGGTTGTCCAGGTTCTGTCGTTTCTTGGCAGAGACCGCAACGACCTCGGTTTCACCACCCCAATCAACCGGTTGCAGTCCTTGCGTGGCCAGCTCCTGCTTCACGCGATCCGGATTGGCGTCAGGCTTATCAATCTTGTTGATGGCAACGATGATCGGCACCCCCGCCGCGCGCGAGTGTTCGATCGCTTCAATGGTTTGCGGCATGACGCCGTCGTCGGCAGCTACCACCAGCACCACCACATCGGTGGCCTTGGCGCCGCGAGCGCGCATCATGGTGAACGCTTCGTGGCCCGGGGTGTCGAGGAAAACCACTCGACGCGTTTCGCCGGGATGATCCGGAACCGGCACCTGCACGCTATACGCGCCGATGTGCTGGGTGATACCACCGGCTTCCCCGCCGGCTACGTCGGTGGCGCGAATCGCGTCCAGCAGAGACGTCTTGCCGTGGTCTACGTGCCCCATCACCGTTACCACCGGCGCGCGCGGCAGCTCGATATCGTCGGCATCGGCGGCAATCAGCTCTTCAAACTCTTCTTCGGCCACCATCTCTTCGAACGGCACAAAGGTCACCTGGTAACCAAACCGCTCCCCCAATTCGGCCGCTACATCATTATTCAAAGCCTGGTTGATGGTGGCAAAGACCCCGCGTTGCAGCAGCAGAGTCACAATATCCTTGGGCTTGATGCCCAGCTTCTCCGCGAACTCTTTTACGGTAGAGCCTTCAACCAATCGTGCCGTCTTCAATTCGCCGGGAGTGCCGGGAGCTTCCATCCTGCCGGCAATGCGATCTTCCAGCGACAATGCCTTCGGCGGTTGAATAAAATCTCCGCGGTCAAACTTGCCGCCCCGCTCGCCCGGGCGCTTGCCCGAGCGCGAAGTGGTGCGACGGGAGCGGCGCCGGCCCGCATCCGGAGGAGGAATGTATGTGGTCTGCGGCGTCAAAGTCTCTCCGGGTGTCCCGGTGCGTTCGGTACGCGCGTAAACGCGAGGGGCGCGCACTCCTTCGCCCTTTTCCTGCCTTTCACGCCGCTCACGCGGTGTTGGCGCAGCCGGCACTGGCGCGGGCGACGCCACTGGCGCGGGCGCACGATCGCCATGGCGAATGCCGGCATTGAGCGCCGCCGCGGTCGGGCGCATTACTCTGATTTGTCTTGACGGGCCAGCCGGCGCCGTAGCGGGCGCCGCTTCCCGTGCGGCAGTTTCGGCGCTGGCGGCCACAGGCAACTCGGCTTCGTCCAGATCGAGTGGCAGTTCAGCAAGTGGCGGGCCCGGTTCCGCTGATTCACGTTGCTCAGCTCGCGCCGCCGGCGCCAGCTTTCTCATCAATCGCGTCGCACTCGGCTTTGGTGCCGGGGCGGCCATGCTTACCGGGTCAGCCGGCGCGGCTTCAGTACGGGAGATTTCCGGTGCAGGCTGCGCTTCTAGTTCAGCTTCCTCGGGCGGGGGGGGCGCTTCCTCGACCACAGGCCGCGCGGCTTTCTTCACCACCCGGACTGCACGTTTGACCGTCGCTTCCTTCTTGGGGAAATACTTGTTACGAATCTTGTCGGCGAGCTCTTTACTGACGGAGTTCGAGGGCACACTAACATCCACACCTTCGCGCCGCACTTCTTCGATGAGGCGCTTGGTGTCGAGCTTGAGTTCTTTGGCTAGATCGTAAAGGCGAACCTTTAAGTGACCGGTCATGCACTCCTTCTGCGACGCATCAAAACGGCGTCGATCGCTTCAAAGTGGCTGAGAGCTCCCGCCCTCCACCACCTTTTTAAGAAGCGCGCATTTCAGAAGTGCAACGCCACAGGCTCGGGAGGCGAGTCGCATGCGCACGATAGAAGCTTGTGCGCAGGCCACAGTTATTCGGCCGCAACTTGTTGAACTCAAGAAGCATCGGGCTTCTCATCGTCAACACTCCCGTCCGCGGCGGCCTCTTCATTATCTGGCGGCGCGGGAGCAAAAGAGGTCTCGACTTCGGGCGCCGAAGCTTCCGAAGCAAAATCTGCGCGAGGTGAAAAGCCGCTTTCTTCCTCGACCGGAGGCTCACCTTCACCGATGCGACCGGCAGCCTCAATGTATGCGGCGCCACGGGAAGTCACATCAGGCGCGGGAGTGAGCGTGTCGGGACGAAGATCGCGGCCCGCCTCCTGCAGCAAAAGTTCATCCGGGGAAATGGGTTCGGCTTCAGTTAAGGCTACAGGGTCCGCTGAATACTGCGCTAACACGTCCGGCTCGGCGCTAAAAGGCGTACCTCGCTTCACTGCTTCGTCGTAGCCTTCCGCAGTTGTTTCATCAGAAACGGCTGTTTCAGTTTCTGACGCCGAATCAACTTCGGCGCTTCCCGCTTCCAGACCTTCGTCAGAACCATCTTCCGCGGCCTCGGCCCCAGCTTCTTCCGGGGTCTCCAGGCTTTGATCGCGCACCGCAAGCACCTGCTGCGCGGCCTCGATCATCACCTGCGCTTCGTCGAGACTAAGGTCGAGAAACTCAACCAGATCGTCCACTGAAGTTGCGGCCAGCGCATCGATATCGTTAATGCCGTGCTCAGCCAGGACATCTGCCTGCGGCGCGGTGACGCCTTCGATGGCCGACAATGGCACCGGTTCTCCGGAAGCGATCATCAGGCCCATCTGCTCGGCGATTTCACGCTTCAACTCTTCTTCGCTGCGAATGTCTATGTTCCAGCCGACGAGCTTGGTCGCCAGGCGCACATTCTGACCGCGTTTGCCGATGGCCAGACTGAGCTGGTCCTCGTTAACGATGACTTCCATCTGCCGGTTTTCGATGTCGGTGATGCGGACCTGATTGACCTTGGCCGGCGAAAGCGCGTTGGCGGCAAAAACTGAAGGCTCATCGGACCACTCGATAATGTCGATTTTTTCGCCGCGCAGCTCGCGAATGATCGCCTGCACCCGCGAACCTTTCATACCGACGCAGGCGCCCACCGGATCGACATCACGTTCATTGGAAGTGACCGCGATTTTTGCTCGCTCCCCTGGCTCTCGCACAGCAGATTTGATGACGACGGTCTCGTCGTAGATTTCGGGGACTTCCATCTCGAACAGACGGCGCAGCAACTCGGGGGAAGTGCGCGAAACTTCTACCTGTGGTCCTTTTGATTCTTTGGAAACGTTGTTTATGACGACGCGAATGCGCTCGCCCTGGTTCCACTGTTCGCCGCGCGATTGCTGCGAACGTGGCAGTATCGCTTCCAGGTTGCCAAGATCCACAATGATGTTGCCGCGCTCGAAACGCTTGACGAAGCCGTTGACCAGATCACCGATCTTGTCCACGTATTGTTCATAGACGTTTGAACGGACAGCATCGCGCACCTTCTGAAACAGAATTTGCTTGGCAGTCTGCGCGGCAATACGGCCCAGCTCTTCCATCGGCAGCGGCAGCAGCAGCGCGTCGCCTATTTCTACTTCGTCGCCGGCCATCTCGCGCGCTTCTTCAATCGATAGCTCTACGGCGGGATCGGCAACCTCGTCGACTACAACCTTCGAGGCCGAAAGCTCAATGCCGGTCTCGGGATTCCAATCAACCTGGATGTCTTCGCCGGAACGGAATTGCTTCTTCGCTGCGGCGCGAACAGCTTCCTTCATGGCTTCGATCACCAGGTCACGCTCAATGCCCTGCTCCTGGCAAAGTGCTTCGATGTTTTGCGCGATTGATGTGCTCATAAATTCGTCAACTAACTCTTAGTGGCACAGACTTCAGTCTGTGATCTCACTCGGGTAAGCGGCTTCACAGACTGAAGTCTGTGCCACTACGATTCGCGATCTCGCGCTCTTTTGCCCTGCGAAATTCCTCTTCCACATCCAACTCCAGGTTGGCTTTAAGGATGGAGTCAAACTGTATGTTGACTCGCCCGCTGGTTTTGTCTTCAAAGACTACGATATCGCCCTCGACTCCAACAATTTGGCCGCGAAAGTTTCGCTGTCCCTTAATCGGCTGTCGCACCTTCACTTTTGCCTGCCGGCCGGCGAAGCGTTCGAAGTCCTGAATCTTGTAAAGGCCCCGCTCCAGTCCCGGCGAGGAAACCTCGAGGGTGTAGGGCGTGTGGATGAAATCTTCCACGTCCAACACCGTGCCGAGATGCAGGCTCATCTCGGCGCAATCCTCGTGAGTTACGCCTTCCGGCTTATCGATGAAGATGCGGAGGATGGGCTTGCCCTCCGGGCCGGCCGCCTCAGCGTGCACCAGTTCGAGTCCGTGATCCCGTGCCACTCGGTCCGCAATCTTCCGCACTCGCTCTTCAATCGACCCTGAAGCCATGCTCCGCCTCAAAAAGTGGCACAGACTTCAGTCTGTGAATCTCGATCCGGCACTACAGACACCGGCCAAAACCGGAGCCATTTATCTCTCGCCCAAAAGAAAAAGTGGGCGCGAACCCACCGGACAAGACCGCCGCGCTTCGAGCAAGTGGAGGATTATACGGTATCACCTAGAGCGAGGCAAGCCACCATCAGCCGCGGTTCTGACCCAGTCAAACGGGCGCGAAAATGGCCAGCTTGGGCCTCGCTCAGCCGCTTCCGATAGCCTTTGCGCCTTAGGTCTTTCTTTTCTTAGCGCCTTTGCGTGAAACCGCCGGTTTGAGAAGTTTCTAGTTGAGGTTTAACGCAAAGCATCCCAGCTCGTCTACGACGAGCAGATACCAGGATGGAAACGGCACAGGCAGAATTAAGAACTTAGAGCGCACCCGATTCGCGTGAAGGTGGCGGGGCCAACCCCGACGGGGTTGTGTCCTCACACTGGTCTATCCGAAAAGTGAGACGGCCTCGCGCCTGGTGTCCACGGATGTGCACTACACACTGCTGGCAATCGTCGTCTTTACAAAGATTCACAGGCCCCTGGCAGTAGCAGCTTCGCTGGCACGAGACATGCAATTAGGCCTGGCAAGTTCCAGGTTCCTGTAAAGGGTCGGGTGGGTTTTAAGGTGCAGTGGCAGGCCGGGTGGCATTCACCCGTTGGCTGCTGCGAAGTTTGAAGGGGCCCTCTAAATTCGGGTCCCAGATTGAAGGATCGCGCCGCCATTATTGATGAGCGGTTCTGGACAGTGAGGTGCCACATATGTTTCGCATAATAAGACCGTTGCATCGTTTGCTGATGCCCCCCGTGGTCGGATTTTTGCTTCTCATTGTGGTCGCCCCTTCCTGTCGCAAAACCGGCTCCCCACCCGACCAGCCCGCGGCGCAATCGAAACCTCAAGCGGAGAGGAGCCTTCCGAGGTAGGTCTTGAGCTTCGGATTAACCCGCCTCCAGTGTGATTTCATCCAGATTCGGTTAACTGAGTTTTGCTTTCACGATCTCGCTGACGGTCCGGCCGTCAGCACTGCGGCCGGCAAGTCGCGCTTGAGCGGCTTTCATGACTGCGCCCATCTCGCGCATTGAAGCTGCGCCCGTCTCCTCAATTGCCAGCATGATGGCCTGCTCGATTTCTTCACGTGAAGCAGATTGCGGCAGGTAAGCTTCGATGATGTCGATCTCGCTCGTTTCTTTGGCTGCCAATTCCGGACGGGCGGCCTTTTCATACTGCTCAACTGAATCGTGCCGCTGCTTCACCAATGAGCGCATTACTTTCATCACGTCATCGTCGGACAATTCTTCGCCCTTTTCGATTTCGCGGTTCTTGACCGCCGCTTTGACCATGCGCAGGGTTGAGGTGCGTAAGGCATCCTTCGCCTTCATGGCGGAAGTCATATCGTTGGTAATGCGTTCTTTCAAGCTCATAGGCTAGTCTCCACAGCAGAGTATACGGCTGCGACTTCGGCAAATCGTTTCGGTGACGCCCCTGCTCGCGACTGAGTTTTCTGATGCGGTCTGACCCGCTTGACTCTGCCACCGCGGCGCACTATTTCTGCATTTTCTTCAGGATTCGGGTGGCGTGGTTGCGCGCGATTAGCGGGATGCGCTCGTCAGTGCTGAGCTCGCGGATGAGTGGGAGTATTTGTTGCGGATCCGACAGGCCGTCCCGGCTCAACAGCATATCCAGCTGTTGCATAAGCTGGGGCGCATCAAGCGGCCGCATCTCGCGGGCCATTGTGATGTCAAAAATGAACATTGCCTGATCGGCCGCCCGGCGGTATTCGTTAGCCAGAGCGGACGCCTCGCGATGGCGGGTCCAGTTAAACTCGGCCGTACGCTGGCGAGTTCCCTGCTTCATCTTCAATCGCACGGTGCCGAGATGAGGATACTGCTTGTCGCTTTGATAGCTTTCCTCTGAATCAAGGAAGCGCAGAGTTTGCCATAACGAAGCAATGCGGCCCAGCGCTACCGGTGATAATTTCAATGGTTCAATAATAGGTGTATCTTCGCCACGACGTTCTACTACGACCCGCCCATTACCGTTTACATCGTGTTCGACAACAATGTGATGGAGGTAGAACTGCGGTTGCGAAAAGTCATAGGAGTATTGGGCCGGCTCGCCTTTTTCCGGTTCACCCTCTGGCGTCTCCACCGAGGGAACCACCGCGGGTGGCCGATCGTTTTGTTTGCGCGATTGATTGGGCGAGGGATTTGTTTGGGCGCAAGTGAAAATCGCCGCGCTTAGAATAACCAGCGCGGCGGGGAGAACCTGCCCGATCGTTATTTTCTTGTGGAACACTAAAACTCTTACTCAGGACGCGCGCCGCTGAAAACGCGACAGCTGGATCGTAATTGCCTATTCGAATTTCACCGAGACCAGTTTCGAAACGCCCACTTCTTCCATCGTTACGCCGTAAAGCGCGCGCGCCATCTCCATGGTCCGCTTGTTATGCGTAATGACGATGAACTGCGTATTAACCGACATCTGGGCCACCTTGTTGGTAAAGCGGCCGACGTTCGCTTCATCCAAAGGCGCGTCCACCTCGTCCAGCAGGCAAAAGGGAGCGGGACGATAATGAAATATTCCCAGCACCAGCGCAAGCGCCGCCATGGCTTTTTCGCCGCCGGAAAGCAGCAAAACGTTCTGCAGGCGCTTGCCGGGTGGTTGCGCGATCACGTCAATACCCGACTCCAGCTCGTCATCCGCATCGATCAGGCTCATTTCCCCGCGGCCGCCGCCAAACAGTTCCTTGAATAGTTCGCCAAAGTTCTGATTGATTTGTTCGAAGGCAGCGCGAAAGCGTTCCCGCGACCGTCGCTTGATTTCGCGCAAAGCTTCCTCGGTGGAATCGATGCCCTGGCGAATATCTTCACGTTGCGCGGTCAGGAAAAGCAGACGTTGCTCAGATTCGGTTAATTCCTCGAGCGCCATCATGTTCACGGCGCCGAAGCTTTCTATGCGCGCGCGCAGCTCTTCGACCCGGGCGCGACCTGCTTCTAAATCAAAACCTTCTTCAAGTGAGTGTTCCGCTGCCAGCTCGGCCAGAATCTGTCCCAACTCCGCCATGCAAGCTTCCCGCACGTAGCTGAGGCGGGCCTGACCTTCGGCTCGCTGGACTTCGATCGCAGAGCGAGCATCGCGCGAAGATGCGGCGCGGCGGTTTACTTCGGCCAGCTCAGCGGCGACGGCATCGGCGCGATCGCGCGCATCGTTGAGTTGCGCGGTGGCCTGGGCAATCTGCTGTTCTTCGAGCGCTCGCTCGTTGTCAACAGTTGCCGTCAGCGCGTCAATTTCTGCGATCGACGCGTGCAACTGTTCAATCCGAGTGGCAATGTCCTCGATCTCCCCGGCGTGCCGCTCCAGGCGAGACTTCAAGTCCGCACTCTCTGATTGCAGCCGGCGCAGCTCCGTTCCCGTTGATCGACGTCGCTCAGCCGCAGCTGCTGCGACCGAACGCTGTTCGTTCAGCAACTCGTTTTCGGACTCGGCCTCGCGACGCGCAGCCAGCCAACGAGAAGATGCCTGGGCCACTCTTTCCATGGCGGCCAGACGCGCGGCCTCGGCTGTCTCGGCGTCCGCCATGGCTTTTATGCGACGATCGGCCAGCTCCTGCTGCTCGTTGGCCAACCGCTCGGCGTCATCGGCGACCACCCGCACGTGACGGATAGCGCGCTCGATGTCCTGCTTCAGACCGTTGGCGGTCAACTCGCGGCCCATTGCATCGCGTTCCTCGCGGCCAATCACTTCGTTGAGCAAGACTACGGTTTCTTCAAGATCAACCAGGCGCGCGCGCGCTTCGCTGACTTCCCGCTTCGCTGTCTCCAGCTGGCCGGCGAAATCTGCGGCGGCGGCCTCCAACTCGCGCAGCTCGCGCTTCGAACTGAGCAAGCCCGCACTTTCTTCAATCGCCCGCGCATTTCCCGCGTTAACGAACTGGCCTCCCGCCACCCAATCGCCTTCGGTAGTAACGAACATGTCGCCGGTGGCCAGGGACAACGCCAGCGCGTCGTCAATGGAATCCACGATGCGCGCATTCATTTTCTCGGTTAGCGTTCGCTCCAACACCAGCAACAACTCGGCGGGAGCGCGCAGGACATCACCCACCCGCGGGCCGTCGATTCCCACCGGAGCATATTCGTATCGGCGGGTCTCGGCTACTTCCCAGGGATTGTAAGTGCCCACCTCGGCCTCGCCGCTGGCGCCGTGAAAACCAGTGACCAGAAATGCCGCCCGGCCGGCATTGTTGGCCCGCAGCCACATTGATGCCCTTGAAGCATCCTCGGGTGTGGGAACCAACACGGTCTGCAAAGATGGTCCCAGGATTCCTTCGACGGCGCGCTCCCAGCGGGCATCAACCTGAATTGCGTCCGCCAGCGTGCCGATGAAATGAAAGTCTTCGATAGCGTTCGCGGAAAAGATTTCCTGGACCGTGGGTGAACAGTTGGCTCGACGCTGATCCAACTCGCGCAGGCTCTCGAGCCGGTGGTGAGTTCGTGAGTGCTCGTCGCGCACGCGTGTCAGTTCCGCATCGGTATCGGAAACGCGCTCATGACCCTCGACGACCGCGAGCAGGGCTGTTTCTCTTTCGGCGATCAGTTTGGCCAATCGTTCGCGCGCGGTGGCGATCTCGCCACTTAACCGCTCGGCTTCGATGGCCCGATCTGCGTGGGCTTTGGCGGCCCGTTCGCCTTCGTGCGCCAGACCTTCCGCCTGCTGCGCCAGTCGCTCCATGCCGCTCTCCAGCTGATGAGCGATTTCACTCAAACGCTCGGAGGCTGCGGTATGGGTCAGCAACTGGGCGCGCGCTTCTTCGATTTCACTCTCCGCGCGCGATACTTCGGCTAGTTTTTGCGCATGCGCCTCTTCGGCATTCTGCAATGAGAGCGCGCTCTCGTTGTTTTCGGCTGTTAACCTTGCCTCCACCTCACTCAGGCGGCGCCATTCAGCTTCCACGGTCACCAGGCGCGTGTTCAGAGCGTCGATCTCTTTCTCCAAATCGCCGCGTCTGCTTTCCAGCCCAACGATCTGCTCTTCCTGGTAACTGCGCTCGCGGATTCGCCGATCACGCTGGAGCGCTGCCTCGGCCACCGCAGCGCGAACCTGTGCCAGCCGATCTTCATGATCGCGCGCGCCCTGGGTGGCCATACGGCTGTCGGTCTCGCACTGAGCTAACTCAACCGCCAGGCGCTCTTCGGTGCGCGTTGCTTCTTCCAATTGCAAATGCGTCTGATCCAGCAGATCCGAGAGACTGCGCTCTTCGGCGACATATACGCTGCGCAAAAGCTCGCGCAGCTCTTCACGCGAAATGCGATATCGTTTCGCTTTGGCCGCCTGGCGACGCAGGCTGTTAACCTGCCGATCAATTTCCGCAATGATGTCGGCGATGCGCGAGAGATTACCGCGGGCGGATTCCAGCCGCGCTTCGGCCGCTCGCTGGCGAACGCGAAACTTGGTGATTCCGGCGGCCTCTTCGATGATCGTTCGCCGATCCATCGGTTTGGCGGAAAGAATCTGGCCGATGCGTCCCTGCTCGATAATCGCGTAATGCCCACCCGAGAGGCCGGTACCGGAAAAGAGGTCCTGAATATCGCGCAAACGACACTGCCGATCATTCAGCAGGTACTCACTTTCGCCCGATCGAAAGAGCCGGCGCGTGACTGAAACCGCTTCACCGGGGGCGAACTCGAGGGCCTGGTGACGTCGCCAATGGCGCCTGCCGTGTGTTCTGGGAGTTTGAGGTTGGTCTGGAGCCGGCGACGGCGTCCCGTCCCCGGCGATGGTTTCGCTCGCAATGGGTTCAGCAACGGCGGCCGTGGGATCGGCAGCTTTACTGGCCAATTCCAGCACTGGCTCTTCTGTTACAACCGCTGGCTCTTCTATTACAACTGTTTGATCGTCTATTTGTTCGAGCGTGGAATCGATGTCGAGGATATCGGGCTCATTTTCCACCGTTTCGTCGCGCACCAGGTGTAGGACGACTTCGGCCATGCCGCTCGGTTTGCGATTGCGCGATCCCTGGAAGATCACGTCCTTCATTTCCGCGCCGCGGAGATGCTTGATTCTTTGCTCGCCAAGCACCCAGGCTATTGCGTCCGCAACGTTACTTTTGCCACACCCGTTCGGCCCGACCACGGCGGTGATGCCGTCCCCGGTGAAGACGAGGTTCGTATAATCCGCAAAAGATTTAAACCCTGTGATTTCTAGCCGCTGGAGTTTGAACATGTATTGGTCTGCTGGTTAACTGCGCCCCCTAAACCACGGAGAACCAGAGCCTGCGAGCCGTGCGAAAGCAAGACACTATAAGTTGGAGTTTGCCGCGATGTCAACCAGAACATTAGCTGAGGCGAGTTTATTTGTGTCAGGAGCGGCTTTATGCACTTAGGGGGAGCGTTGGAGGATAATTTTGAGCTGATAACTACGAGGCTTTTTGGGCCAGGAGGAAGTCGATAGCCCGTCGGATGCCTTCGGCCGTAGTCGCCTCGGGCCGCAATTGATGGCCTTCCATCAGGAGGGTCGGCGTGCCGGTAACCCCCCGCGAAACAGCCAATTGAGTATCTGAGGTAATCCGGTTGTTTACTTCCGGACTCTCCATGTCGCGGGTAAAACGCGGGATATCCAGCCCTAGTTCGCGCGCATACCCCAGAAACACCGGCCGGGCATCAGCTTCGTCAGCCCATTTCTTTTGATTCAGGTAAAGGCGGTCGTGCATCTCGACAAAGCGATTCTGGAGCCGGGCGGCTTCGGCTGCCTGAGCCGCGGCCAGGGCGTTTTTGTGGATTTTGGTAAGGGGCAGGTGATGGAAAACCACGTGCACATTACTGCCATATTCCGCCTCAATCTTTTTCAATTCCGGGTAAAGCAGACCGCAGGGCGGGCATTGATAGTCTCCAAACTCCTCGATTGTGACAACGCGACCAGTTGGCGGCTTAACTCCAGTTGAACCGGGCGCTGTTGAGCCGGGCGCCGTGGAACCGGGCGCTGTTGAGCCGGGCGCCGTTAAGGCGGGCGCCGTGGTCACATTCGGCCCCGGTGATTTTTCCACGGCGCCACGCCTTGCTGACATTTTCCAGCCGATACCGAGGGCCAGCACCAGCACGGCGCCAATAATAATAAAGGGCAGCGATCTTTTCATATGAACGCTCGGGCAGTCGCCCCAGTGTATTTTCCCGGGTCGCGTCCGTCAAATCTCGCGAATTTATTTAAGATGGGAGACCGGGCGTTTAGAGTACCGACTTCAGTCGGGCTTTATTAGATAAAGGCCTGCCTGAAGGCGGTACCTGAACACCGCTATGGGCCGATGGAGGGGCACTCGGAGTTAGTGTGCGTCGCCACGGCGCCGAAACGTTCCTGGTACTCCCAGCATCGGGCAGGGCCGCTGTCAAAACCATTAACTATTTGGAGTGCGGCGGCAGAGCGAAGCGTCGACGCCGCTTTGGATTGTCTTTTTATCTCAGATCTCAAATTTGAGATCTCAGACTTCAGGAAAACAATCCAAAGCGCCGTCGCCGCTTCGCTCTG
>JBDTOI010000032.1:0-30218 GCA_039933315.1 Pyrinomonadaceae bacterium
GACTGAAGTCTGTGCCACTTTTATTCCAGCTCGGGGTTCTTCAGCACCGCGATGAAGGGCAGATTGCGGTAGCGCTCCGCGAAGTCCAGGCCATATCCGACCACGAACGCATCCGGAATCTTGAAGCCCAGATAGTCAATCGCTACCGCGCGTTCACGACGCTCCTCTTTATCCAGCAGCGCCGCGAGTTTGACGCTCGAGGCGCCGCGGGAAACCAGATTGGCCATTAGATAGGAGAGCGTTAGGCCGGTGTCAACGATGTCTTCGACCACCAGAATATCGCGTCCTTCGATGGGCACGTCCAGGTCTTTTACTATTCGCACTTCACCCGAAGTGCGCATCGCGGACCCATAACTGGAGATCGCCATGAACTCAATGGCTACCGGCATGTCGATGGCGCGCATCAGGTCGCTGAGAAAAGTGCACGCCCCTTTCAACACGCCGATCAGCAGCGGATTGCGCCCGGCATAGTCGCGGGCAATATCGACGCCCAGCTCGCGAATGCGATGCGCAATCGCCTCTGCGGTGAAAAGCGTTTCGAGGTTTGGGTTGCTGAACTCTGACATAGCCGGGGCCGTGGAAGTTGACAAGTCTGTTCTCCTGTTCATCTGTAAAGCAAACTGTTAGTTTGCGTGTCGGCTTAACATTGCAAACTAACAGTTTGCGTTACATTTGCGTGCGCGCCTTGTGGTGCGACATACTATTGAAGCTCTCCCCTACAGGTCAATGCGCTGAGGATCTCAGCCCGTTATATTTTCGCCGCCAGCGAGAAGGGACAATATAAGTGTCAAGAACCAAACTCGCGCTTTCCAGTTGCGCGTTGCTGCTTTATCTGGTTGCCGGCTGGGCGGGACCGGCGTTCGCCCAGGCCCCTGCGCCCGCGAAAGTTCCGACCCCGGTTGATATCAATGCCCGGGTCACGCTGCCCCCGGTTGATGCCACCCTGCCCGACGATCCGGCGGTGGACAAAATGCTGGGGGCCTATTCGCCAAAGGTCCGGGCGCTGGATCTTCCGATCGGCAAACTTAAGGGTGATTTAAGCAAAGGCGGCATGGGGGCCGGCTCGCTCGGCAATTTTGTGACTGATGGAATTCGGGCTCGGGCCGGCTTAAAACTCGGCAAGCCGGTTGCTCTGGCAGTAACCAACGGAGGTGGACTGCGCAAAAGTGTGATAGCTGAAGGCGTGCTCCGCACTCGCGATATTTTTGAATTGCTCCCGTTCGAGAACGCGCTGGTGGAGTTTGATCTAACCGGCGCCCAGTTAATTGAACTGCTGAGGGTAGTGGTGGCGACTCGCGATGGCCAATCCGGCGCGCGGGTTGTTTATCGCACCACCGCCGACAAGAAAAATGAGCTGGTGAGCGCGCGCCTGCTGGTAGATGGCCAGGAAAAAGAGATCGATCCGGCCGCCATGTATAAAGTGATCTCCATCGATTACCTGCTAAGGGTAAAAGGCAGCTACGTGGTTTTGCAGGAAGCTAAAGCAAGTAAGCCGCTGGGGCTGACGATTCGCGATGCCATGATCGACTACGTCAAAGCAGAAACGGCTGCCGGGCGCGAGATTAAGGCGAACCTCGATGGCAGATTCCATTTTGATAAGGCAGGTTCGGCAGTGACTGAGGAGGTGCGCCCGCAATGATTAGCCGTCGAAAGTTTCTAAATGCCTCGCTGGTCGGCGGGGCCGCGCTGGCATTGCCCGGTTCGTCCCGCTTCTTTCCGGTTCAAAGCGTCGAGGCGTTCGTCGCCCCGCTGCTGGAACCTGCCTCCGGTGAAACGCTGATTACGATCCTGCATACCAACGACACCCACTCTCAAATCGATCCGATTGGGGAGAACGACCGGCAATATGCCGGCAAAGGCGGAGTGGCGCGCCGAGCCACGCTGGTAAAGCGCATTCGCAAAGAGAACCCGAACACCTTGATGATCGATGGTGGGGATGTTTTTCAGGGCACGCCCTACTTCAACTTCTACAAAGGCGAAGTCGAATACAAGTCGATGTCGATGATCGGCTACGACGTTGTTACCCTCGGGAATCACGACTTTGACAACGGGGTTGACGCGCTGGTGGCAGCAATGAACTTTGCAACCTTCGACTTTGTGTCCACTAATTACGATGTGCGCGGGACCCTTCTGGAGAAACGGGTCAAGCCCTATGTCGTGCGTGTGCTGGGTGGAGTGCGCGTCGGTCTTTTTGGCATGGGAATTAGTCCCGCCAATCTGATCACACCGGAGAATTTCAAAGGGGTAACGTATCTCGACCCGGTGCGCATGGCGCGCGGTGTGGTAAAAGTTTTGCGCGGCCAGGAGCGCTGCACTCTGGTAGTCGGAATGTCCCACCTGGGCTACTATCCTGAACCCAGGGAAGGTGGAATCGGCGATAGCCAGGTAGCGGCGCAAGTTGACGGCATTGACTTCATCGCCGGCGGCCACACGCATACTTTTATGGAGAAGCCCGTGCTGGTGAAGCAGCCTTCCGGCAAAGATACAATCCTTTTCCAGGTGGGACGCAGCGGCATCTATGTGGGCCGCGTGGACTTTAAACTGCGCGCGGGCAAGGTTGTCGCGTCCGCCGGAAGATTACTCGATCTGCGCGACCAGTCGCTGGCATGAAACACTCTTGTTTCGTGTTCTTGGTGCAGTTAGTGTGATTTCGTGAATCGTATGGCTCCGATTCCCAGGCACACGATCCACGAACTTACACAAAATCTCACTAAGCAACACGAACCCATAAACTTATGCCAGAAGATATAGCAACTCGTGATCGCATTCGAGCGTTGGTGCGCGACGTTCTGAATAAAGCCGTGCCGGCTGAAGCGGAAGGCGCCGCCTCGAATCCAACACAATCCCCAGCCAGCCGCTTCACCGATTTTGCTCCCAGGATTTCGTCCGGGCCGCAGTCAGCTATCACAAGGGATGAATCATCAAAGCAGGTCATCACAGAGGATGACGTGCGTGGTCTCGAACCCGGCTCCGTGTTGCGCATCGCCGAAGGGGCCCGGCTGACTCCGTTGGCGGCGGATATTGTCAGTGAGCGGCAGATTGAGATCGTGCGCCGCGTCCCGCGCAGCGGCTCGAAAACTTCGAGATCGCTGGCGGTGGGCGCGGACCACGGCGGCTTCAAAATGAAAGAGGAACTGAAGCTGTGGCTCACCGAGATGGGTCACCGGGTCCATGATTTCGGCACCAACTCGGAAGACGCAGTGGACTATCCCGATATTGCTCATGCGGTGGCTCGGGCCGTGGCCGACGGCACTACGGAACTGGGAATAATCATTGACGGGGCCGGCGTCGGCAGTGCCATGACAGCCAACAAAGTTCCCGGCGTACGCGCCGCAGCCTGCTATTCAGTCGAAGTCGCGCGCAACTCGCGCGAACACAACGATGCCAATGTTTTGACCCTCGGCAGCAAGACCGTCAGTAGCTCGGAGATGCGTGAAATTGTTGGCGCGTGGTTAGGCACGGAGATCAGCGAGGACCGGCATCGCAAGCGCGTGGCAAAGATCGAAGCAGTAGGGCGCCAGTACCAGCGCTGAAAACACCTGCAGAAAATGGAAAACCAATGAACAAATCCTTGAGTAGAGTATTTCTCGGCTTTGCAATTTTCGCGTGCGCCAGTCTCAATCCACTCGCGCAGGGACAGCCGGCAGTCGATGCTCCCGCTCAATTCGTCAGTCCTGCGGTCGGGACGACACAAGCGGACAAGCCCTGGGAAAAATTCTCGCCGGAGGGTGGCGGTTTCACTGTGTTAATGCCGGGAACTCCGACGGTTACTGATCAGGAGGTTCCATTTGGAGACGGGAAGCTCGTCAACCACCTGTACATGGTACAAGCAAACTCAAGCGTCTACATCGCGTCATACGCTGAGTTCCCCATGGCCGTTACCGACCCCGCCGTCATCAAGGCGATGCTCGACAATGCGCGCGACAAGGGAGTTGCGGCAGCGAACGGTGAGCTCCGTAGCGAGAAGGAAATCAAGCTGGGCGAGAACCCAGGTCGCGAGTGGTTGGTGTCAATCCCCGGCGCCGGGATCGCGCGGGCCCGCGCCTATTGGGTCAAGCAACGCCTCTATCAAGCTTTTCTCCTGATGCCCGAGGGTAAGGGCGCCGAAGAGGAAGCAGCCCGGGAAGCTGTGATGTCAAAGTTTCTGAATTCATTTGCGCTGATCAGCACCGATGCCCCCAGGTAAGAAGCAGTAACATAGGGTTATCCACAGATTACACAGATGACGGAAAGCAGGAGGCAGGAGGCAGACGGCAGACAGCAAGATGAATAACCAAGACATGCCCGCCGGTTGTCCCGCGAACCGTTCTACATCTCGTTTGCTTTCTGCCTCCTGCTTTCTGCCTCCTGCCTCCTGCCGTCTGCTTCCTGCCTCCTGCCTCCTGTTTCAGTAATCTGTGGATTCGTCTTTGGCGTGTTAGAATAACGCCAGCGATGCCCTATTCACACAATGGCGATCTTGAAGATCTGGTCGAGCAGATTACGGACGTTATCGTCTCGCGTCTGAACGGCGATGGTCACGATCAGGCGGCCATGTGCGGGTGCAGCTCCGAATGTTTCAACCGCTGTCCCGAGCGCATGCACCGCGTGATTGACGCCGGCGCGGCGCGCATTGGATTGGTCCTGGGTCAGACAGGTTCGGCACGAGATTGGGCAAGCCTGATCGATCACACCCTACTTAAACCCGAAGCCACCGACGAAGATATTCGAAAGCTGTGCGAAGAAGCCGCCCGCTTTCATTTCGCCTCTGTCTGCGTGAACCCCACCTGGGTCCAGGCCGCTGCTTGTAACCTGCGGGGCAGCGGCGTGCCCGTCTGCACTGTGATTGGTTTTCCCCTGGGCGCGACGTTACCCGACGTCAAAGCTTACGAAGCGCGGCGGGCAATCTTTGACGGCGCTCGCGAAGTCGATATGGTCATCAACGTGGGCGCGCTGAAGAGTGGCGACGACTGTCTGGTTGAGCACGACATCCACTCCGTCGTTCAGGTGGCCCATGAAGCCGGTGTCACCTGCAAAGTCATCATCGAGACTGCGCTGTTAACCGACGACGAAAAAGTGCGCGCTTGCCTGGCGGCGAAAAACGCCGGCGCCGACTTCGTCAAAACTTCCACCGGTTTTTCCAAAGGTGGCGCCACCGTCGCTGACATCGCCCTGATGCGACGCACGGTTGGCTCCGAGCTGGGTGTGAAAGCGTCCGGCGGTGTCAAAGGTTTGGACGATGCCCGCAAATTGGTTGAAGCCGGCGCCACCCGCATCGGCGCCAGCGTCGGCGTCAAGATCGCGCAGGAAGCCGCCGGCGTAAAGAGCAACGGCGGCACATCTTCGGCGTATTAATCCCTTCCTTCGTTCGTCTTTCCCTTGAAACCTCACTCGCTTTCCGTCTATTCTCCAGAGTCCCAATGGCCCGAAAGCGCAACATACTGGCCGTAATTCTCGGCGGCGGTGCGGGTACGCGGCTGTTTCCGCTGACCGCACAACGCTCGAAGCCTGCCGTACCACTGGGGGGCAAGTACCGTCTGGTTGATGTCCCTATATCCAACTGCATCAATTCGGACGTCATCAGGATCTTTGTCCTGACACAGTACAACTCCGCTTCACTTAATCGTCACATCGCTCAGACCTATCGCTTTTCGCCTTTTGCGGAAGCCTTCGTCGAAATCCTGGCGGCCGAGCAGACGCCCGAGAGTCCGCAGTGGTTTCAGGGCACTGCCGATGCAGTGCGCCAGGTACTGCCGCACATCAGCGACTGGGGCATCGACACGCTGCTGATCCTCTCCGGCGATCATCTCTATCGCATGGACTATCGCGAGTTCCTCAAGCGCCACTACGAGAGCGGTGCTGACGTGACTGTCTCAGTAATTCCCTGCTCGCCACAGGCAGCATCCGACTTTGGTCTACTCAAGACCGATGGCGACGGACGCATTGTGGAGTTCCGCGAGAAACCCAAAGGCGAATCGCTTGAGGCCATGCGCGTTGACACCAGCAGCCTGGGTTTGAATCCGGAACAGGCAGCCGCGCGGCCGTTTCTGGCCTCAATGGGTATTTATGTTTTCAAGTATGAAAGGCTGGCCCAACTACTCAGGGAAGAAGAATCTCGCATGGACTTTGGGCGCGAGGTTATTCCCGCGGCGATTAAGGCGGGACCGGTGCAGGCCTTCATGTTTGATGGTTACTGGGAAGATATCGGAACGATTGCCGCTTTCTACAAGGCCAATCTCGATATGACGTCCACGATTCCGCCTTTCAATCTCTTCGATGCCGAAGCGCCATTGTTTACCAGGGGCCGCTTTCTGCCGCCGTCCAAAATTGATGACTGCGAAATCAGGGATTCGATCGTGGGCGACGGCTGCATCATTAACGGCGCCAAGATCAATCAGTCTGTAATCGGCCTGCGCAGCCGTCTGGGAGCTGGGGCGCAGATCGAAGCGTCCTATGTCATGGGCGCAGACTACTACCAGACCCTGGAAGAGATGCAGGAGGATCTGACCACCGGCCGGCCCTCGCTGGGGATCGGCCAGGGCGCGATCATTCGACGCGCCATCATCGACAAGAATGCGCGCATCGGCGCCGGCGTGCGCCTGCTCAATGAAGCGGGAGTGGAAAACGCGGACGGCGAAGGTGGCAGCTACTACATACGTGATCGCATCATCATCGTGCCCAAGAATGCGACGGTCAAAGACGGCACGGTGGCCTGAGTTGCTCACAATGGCAAGAGGTTGGGAAAGCAAAAGCGTAGAAGCCCAGCAGGAAGCGGCCGTCGATCGACCGTCAGAAACGCCATCCAGCCGGCAGGATAACTCCCCCGCCGCGCGCGCGCGCCGTGAACGTCTTACCTCCCTGCGCCTGTCCCGTTCGCGAACCCTGCAACAACTGGAAGCCGCCGTAAACCCGAAACACCGCGAGATGCTGCAGAGGGCCCTACGGACCATCGAAGCAGAACTGGAACACGAGCATGAAAGTTAGCGTATAGGAAGCGGGCTATAGGACCTATAGGACTTATAGGACCTATTCCGAGGAGGTTTTATGAAGACGAGAATTTCACCTGACGCCCGCCCGCAGGCAACGACGCTTTTAATCGCGGCGGCGCTATCTATCGTGCTCTGGTTCATTCCTTTCGCGGAGTTCCTGACTTATCCCTTTCGTATCTTTGTCACGTTCATTCATGAAGGCGGACACGCGATCGCTGCGCTGCTCACGGGAAACTCAGTCGCCAGTCTTTCAGTAGCAATGAATGCCAGCGGTGAAACCTACACCACTCAGGGCGGCACCTGGTCGCAAATGTTTGTGGCCAGCGCCGGGTATCTGGGAGCGATGATTTACGGGGCCTTGTTGCTGATTTTGATTCGCCGCGCGGTGGCGGCCCGCCTGGTGCTGGTGGGCTCGGCGGTATTGGTCTTCGGTCTGACTTTAATCTTTGGTTTGATTAAGCCCTTGATGTCTGGCGTGCCGGGAGCGCTGACTGGCGTACCGTTCACCTTGCTGGCCGGCGTTTTGTTGTCGGTTGGTTTGTTCGCAGTGGCGAGATTCACAAAGCCCCGCGTAGCAATGTTCTTTGTCAGTCTACTGGCGGTGCAATGCGTCCTGAACGCCTTGCTGGATTTGAAAACTGTCTTCTTTCTATCTTCGCCCTTTGCCCCCAGTGTGCCCACTGACGCGGTCAACATGGCCAATGCTACCGGGTTGCCCCCGCTGCTCTGGGCCGTGGTCTGGATCGGCGCGGCCATCTCCATCCTGTTCGTAACGATGCGTTTTTATACCGTGCGGCGCAACCGATCGTTCCAACCCGACCTGGCGCTCCCAACGCTTCCAGTTATCGATCTACCTCGTGACCTGATCACTGCCGGACGTGGCGCCACTGTTGGCAATAAAGAAATATAGGTCCTATAGGTCCTATAGGCCCTATATTCGCAGCGGTCAAAATTTATAACGGTACCGTAGTGTTATTCCGCGACCGGCGCCATCCACTCCCCAACTAATTCCGCGATACTGTTTGTCTGCAATATTCTCAAAATCAAACAGGACTTCGGAACGCTCGCCAAAGTGCATCGCGCCGCGCACACCCACCAGAACATAACCCGGAAGTGCGGTGAAAAGCGGAACGTTGGTGTTGTTGTCAACGACCGTTACTCCATTGATGGTCGCCCCGATGGGCAGCAGACGGTTTTGTACCTGCGTCAGGGTCTCGCCGGTCGGGATCAGTATTCCGCCGGCGGTGTTGCACCCGCCAGGCCCGGGCGTCGTCAGTCCGCGAACGCACGCACCGCGACGAAAGAAATTTTGCATAGCCGCGCGCGAACGGGCGGCGCCCGTGCGACGGTCCAACAGGTCGAGCGACGACAGTCGTCTCTGGCGACCGGTGAGGGTCGAATAAGCCTCAAGATAGAAGCGCGACCGTGGTTGGTAACGTAGACTCAGGAAGCCAGCGGGATTTGGAATACCGCCTTCAATGTTCGGCGGTAACCCGTTGAGCAGACTATAGGCACGGATGTAAGTGAAGTTGGCCCGGCCAGTAAATTGACTACTGAACCGTCCCTGGGCGTTGAACTCGAGCCCGTTAGTACGCGCATCGTCGAAATTGACCCGCACGAGCACCGGACTGGTGGGCGCGACGGCCACAGACACCCAGCCGCGGCTGTTCTGCGAGACGATGGGCTCAGTACCAAGCAACTGGCCAACGGCGCCAGGGGGCAGGATTAACGCCTGGTCAAAGTAAACATCGTTCAGCTTAGTGGTGAACCCCGTTAGCTCTGCCGAAAACCGTTTACTCGTGTAGCGCAAACTAAGATCGAAACCGTCACTGGTTTCAGGATCCAGTCGGGTCACTGGTATGCCGGTGGAAACGGCGTCAGTTCCCGCCGTCGTGCCGATTAAGCCCCCAAGACTCGCAGCGGTTTGTGAATTAACTTCAAAGCCCGTGCCCACCAATCCGATGATTCCCAGATCGGTTGTGTTAGGAGCACGAAAGCCCCGCGCATACTTCGCCGCAATGTCGAAGCCGCGGCCGATATTTATCACCGCGCCGATGCGGCCGGAAACCGCGCTGAAGCGTTCGCGGTCATCAGGAAAAAGCGGACGGCCTCCAACCACGGGGGCGGCAGCGGCGCGGGCCTTGTACGAGGCCAAGCTGTAGCGCAAGGCGCCGCTGATTCGCAGCCGATTGGGAATGGCTGTGAAAACGTCCTGGAGGAACAAACCGTAAGCCAGATAGCGCGCTCCATTCGGAATGCGCGGGCGGGAATTGACTACTACCCCCGTCACCGGGTCGGACGTAAACGCAGGCGCTGTAATGCCATCCCGGTAAACATCGCCCCCCAGCAAAACCGTGTTGCGTTCGCTAATCTGCTTATCGACGTAGAAGTTGAAGCCAAAAACATTAGTGCGCTCGCGTTGATTGGTTATGGCGGCAAAGGGATTGCCATTACCACCCTGATTGATTCGCTCCTCGCGCTGGCCGTTGTAAGAGAACGTCAACGAGGCGTTATCGAAAAAGCCGAGGTCCTGCTTGAGCAAACGCGCGTAGAACAGATCCGCCACCAAATTGCGCAAGTCGGCGATCAGATTGCCGTCCCCGCCCAACAGTTGATCGTAACGCCGGCCACCGTCCTGCTGGTTCCGGTCATAGGTCAACATAAACTGAGTTGTATCGTCGAGGTTGAAGCTCGCCCGTAGCAATCCACCGTACTGCGTGAAGGCGGTGTCAGGGAGTCGTTCTCCGAAAACGTCAGATGGAATGCCCAGGAATCGAGTGACCGCGGCATGTGTATCAAGGCCCGCTCCCGGGCGCAGCCGGTTGATGCGGCGTACGTTCGCGTTCAGTAGCAAGCCGTAACGCTGCGTGCCATAGGTCAATAATTGGCTGCCGCCGAAGCCGTTGGTGGGTGAAGAGTAAAAAGTATTTGTGTTGCCGTGGAGTTCGCCATCCTCATCACCATATCTCGGGGAATGCAAAATGAAATTGACCACGCCTCCGTGCGCGTCTGAACCATATTGCGAGCTGTTCGGGCCGCGCAGAATTTCCACGGCCTCCAGGCTGGACGGTTCAATCAGACTGAAGAAGGTGCCGACGCCGCCGCGTTGGGCGCTGGTGGTGTAACGCACTCCATCAACGTAGACGGCCACGTTGCGACCAGTTAGCCCGCGCACGAAAACAGCGCTCAGCGAAGGACTGGTGCGCTGCAGATTCACGCCCTGTTCTTCATCAACTACCTGCGCTACCACCTCCGTCCCCCGCTCCAGAATCTCGGATTCATTTATTACGTTGACCAGTTGAGCTAACCGGCGCGCATCAGAAACCTGTCCCGCCTCGGCCGTCACAGTCACTTCTTCGCTTAACGGATTGATCTCCAGAATCAGGGCCAGGTCCTTCTGTTCGCCCGGTGCTACTTGCACTGCCGCGGTGTAATGCCCAAAGCCTGATCGGTTAACGCTCAAGGCGTAGGAGCCGGCTGGCACGTTAGCGAAGGTAAACTTTCCGTCGGCGCCGGTGAGGGCGGTGCGCCGCGCGCCTTGCGAGTGAACGAGTGAGACTTCAGCGCCGCTCACCCCGGCTCCATCTCGATCTTTTACTGTTCCGCTGATTGTGGCAGGGCCCGATTGTGCCAGCGTGATTCCGGGGCTCATTGCCAGCGCCGCCATTAAAAGCAACAACGCCGCAGTTACGCGAATAGCGATTCCTGGAACCATCAATTCTTAGCCCTTAGCACTTTCTACGCAAGAATGATAAAGCAACGAGTTCCAAATTCTTGTGCATTGCGGACATCGGTGTCAATTATCCATAGCAGTCACTATTTGGAGTGCGCCGGCAGAGCAAAGCGGCGACGGCGCTTTGGATGGCTTTTCAACCGACACTCTCGTGCTGAGGTAGTTGGGGGTTCACGCAAAGGCGCCAAGCAAGGAAAAGCAAAAGGCTCAATGAGTTGGATGATTTTCTTTTGAGATCTCAAATCTCAGATTTCAGATCGTGAAGTGGGTCAAACGGTTGCGCTTCCTCGAGCAGGATCAGCCGCGGGATACTGGGGAAGACCAGGAAAACCAGGCAGGGAGGCCTCTTCGCGCCGCCACTGCCTCGTTCTCGCCGCCATTGCACCTAATAGGTTCGCTCCGTTTCGCATCTGGAAAAATTCAGGTTACTATTTGAGGTTTGCGAATGGCGAGAATTCTTGTCCTATGCTGCCTGCAGCAAGTTAAGTTATGCCTGAAGAAGCCATCGAAGTCCGCGGGGCCCGCGTAAATAACCTCAAAAACATCTCCTTCTCCATCCCCATCAACCAGATGACGGTGGTGACCGGAGTTAGCGGATCAGGCAAATCTTCCCTCGCTTTTGACACGATCTACGCCGAAGGCCAGCGGCGCTACGTGGAGTCGCTGTCAGCCTACGCCCGGCAGTTTCTCGAACGGATGGACAAGCCGGATGTGGACGAAGTGCGCGGCATCGCGCCGGCCATTGCTATTCGCCAGAAGAATTCGACCCGCAACCCGCGCTCGACGGTGGGCACCCAAACGGAAATCTACGATTACCTGCGCCTGCTGTACGCGCGCGCTGGCACAACCATCTGTCGTGTCTGCGGTCGCGAGGTCCATCGCGACTCTCCCGAATCTGCCGCCACTGAGGTGCTGGCTACGCTTCCCGAGGACAGCCGGTTTTACGTGCTGTTTCCGGCCGGCGCGGGGCTGTATGTCCCCACAAACGGAGACGGGGAGACAGGGAGACAGGGAGTCAAGGGGAGTAAGAAAGCAAAACCACCCCGTCCCCCCGTCGCCTCGACCCCCCGTCACGTCCTGACAGCCCATGTGATGAGCCTGATGCAGCGTGGCTTTACCAGGCTCTACCACGATGGCCAGCAGATTGATCTGGGTTCGCCCGACGATTTCCTGCGTGATGACTTTGAGAACGTGTACGTTCTGATGGATCGCCTGACGGCCCGTCCGGACGTGCGCGAGCGATTGGTTGATTCACTGGAAACCTGTTTTCAGCAGGGTCATGGCCAGGCCATTGTCGTGACTGCTGATGCCGAAGCGCGGCGACAGCGTTTCTCTGAGACCTTTGAATGCAAATACGATGGCACTGTTTACGCGGCGCCAGAGCCCCGGCTCTTTAGCTTCAACAGTCCGTTCGGCGCCTGTCCGGTTTGTCAGGGGTTCGGCAATACCATCGGCCTCGATCTCGATCTGGTTATTCCCAACCCGGGGCTGAGTCTAAAGGCTGGGGCCATCGAGCCCTGGACCAAACCCCAGTTTGAATGGGCGCGCGACGAGCTGAAAGACTTTGCCCGTTCAGAAAAAATACGAATGGATGTGGCCTTCAACGAACTCACGCGCAACCAGCAGCGCGCCATCGTCGAGGGTAAAGGTGAATTCAGCGGTGTGCGGGGCTTCTTCGCATGGCTCGAAACCAAGAAATACAAACTGCACATCCGCGTTTTCCTTTCCAAGTATCGAGGCTATACGCTTTGCCCTGATTGCGGCGGCGGCCGCTTGCGACAGGAGGCCCGCGACGTGCGCGTGGGGAACCGCACCCTGCCGGAAGTTTGCGCGCTCTCCATCAAAGACGCTGCGGCCTTTTTCGACACGCTCGAACTCTCCACGGAGCAGATGGCCATTGCCGATCGGATTCTTCATGAGATTCGGCGCCGCCTGCGCTTTATGCTCGATGTAGGGCTCGACTACCTCACCCTGGACCGTCTGGCCTCTACGCTTTCCGGAGGCGAAGCGCAGCGCATCCAACTCGCGACAAACCTGGGCTCGTCCCTGGTCGGCGCACTCTATGTGTTGGACGAACCATCGATTGGGCTCCATCCGCGGGACAGTGATCGCCTGATCCGCCTGCTGTATAACCTGCGCGACATTGGTAACACGGTGCTGGTAGTTGAGCACGATGCCGACATGATGCGGGCTGCCGATCACATTCTGGATATTGGCCCGGCCGCCGGCGAGTTGGGTGGACGAGTCATCTACGAAGGCACCTTCAAGGGTTTGATGGCGAGCGAGTCTTCTCTGACTGCGCGTTATTTGCGTGGCGACACCGAAATTAAAGAGCCTAAGACGCGGCGGCGCGTTACCAAAAGTAGTTTGGCGCTGCGCGGCGCCAGTGAACACAATCTGAAGTCTATCGACATCGATCTGCCGTTGGAGATGCTGGTCTGTGTTACCGGCGTCAGCGGTTCCGGCAAATCAACTTTGATTCACGATTGTATTTATGCGGGACTGAAGAAGCAGCGCGGCGACTGGCAAGGGCACGTCGGCGCCTTTAGCAAGCTGGAAGGTGGCCAGTATCTGGACGACGTTATCCTGGTGGATCAGTCTCCCATCGGCCGCACACCACGATCGAACCCCGTCACATATATCAAGGTCTACGACGCCATTCGCGAAGCCTTTGCCTCAACGCGCGAGGCTCAGGCGCGCGGCTTCGACCCTTCGCACTTCTCCTTCAATGTTCCGGGCGGCCGCTGCGAAGTTTGCCAGGGCGACGGCACCGTAACCGTCGAGATGCAGTTTCTGGCCGACGTGGAGCTGGTTTGCGAAGAGTGCAAAGGCACTCGCTTCAAGCAGCAAATCCTGGACGTGCGCTACCGCGGGAAGAATATCAATGACGTGCTTAGTATGACCGTGCGTGAGGCCATTACCTTCTTCCGCGACGTGGCCCGGATCACGAATCGACTACGCGTGCTGGATGAGGTTGGGCTGGGATACTTGCGGCTGGGGCAATCGGCGACCACGCTCTCCGGCGGCGAGGCGCAGCGCGTGAAGCTGGCCGCGCATCTATCCAAACGCACCGGAGCGAAAACCCTTTTCATTTTTGACGAGCCGACGACGGGGCTTCATTTCGACGACATCAACAAACTGCTGGCCGCCTTTCGGGCGTTGATCGAAGCTGGTGGCTCGCTGCTGGTCATCGAACATAACCTCGACGTGGTAAAGACTGCCGATCACATTATCGACCTCGGGCCGGAGGGCGGAGATGCGGGCGGGTACGTTGTCGGAGTCGGCACTCCGGAGAAGATCATGCGCCTCGACAACTCCCACACCGGCCAGTATCTACGTCGCCATCTCGCCCACTCCAACGCCCGACTGGCTAGCGAAGCCCGCCCGTAACTTAATCCGGTTTGTGTTTGGAAGTTGGGGTTTCAGCTACTCAGCCAGCTTGTTAGATGTTCGGGAAAGACTCTCATCCGCATTCAGTTCGCGCAGAATAGCGCTGGCCGTTTCCCTGGCCTCGCCGCGCACGCTTCTGAGAAATCTCGCTCCCGACAAGACCTGTTGCAGGGTCGCGAGCGTAGTTTGCGGCTCCCGCCGCGCTGAAACTGTGTTGGCCAACAAGGCTAATACCCCGTTGCCTGGCGAGAGTTCCTGCGCTCGCCATTTGCGCCCGGCGCGATACTCACTCTCAACCACCAGGCCGACGGGCAAAGGCTTTACTCCAGCGACTCCGCCCAGATCAGTAATAGCCATCCTGCCTCTGACACCCATTGGTGAATAAACACTCAGAGGTCTGGCATAAGGATGAACCCTACCCTGCGCGTCCAACACGGCATGCTCGTCGGAGTAATAGGTGGCCCCCTGTCTTACGAGCTCAGCCACCAAAGTCGTTTTGCCGGAGTTTCGCTGGCCCGGGATAAGGATTGCCTTGCGACCGAAAGCCACCACGCCGGCACGAACAAACACACGCCGGCGCGCCTGGGACGAGACATAAAAATCCATCCCCTGCTCAAGGGCCTCGAGCGCTTCGGCGAGATCAGTGGTGCGCGCGAGTCTGGTCGCGTCGAAGTAAGCCAGATTGAATCTGCGCACGTTGGCACGCGGGCCGCCGCCGCCACCCAGTAAAGAAAACAGCATCTCCACATACGGAGATTCCGCTGGTTTCCAACCAGGAGGCAGTCTTTCGACCACTTGATCCATGAGACCGGGATCGTTCACGCGCACGCCGAGGTGCAATCCGCAAACTCTGAATGAAACTCCTGCCGCCCACCCGAGGCGGTCAATCTTCTTCATTCAAGTGGAACTGCGAGTGTAGCGCGGCAATTCTGATTGTGGTTTTTTTCCTTTTGGCATTCTATTGGAACCAATCCGACATCGAGCCTGAGTGAAAACCTTAAACAACCGTTTCAACGGCAACAATATACTTGGCTCATCAATGTCCGACATGCTTCAGCTTGTCGTCTAGCTTGGGAAACTCTCAATGTGGGACGTTACGGGTAGTATCATTGCTGAGTGGTTGCGAATCGCGACGACAAGCTAAAGCATGTCGGACATTGATGCGCCAAGTATATTGTTACCGTTTCAACGGTTTACCGTCCGCCACCCAATGATAAACTCGATCACCCGGTTGAAACCGGGTGTTAATGAGATGAATTCATTGTAACGCAAACTGTCAGGTTGCGATGATTCGGAGCGGCCCATGACCACGCTTCACTGGCTAGTTCGCAAATTAACAGTTTGCGTTACTCATAGATTCTCAATCTCCACCGGCTCAAGCTGTTCCGCCAGTTCAAAGCCGAAGACCCGCGAGTAGAAATACAATTCCCCATCCAGAGAGCGGCGAATGTTCTCTGCGCGGCGAAAGCCGTGCTGCTCGCCGGGAAAGGCGACATAAGCAACCGGGACCTTTTTCAGCCGCAGTGCCTCAACCATCGTTTCCGCTTGATTGGGCGGCACCACCTTGTCCTCCAGCCCCTGAAAAAAGATTACCGGGCACGACAATCTGTCCGTGAAGTTGATCGGTGAACGCTCAACGTACAGATCGCGTCGCTCAGGATACGGGCCAATTAGTCCGTCAAGATAGCGAGATTCAAACTTGTGTGTTTCTTTGGCGAGGGCTTCCGCATCTCCGACGCCGAAGAAGCTGGCGCCCGCTTTGAATAGATCGCGAAACGTCAGCGCGCAAAGAGTGGTGTAACCGCCGGCGCTGCCCCCATCGATCATTAGGCGCTCTCCATCCACTTTACCCTCTCCTACCAGGAAGAGCGCGCCATTGGCACAGTCGTCCACGTCAACGATTCCCCACTTGCCATCCAGCCGGCGGCGGTACTCCCGGCCATATCCCGTACTCCCGCCGTAGTTCACATCGAGCACCGCGATGCCCCGGCTGGTCCAATACTGCAAACTCAGACTCAGTGTGGTAACTGCTGCCGAAGTCGGTCCGCCGTGACTCTTAACCAATAATGGCGGTCGCTCGCCGGGCGGGGCGGCGTAGTCGGGGTTCAGCGGAGGATAGAAGTACGCGTGCGCCGTAAGTCCCCCTTCAGTTGGAAACTCAATCGGCTTTGGGATAGACAGGTAACCGGGATCCAGATCGATATTCTTCGAGCGACGAAGTACCGTCGTCTCACCCGATAACAGATTGAAGTCAACAATAGAGGCTGTCTCGGTCGGCGAGCCACCGCGAAAGGTGACCAGTTCCCCGGCGGCGCGGAGAAATGAGATGTCAGTGTAAGGGGTCGCAATCGGTTTGAAGCTACGATCGCCGGTGTCGATAGTCGCCAGCCTCCAGATTCCCAGTTCGGCATAGGCGCAAACTATTTGCGTGGCGGAAGCGAATGCATAAGTTGACATGCCAAAGACCCATTGCGGGGCGCCAAAATTCGCTTCCCTTGCATGCACAAGTTCGGTCCGGCCATCAACCCCCTGACAGTAGATGTTCCACCAACCACTCCGGTCGGAAACGAAATAGAGCACTCCATCGGGCGACCATTCAGGCTGGAAGATAGACTCGGCTATTCCACCCGCCACTAACTGCTGGTTGACTATCGCGCCATCGGACTCGATGTCGCCTACCCATACCTCACTTCCATCCCAGGGCATGTTGGGATGATTCCAGGTCAGCCATGCCAGACGCGAACCATCCGGACTGACACGTGGTGACGAATAAAAGTCGTTGCCCGAAACCAGCACTTGACCCGCGCCATCGCTGCCATCAAACCGCAGGCTGACGATGGTGTTAATCGCTTCGTGCCCGCGATTCGAATGATCTTCGCGAATACACAAAAGGCGCTGCCGGCGCGCATCCACGACTGGATCGGCATAGCGCCAGTAACAAGCGGGCTCCTGTCCGGGTGACGATTCCTTTCCCCACTCAGGCGTCAGGGGCTCGGGCTGCGATCCAGGCGCCTGCCGGTAGAGGCGCTGATCGGCAAAGTTAGAAAAGAACACCGTCCCCTGTTGCACCGCATAATCGCCGCCGCCATATTCGTGAACGCGCGTGCGCGCGTTGAACCCGGGTGGTGTCACGTCGGTCTGGCGCCCGTCAGAGTCGCACCGGACAATGACATTGCGGCCACCCTCGGAAGGCCGCATCTCGATCCAGTAGCGATCCGGGCCATCAACCTTCGGCTGAGCGAGGCCAACCGCTTCTGTAACGATCAATTCGGAGGTGATGGCAGATTTCCAGCTTCCATACGGAGCAATACGAGGATTCATAATTTTGCGATTAAGACCGGACGAATATTCAGTTTGGTAGAACTTCGGGGCGATTGTTGACTATTTTGCCACAGCCGGTGTCACCATCACCAGACGATCGCAAAACTATTGCAAGATAAGTGCAACCATTCGCGTTTTGGGTGGGGTTATATTCCCTTCATCATTGGATCTCCTTGTGAGAGCCTGAGACTTAAAGGCGCCGTGCTTGGGGGAGTACGGCGCCTTTTTTGTATTTTGTGCGGGCCAACGGCCGTTATTTTCGCACGTCGGAGATCTGGAAGCCCTGAGGTTCGGTGCGTACGATCACTTCCTTCATTAATTGCACTTTGCCGGTGTCCAGAACCACGGAGTATTTGCCTGGTGCCACCCGGCCAAGGGCCTCGCGCTCCGGGATCGTGGTAACACCCGCTAACGCAGCCTGGGCATCGGTTACCTTGTCCTGACGCTTCAAGTCCCAGTTAACGAGATGAATTCCGGCTGAGCCCGGCCCGGCCAGGGTGCGAACAATTTTTCCGGATCCATCTTTGATCACCAGCCTAACTTCCTTTCCCGAATCGGAGGCCAGGTAATAGGTGATCATCGTGCCATAAGGCGGATTCTCCGCGCGGAAGAACATATCGCCGTTGAGTTCCTCGATAGTCGCGCCGTAAGTGAAGCGAGTCTTGAAGAGAGTTCCCGGTTCCACCTCAAACAGAAATGCCTGCTGGCCTAAAGTTCGCTGGTTCATTTCTTCGAAGGGCGCGATATCGATTACCCAGATGGCGCGGCCGAATGTTCCTGCCACCAGATCACGATCGCGCTCCTGAATTGCCATAGCCCGGACCGCAACCGTGGGCAAATTATTCTTTAGCTGCACCCAGTGCTGTCCCTTGTCGATCGTCAGGAAGACGCCAAACTCGGTGCCGACAAAAAGCAGGTTAGGATTAACTGGATCTTCCCGAATCACGTAGCTTGATCCATTCCCAGGCAAGTCGCCGGTGATGTTCGTCCAGGTCTGGCCGTAGTCCGCCGTCATATACACATAAGGCCGGTGGTCTTCGCGCGTGTGGTTGTCATAAACTATATAGGCGCTGCCTTTGTCGTATCGCGATGCTTCAATCTCGCCTACCACGGCAAAGGTGGGGGCGTTGGCGGGCAAGTTCTTACTGACTTCAGTCCATGTTTTTCCCCCGTCTCGCGTAACGTAAATCGGGCCATCGTCAGATCCGGTCCAGATCACGTCCTTGTCGCGAGGAGATTCGGCGATCGAGAACAGCGCGCCGTAGCTGTGATAGCCCGTGTAATCCTTCTTATTTCCCTTCCAATCATTTTCCTGTTGCGCGGTCAGGTCCGGACTAATGATTTCCCACTTCGCGCCACGATCGGTGTACTTGAAGAGATAATTGCTGCCCAGATACATGGTTTTCGCGTCGTGCTGCGAAATGATCATGGGCGGCGTCCAGTCGTAGCGAAACGGATGCAGGCCTCGCTTCTTTGCTTCGTCGTCGTTGGGCTGCAACTCTTTGCGGTCCCAGGTGCGCAGATCGAGTCGAGAGAAATTGCCAAACTCCTGCACCATATAAATTACGTTGAGGTCGTTAGGGTCGGTGTGAATCGGCATGCCGTCGCCATTAAATCGCAGCTTGATCCAATCGTGGTTGGTAATGCCTTCGTTGTCATAAGTCTGGCTGGGTCCTCGCCAGTGACCCGTGTCCTGCATGCCGCCATAAACGTAATAAGGATCCTGATTGTCCACCGCCACTTCATAGAACTGCCCGATGGGCAAAACGGTTTGCTGCCAGGTGGCGCCACGGTTATAGGAGATGTTCACCCCACCATCTCCGCCCAGGATCAGATGCTGAGGGTCGCGCGGATCGATCCAGATACCGTGCTGGTCGTTGTGCACATGCTTTATGTTTGACTTGACCAGCGTCTTGCCGCCGTCAGTCGACACCATTAGATCGAACACCGGCATCCAGATCCGGTTGTCGTCCGCCGGATCGACGTTTATGCGGTCGTAGTAATAACTCGTCATGGCCGGGTTCATGCGCTGCCAGCTTTGTCCGGCATCGTTTGAACGAAAGACGCCGCCGGTGTCGATGGTCCTTTTGCCCCCCGGCGCAGGTTCGCCGGTCAGGATCGCAGCATAGACAATCTTCGAGTTGTTACGCGCCACCGCCAACGTGATCTTGCTTTTCTCTTCGCGGGGCAGGCCGTTGCTCAGCTTCACCCATTTCTTTCCCCCGTCAGTTGTCTTGTAGATCCCACTTTCCGGACCTGACTCGGCCATGTCGCCGCCGCCGAAACGAAAACGCTGCCAGGCCGCGGCGTAAACCACCTCGGGATTCTTTGGATCAGCCTGCAGGTCGATGAAACCGGTGGTGTCATTCACAAACAGTATTCTGTTCCAACTTTTGCCACCGTCCGTGGTCTTGAAGATTCCGCGTTCGTTATTGCGCCCCCACTCGTACCCCATCGCGGCAACGTAAACAGTGTTCGGCCTGGTGGGATGGATCACGATGGAACTAATCTGCCGGCTTTCCGGCAAACCCATGTGCGCCCATGTTTTTCCGCCATCGCCGGATTTGTAAACGCCGTCACCCCAGGAATTTGCGCGCGTGTTCGCCGGCTCGCCGGTTCCCACCCAGACGAGATTCGAATCAGACTTAGCAATAGCCACGGCACCGGTTGAAGCCGACGTTTGATTGTCGAAGATGGGAAGCAAGGTCGTGCCATTGTCGGTGCTTTTCCAGAGGCCTCCACCCGCAGTGCAGACATAGAACGTCCTGGGATCATTCTCATCGCCGACGACCTGCCAGACACGTCCGGCCGGACTGGATGGCCCAAGCAAACGCCATTTGAATTCGGCAAGCAGGCCGGGGTTCAACGTTGTGTTCGTTTGTGCCTGCGTGAAAACAGTTGGGACCGTCAGGGATAGCAAAACCAGCAGTCTTGAAAAGCGTGACCGATTGATCAAAGTCATATGTCCCTCGCTTAAGGTTTGCAGATGAATCCACAGATTACACAGATTTCACAGATTACAGATAGCTAAAAGAAAGTCGCGTTGAAGATAATAGACACGGCTCGTTAGTTCAATACCTTTCCGGCCTTTTGAATCTGTGTAATCTGCGTAATCTGTGGACTACTGTGGATTGTGTTGACTCAGCGCTGAAAGAGGATAACAATTCGCCACAAACCAGAGTGAATCACTTTAGAAAGGTGAAACCTACCGTGCGCCGACTCCGAATTTCATTCCTCGTTTTCTTGATTACTGCGAGCCTCGTTCACCTGGCCCCGCTGACAACATCACGGGCCCAAACGTTCCGCCCCGTGGTGCGCGGCAAACGAGGTGTGGTTGCCGGCGGTCATCCCCTGTCGGTCGAAGCGGGTTTAAGAATCCTGCAACAGGGAGGCAATGCGGTGGATGCCGGAGTGGCTACCATTCTGGCGGCTTCGGTGATTGAGTTCTCCCATTTTTCATTCGGCGGCGAAGTTCCCATCCTGATCAGGCTTCGCACCTCAGGCAGAAGCCCGACCGTCAGGGAGGGCTCGAACACAGATCGCGGCGTAGTCGTAATCGAAGGCATGGGCCAGGCGCCGATGAAAGCCACCCGTGAGTTTTTCATCAACCGCGCCAGAGATCTCGATTCCAGGAAAGCATCATCAGGAATGGCAACAATGGCCGGCGCAAAATCAGGGGTAATTCCCTCCACTGGTCCCCTCCCGGCCACTGTGCCCGCGGTCCTTGATGCATGCATCACTGCGCTGGACCAATTTGGCACTAAGACACTTGCGGAGGTAATACAGCCGGCCATTGAACTCGCCGACGGATTTCCCATCGATGAACTTCGTGTGCAGTACATCAAAACGCGCGGCCCGGTGTTTTCCCAATGGCCCGATGCCAAACGAACTTTCATGCCTAATGGTGAAGTACCCAAAGTCGGAGACATCTTTGTGCAGGCCGATCTCGCCCGCACATTGCGCGCAATTGTCGCTGCCGAAAAGCGTGCGCCGCGAAGGGGCAAAAACAATCGCCATTCAGGTTTGATGGCAGCCCGCGACTATTTCTACAAAGGCCCGGTAGGAAAGCGCATTGGCGACTACATGCAGCAGAATGGCGGCCTGCTCGCTGCGGCAGACATCGCAAAATTCCATGCAAAAGTCGGCCGCCCTGTGAAGGCAGACTATCGCGGCTATGAGGTTTACAAGGCTGGATTCTGGACCCAGGGTCCGGCTATGGTCCAAACCTTGAACCTGATCGAGCGTTACGACTTGAAGGCCATGGGCCATAACTCGCCGGAATACATTCATACGCTGACCGAAGCGATGAAGCTGGCGCTGGCCGATCGCGATCGCTATTACGGCGATCCGGACTTCGTGAAGATTCCGATGAAGGAACTGCTGTCAAAAGACTATGCCGCGCTGCGCCGTCCCTTGATTCAAAAGGATCACGCTTCCCTGGCTCAACAACCCGGCGATCCCTTGAACATGAAAGCCGTGCTGGCCAGCGCGACCAGAACCATCGGTCGCGCTTCGACCGTTCCCGATATTGAAAGAGCCAACGACACCACCTGCGTAAACGTGATCGATAAAGAAGGAAATCTCTTCAGTGCCACGCCTAGCGGTGCGTGGCTACCGGCCGTTGTCGCGGGCGACACCGGAGTGTTAATGGGGCAGCGTTTGCAGTCAGCCTTAACCGACCCCAACAGTCCAAACGTGGTAGCCCCCGGCAAACGACCACGCATCACACTGACTCCAACGATGGTCTTGAAAGACGGCCAGCCGTTCATGGTACTAAGCACGCCCGGCGGTGATAACCAGGACCAGGCGCTGCTGCAGGTGCTGCTCAATATCCTTGAGTTTGGTATGAATCCACAGGAGGCAGTCGAAGCCGCCCGCTTTGACACGCAACACTACGTCAGCTCGTTTGACGATCATGAGTTCCTGCCGGGCTCACTGAACCTCGAATCGCGTCTGCCGGAAAAAACTATTGAAGAATTGAAAACGCGGGGCCACAAGGTCAAAGTCCAGGGCCCCTGGGGCACTCTTTCGGCGCCGACCGTGATCATCTATGACCTGGCGAATGGTGTGGCCGCCGCGGGCGCAGATCCGCGACGCGGCCGCTATGCGGTGGCGTGGTGATCGGCAGACATAGGTCCTATAGGTCCAATAGGTCCTATAGTCGCTGGTAACCTTTCAGCGGCAATTGGCGTAAAACCGTTATGTTCTGCCCATCTTGCGGAATTGCGTTGACCCACCAGATGAAGTACTGCAATCGCTGCGGGGCGCAGCTGGCCAGCGGCGAGGGCGCCGATCTGATCAAGGCCACCGAAAAACGGCTGAGTGAGTATCTGGACGGGCTGTTCTGGATTACCGTCTTCGGACTGGCAGCAATTGTTGGCGGCATGGCCTTGATTAAGAAGCTTCAGCTTGGCGAAGTCTTGATGGTGGCGTTCCTGATCGTGAGCTCCGCCGCCTTCCTGATAAACTTTTGGCTTAGTCTTCGTGAAGTCCAGCGCCTGAAGCTGGAACTAAAACAAGTCAGTTTGTTTGAACCACTCAACACCAAAGAGCTCGCTCCCCCCAGCGCGCGATCTGCTTTTGACGCCGTGTCGAGTGTTACCGAGCACACCACCCGCGATTTGAAAGCGGTAGCAAAAGAAAAGATCCCTCTATGACAACTTGAAGTCTGCTTGTCTTCGCCCCAAACTAAAAGCTCCATTTCATTGAAAGCGATCAAGGTAATCTTATTACGGCGAGGTGATGAATGATGGCCGCAGCCCCCAAACTCTATCGCGTAATTCTGCAGGTCGACGATCTGGATCAGGCGGAGCAGTTCTATGGCAAGTTGTTGGGCGATGCGGGCAGAAGAATCCCGCGGGCCTCACGGCACTATATCGATTGCGGCCCGGTGATTCTGGCGCTGGTTGATCCGAGTGCTGATGGCAAGAAGGCCGAACCGCTTCCCGATTACATCTATTTTGCCGTGGGCGATCTTGAGCAGGTGCACGCGCGAGCGACTGAGCTGGGATGCTTATCAACTAAAGACGTGCATGGTGACAGCGCCGGCGAGATGGTGGTGCGCCCGTGGGGCGAGCGTTCTTTTTACGTGGCCGATCCCTGGGGTAACGGGCTTTGCTTTGTGGATGAGAACACGCTCTTCACCGGACGCTAGAGTTTGGCGGAGTGGTTGATGCCATCGTTGTGGGGGTGCGAGTTGAGGTTTCACAGCCGTCTACCGATGGGTGACCCGTAAATCACAAACGAGCCACAGTTGATCTTCGGCAATTTCGTTAGCGGGGAAACCGTGCGATTATTGCTGACCTGAATCGCATCCGCTAATCACAATGAGCAGCCAATCAACGTACCAGGCGGCCCGGGTGGTCGCCCCTGAAGTCGCAACTCACTTTGCCCGTCATCTGGCGGCGGCGAGCGACCGCGGGGAGCAGGGACTCGCCCCGGGTCCTGACGCCCGAACTATCGAGGCGATTATCGACGCCACTTTTTGGGCCAGCCTGCGGCGCGAGGAAGGCCACTCGCCAAAGATCTCCCTCGCCTTCCTCCCGCCGGAACAAGCTGGCCAGCCACTGATGTTAGAGCGGCGCCTGCCGCTGACGCCCGGCATCCTTACCAAGCTCGCACCTGCCGTGGAGAGGCCCGGAATTCATCTCGGGGTCTGGCATGATGGAGACGAATTACAGGTCTGGGGCGCTACCCGATTGATCCCGAGTTTCTGTTTTGTGCTGGAAGATATCGAACCGGGATTGCTGGTGATCAAACACCGGCGCCTGGACGGCTTTGGCAAGTTCGTCAATGTGGCGGTACTCAAGGGTGACGAGGTGAAGGTGGTGGATGAAAACGGCACCAGCTTGCCCGACTGCCCTGCCCTGGTCGCCTCTTTATTGAACTTCACCGCCCCGTCAGCCTGGAACCACGGACAGGATCCGGTGAACGAGCTGGTGCAACTGGCTGCCTCGATGCGGGCCCACGGGCATGGCGGCTCATTGCTGGTGGTGCCCACTGGCAGTGAAAGCTGGCGCAACTCGATCGTGCACCCGGTGCTCTACTCGATTACACCGCCATTCTCAGCTCTGGCGGATCTGGTGCGAATGGATCCGAGTCAGACGAGCAGGAATGTCTGGGAGGAAACTGTGCCGCGGGTGGTTGACACTATCGCCGGCCTCACGGCAGTTGATGGCGCGACCGTGATCACCGACCAGTATGAGCTGCTGGCGTTTGGCGTGAAGATACGCCGTCCCGAGGGCGCTGCCCCGGTCGAGAGCATAATCATCACGGAGCCGATAATGGGGAACGAACCTCGTACAGTCCATCCGGTGCAGAACGGCGGTACTCGCCATCTCTCGGCCGCGCAGTTTGTGCATGACCAGCGGGACGCACTCGCGCTGGTGGCCTCGCAGGATGGGCGTTTCACTATCTTCGCCTGGTCACCCTGCGAAGAGATGGTGCACGCACACCGTGTCGATGTCCTGCTGATGTAAAGCCAGAGGTCGGAGGTCAGAGGTCGGAGATCAGGGCGTTGCGCAAAAACTCTTACTTCGTGTTTGTTCGTGTAGTTTGGGTGATTTCGTGGATCGTGTGACGCCGAATCCTAAGCACACGATCCACGAAACCTCACGAAGCAACACGAAGCAACGACGATCTCTAATTCCGGCGTAACGCTTTGATATTCACCGCGCAAACTAACAGTTTGGGTTACAGGAGAAGCAATATGAAGCGACTTCTTTCATCGGCGATGCTGGGACTGATTCTGAGCCTGGCCGTGCACGCGCAGCCGGCGCCGGATACCGCCACACTCACGACGTTGTTACAGGAATTCCTGGCCGGCGCCTCGCGCAATGACGCCGCAGTTCATGATCGTTTCTGGGCTGATGATGTGATCTACACGGGCTCAGGCGGGCGGCGGAGAGGTAAAGCCGAAATCATGCGTGATGTGCGATCGGCCCCGGCGCCCAAGCCCGGAGATCCGACCACCACCTACACCGCCGAAGACATACGCATTCAGCAATACGGACAGAGTGCGATTGTAGCTTTCCGTCTGGTGGGGACTACGCAACGCGCCGGCGGTAAAACTGAGATTACAAATCACTTGAATAGCGGCACCTTCATCAAGCGCAACAGCAAGTGGCAAGTGGTGAACTGGCAAGCTACCAGGGTACCTGTGGGCGAAGCAGAGGCGAAAAAAGAGGTCGCGGCAGCTGACGCCGCGCTTCATCAAGCCATCCTGGCTGGCGACGTCAAACAACTCGCGTCGCTGATCGACGAAAGTTTTATCTGGACGCAGACCAACGGCGAGACGGTGAACCGGCAACGCCTGCTTGACGACATTGGATCAGGACGGTTGAAGTATTCCCAGCTCGAGAATAACAACGTTACGGTGTCCATCTATGGTGACACAGGCGTGGTGCGCGCAAGCTCGCAGCGCCGGCGCAGCTCGATTCCCACCACTCCCGGTACTGGCGATGTAGCTTCATTCAAAGCATTCTACACGTTGATGTTTGTGCGACAGGGTGGGGCCTGGAAAGCGGTGGCCATGCATTCGAGCCGGCCCTAGAGTTACATGGTCTGTTCCCTCGTTGTGTGGGTTTCAAGTTGAGGTTTCACGCAAAGGCGCCAAGAAAGGAAAGACATAAGGCGCAAAGAAGAAAGCATTCAACACCTTTGCGCCTTCTGCTTTTCTTTTCTTGGCGCCTTTGCGCGAAACAACAAGTCCCGGTGACAGGCCCGGTTATTGAGATAGAAGTTCCACGGGACATTTGAGTCGTCCGCTCGGAGCGGTTCTATAGTTTTGGATGAGGAAGAAGCATTTGTTTTCATACTGGATTGGAAGATTATGGCTGGGAATGTTTGGCTGGCAGGTCCAGGGAGAACCTCCGAGTCACAGCAAATTTGTCTGCGTCGCCGCGCCTCATACATCCAACTGGGACTTACCGTTCATGCTGGCCGCCGCCTATGTACTGCGCCTGCAGGCCTCATGGGTAGGCAAGCACACGATATTCCGTTTTCCCTGGGGATGGTTTTTCCGTCGCCTGGGTGGGATTCCAGTAGACCGCCGTGCGCCACAGTCGTTGGTCAACCAGCTGGCCGCGGAATTCAAACGTCGCGACTATCTTATTCTGGCCGTGGCGCCGGAAGGGACCAGGCGCAAAGTGGATCTTTGGAAGTCCGGCTTCTATCATCTTGCCTGTCAGAGTGGAGTGCCTATCGGACTCGGATATCTGGATTACGAAAAGAAATCATGCGGCCTGGGTATGTTTGTGATACCTAGCGGGGACATCGGGGAAGACATGGATAAGATCCGCGCTTTCTACCGGGATGTCAGAGGCAAGCATCCTGAGCTCGAAAGTGAGCCGCGGCTGCAGGAAGAAACCAAAATGGCAGGAACTTCTGATGCATACGGCTCCGACGCGTAGCGTCGGTGTGACTTTAGCCCGGCCTTTCTAAGGCCGGGAAACGAAAGTCGATTGAATCCACTCGTCGCGTAGCGACGATTGAATTGAGCGCCACTTTCAGGCGTCGCTACGCGACGCGAACAACTCTGCTGTTCTGTCCCCGGCCTTGAAAGGGCGGGGCTAAATTCAGGTTGACGCTACGCGTCAATCACAACTGTTTAGAACTTCCTTAAGAGGACCATTGAAACTTCCATAAGGACAATCAACTAATGAATCTGAAAAATGTTCGCACCCTGATGCCATTTGCAGCTGCCCTCGTCGCACTGTTGCTATTGACCGCACCCGCGATGACCCAGACGCCCAGACTGCCAAGTGAAACGCCCGCAAAATTTGAGCCCACTAACGATGGGTTCGACTACGTTAAGCGCGACGTGATGATACCGATGCGGGATGGCGTTAAGCTGCATACCGTGGTCATCGTGCCGAAAGGCGCCAAGAGTGCGCCCATCCTCCTAACGCGCACGCCCTACAATGCCACCGCCCTGACCAGCCACTCCGAAAGTTCCCACCTCGGCCCAATTCTTACCGGGTACGACAACGCCACCGATGTCATTGTCGAAGGCGGCTACATTCGCGCAGTGCAGGACATACGGGGAAAGTATGGCTCAGAGGGCGACTATGTGATGAACCGGCCACTGCACGGACCGCAGAATCCCACACCGGTCGATCATGCTACGGACACTTATGACACCATCGACTGGCTGGTGAAAAACATCCCGGAGACGAACGGCAAGGTCGGAATTCTGGGAATTTCTTACGACGGCTTCCTGCCTTTGATGGCCCTGGTAAATCCTCATCCGGCATTGAAGGTGTCCGTCCCTATGAATCCCATGGTGGATGGTTGGATGGGCGACGACTGGTTCCATAACGGCGCCTTCCGGCAACAGGGAATGTCCTATATCTACGACCAGCAGGCCACGCGGGGCAACGACATCAAATGGTGGACCAGCCACTTCGATGACTACGACATGTTTATGCAGGCCGGATCGGCAGGTGAACTGGGACGCCGGCGCGGCCTGGAACAGGTCGGGTTCTGGCGCAAGATACTCGAGCATCCTACTTACGACGCCTACTGGCGCGATCAGGCGGTAGATAAGATCCTGGCGGCGCAACCTTTGCAGGTCCCGGTGATGCTGGTCCATAGCCTCTGGGACCAGGAGGACATCTACGGCGACATCGCGGTTTACAAAACAATCGAACCCAAAGATACGAATAACGACAAGGTGTTCCTGGTAATGGGCCCATGGCACCACGGCCAGGAGATTAGAGAAGGGAGCGCGCTCGGCGCCGTGAAATTCAACAGCGATACTTCGCTCACCTTCCGCCAGGAGATACTGCGCCCGTTCCTCGATCAATACCTGAAGGACGGCGCGCCTAATGCCGGTATCGCGCCCGTGGTTGCATTCGAGACCGGAACCAACACCTGGCGGCGATTATCTGCGTGGCCGGCTGGATGCCCCAGCGGCTGTTCGGTGCGACCTACGCCGCTCTATCTCAACGCCGGCTCGAAAGTGAGTTTCAACGCGCCCACATCAACCGAGCCAGCTTTCCAGGAATACGTTTCAGACCCGGCCAAACCCGTGCCCTATCGCGCCCGTCCGATTGATGGCACTAGTTGGTCTCGTTGGCTGGTTGACGATCAACGTGAAGCGTCAGGCAGACCGGACGTGGCGGTGTTTATCTCTGAGACTCTGAGCGCCCCGGTCAAGATCAGCGGTGAACCAATCGCCAACCTGATTGCCTCGACCAGCGGTACGGATTCTGATTGGGTGGTGAAGTTAATCGACCTGTTTCCCGACGAGGTGGCGGGCCAGCCAAACATGGGTGGGTATCAATTGATGATTTCGGCGGACATCTTTCGCGGTCGCTATCGCGAGAGCCTGGAACATCCGAAAGCAATCGCTGCCAATACCCCCCTGCTTTATCGCTTTGCGATTCCTACTGCGAACCACGTCTTCCTGCCGGGGCATCGCATCATGGTGCAGGTGCAATCAAGTTGGTTCCCGCTTTACGATCGCAACCCGCAGACCTTCGTTCCCAGCATCTTCTGGGCCAAGCCGGGCGATTATCGCAAAGCCACCCAGCGCATCTATCACGCGCCGGGACAGGCAAGTTTCATCGAACTGCCGCTGGTGACGAAACCTTGAGAGGCGTTCGGATTTCGAATTGGGGATTTGGGATTTGATACCGGCTGAGATTTTTGCGCGCCTTCTCTAATCGCCAAACAAAGCTTCCATATCACGTCGCCCGTGTGCCACGCGAAGAACCAATACGTCCTCGTGGTCAACGGAGTACACGATGACATACTCGCCAACGGGAAAGCTCCGCGAGCCAAAGCCAAAGTCTTCGTCGCGCGTCCGTCCTACGTAGGGGTGGTTGGAAAGAAGAGAGAACCGCGCGGTGATGGAGTCAATTAACCGGTCGGCAACTTCGACGCTGTCACTTTCCCTTGCGACGTGATACCAGATCTCATCCAGGTCGGCCTCAGCCCGGGGTGCGATGCGGTGGGCCATCAGCGGGCTACTGGCTTCTCAGCAACAAGGCGGGCGCGACCGCGCTCTTTAACTTCCTCGGCAAGCTCCCGCATTGATTCTTGCGTTATGATGCGGCCTTCATCACGCCCGAGAGAGGCTTTGGCATCATTTAGAGTCGCCAGGAATTCTACGCGCCGACGCTCACGTTCTTCCCACAGCAACAAAGCTTCCTGCACCGCATCTTCCTCACGGTCGAACCGGCCATTCTCCATTGCCTGCTTGATAAAGGCTTTTTGATCGTGGGTAAGCTGTACTTCCATCGGCTTCAGGGTAGGTAGAACGAGAACAGGTGTCAAGGCTGTGAGAATTGAGCCGCATGATTACCTAAACCGTCCAGTAGTCATTCAGCCAATCAAGATAACGTTGCTCTCGAATGCGATCTTTCACTGATGCAATACCAAATACCTTCTCAAAATGACAGAGCAGGCAGCGCGACCTGCGACAACCAAACGCCTTCTGCTTACGAAAGCGTCCAGCCTGAAACTCGCAGACGCAATCTACCGGAGCAACAGGCCAATTGTGCAGCCCCCAAAGATGCAGACGATGAACTCGCTTCGTGCGCTCCAATTCCAGATGAGATCTCTCCATAACACCCTTCTTTCCGGGGGCACACTTTCAGGCGCGCTCCCCTGATAGTGAAGGGATTCATCCGGTGAACCATGTTTTCGTTCAGCATATTTCTCTCATAAACCTTACGCCGGCAGCCCCAATGTAAAAGTTGACCGGGCGCGGCAATCGTCAATAACCTGAAGCTAAAGACAAGTTGAAGGACGCACTTCTTTATGGCTGACTCGCTTTTGGCACCCAAGTCAGATCAACTCCA
>JBDTOI010000033.1:0-30005 GCA_039933315.1 Pyrinomonadaceae bacterium
CCCAATAACTATGAGTTCGCCGGGATGCGTGCGCGCGGCACGGACTTTCTGCTCGCCTCGGGCAAGAGCGGCAGTGGTCAGAACCGCCCGTTCGTCTTAGCCGCCGGCTTCCTCACTGACAATGTGACAAACGCCAACCAACTGTTCCTCGGGACAAACGGCAACGTCGGCCTGGGAACCAACGCGCCAACGGAGCGCCTGCACGTATCTGGCAATGGCCTCCTGACGGGCAACCTCACCGTCAGCGGTACGCTCAACGCCACGCTCAGCGGGAACGGATCGGGGCTGACGAATCTAAACGCGAGCAACGTCACGACCGGGACGCTCGACAACGCACGCCTCGGCGTCGTCCCTGCGGGCAACGGCGGGACGGGGTTGAGCGCGGCGGGCGCGTCGGGGAACTTCCTGCGCAGCAACGGCACAAGTTGGACGAGTTCGGCACTGTTGAGTTCAGACCTCCCGGCCGGCAGCACGAACTACATCCAGACGAACCCGGCCTCGCATCAGGCCGTCACGGTCAACTTCACGGGTCTGCGGACGGAGGCGACGATCTCCGACACGAACGTCATCGGCGGCCATAGCACCAACTATGTGGTGACGGGCGTCTTCGGAGGCACCGTCGGCGGCGGCGGCAACAACCGCGTCACGGAAGACCACGGCACGGTGAGCGGGGGAAGAAATAACACGGCTGGCGACAATGCGGGCAACACGTTCGACAGCTCATACGCGACCGTCGGCGGGGGCGAGGCCAACACCGCCAGTGGTCCCGCGGCCACCGTACCAGGCGGAGTGAACAATACTGCGCACGGCTCCTTCAGCTTCGCCGCGGGCCAGCGCGCCAAAGCCAACCATCAAGGCTCGTTCGTCTGGTCTGACTCCACCACTGCCGATCCCAACTTCTTCTCCTCGACTGGCAACGACCAGTTCCTCATCAAGGCGACGGGCGGCGTCGGCATCAACATCAATAACCCGACGGCGACCTTGCACGTAGCCGGCACCGGCCTCTTCACCGGCGACCTCACCGTCACAGGGGCGCTCAACGCCACGCTCAGCGGCAACGGCTCGGGGCTGACGAACCTCAACGCCGGCAACATTGCGACAGGCACGCTCGATAGCGCACGGCTGGGGCTCGTTCCGGCCGGTAACATCACGACAGGCACGCTCGACAGCGCGCGGCTGGGGGTCGTCCCGATGGACAAAGGCGGGACGGGGCTGAGTGCGGCGGGCGCGGCGGATAACTTCCTTCGCAGCAACGGCACGAGTTGGACAAGTTCTCCGTTAACGACTTCGGACATTCCAAACCTCAGCGGCTTTTATATTCGAAATTCGACGGATCCCCAGTCCCCCGGCAATTTCAACATCTCTGGCAATGGGACGCTGAGCGGGTCGCTGACGGCCAGCACGGTCAATTTCACGGGGCTGCGAACTGCGGCCAACGCCACGAGCCCGAACGTCATGGGCGGGCATAGCAGCAACGCGGTGACGGCCGGCGTGGTCGGCGCCACCATCGGCGGCGGCGGCACCGGCAGCTCGTTCAGCAACCGAGTGACCGACGAATTCGGCACGGTGGGCGGTGGCAATGGCAACATGGCGGGCGACAATACGGGCAACACAACCAGCCGCGCATTCGCCACCGTCGGCGGGGGCCTGAGCAACACCGCCAGCGGCTTTGCCTCCACCGTAGGCGGGGGCACCGCCAACACCGCCAGCGGCTATATCTCCACCGTACCCGGTGGAGAACTCAACACCGCGCTGGGCACCCACAGCTTCGCCGCCGGCCACCGTGCCAAGGCCCTTCATCAAGGCGCGTTCGTGTGGGCCGACAGCGAAGGTTTCGATGGAAGTGACTTCGCCTCGACGGCCGACGGCCAGTTCCTTATCCGCGCGGCGGGCGGCGTCGGCATCGGCACCAACTCGCCTGGCGCGCGACTGCACGTCAGCGGCGCGGGGATCGTGCGCGCCCGCGTCAACTCGGATGGGAATGCCGGGCTCGCCCTCACCTTGAACAATCAACCCGGCTGGTCCGTGGCGACCGTCACCGGCGGGCATTTCCAAATCTTCAACGACGCGATCAGCCAAAACGCAGTGTGGGTAGATGCGGCCAGCAACAACGTCGGCGTCGGCACAACGCCGACGTCCTACAAGCTGCACGTCAACGGCACGGTCGCCGGCGTCGGGCCCTACGTCAACGCCTCAGACCTCCGTTACAAGCGCGACATCCGCCCCATCGGCGGCGCGCTCTCGAAAGTGCTCTCCCTGCGCGGCGTGACTTTCGACTGGCGGCGCGAGGAATTTCCCGGAGTCGCCTTCACCGCGGGTCGCAGCGTCGGCTTCATCGCGCAGGAAGTCGAGCAGGTTGTTCCCGAGGCCGTCACGCGTGACGCCAATGGCTTCCGCTCGGTCGCCTATTCACACCTGACGCCAGTCCTGGTCGAGGCCGTCCGCGAACAACAGGCGCACATCGAGCGGCAGCAGGAACAGCTCAAGCGGCAGCAAACAGAGATCGAGCAGCAGCGGAGACAGATCGAGGGGTTGCGGAGACTGGTCTGCAGGGATCACGCGGAAGCGGAGGTCTGCAAGTAGGGCGCGAGAGACCGCGAACGAGGCACTCATCTGCCTCAACTCGCTTCTGAATGAGAGGCTGAACTGAAAGGGCCAATCTATGAACCACAAAACTTACACGCGTGCCTCCACAGCTCACCGGTTGGCGACGCAGCCTTCGCGGACGAGAGTTCTTTCGAAATTCTCGGCAGTGATCCTTTTGTTAATCACCGCCTCTGCCGCGGCACAACCCCCGGAAAAACGCGGACCCTGTAAGCCAACCGGCGAGCATTGTTTCCTCGGCATTGATCCGGACGTCTACCATATGCCGCTCTTCGGCGAATCGATTCAGAGCGGCGATAGCTCCATCTGCGCGACCCGCAACTGGTCTGCATTTCCGCCTGAGGCATTCGATCTCGACTTCATGCGCGGCTTCTGGTCCCTCATGGCGCCGCACGATCAGGCGGCTGCCGAGGCCGCCGCGTTTTTCTTCGTCACGACGCATTGGGGTCCGCCGGGTGTACCTCCGGCTGATCTCAGCGAGGTTCCGACTCCGCAGGCTTTCGTGGCGGAGGTGTTCAGCACTCTGGACGAACGGACGTACCGAATCGAGTTCGAAGTTCCCAAGAGCGACTTCGAAATCCTCGGATGGACGCCCGCGTGGATTCCTGTCGCGATCCCGCCGGACCCGCGGCCCTCCGTGCCGTTGAAACTACGCGGCTGGTACATCAAGGGCGATGGCGTGACGCCGGACGACGCGGAACGACACGAACGCTCCGGGCGGACCGTCGAGCATCCGCTGATCATCATCTCCGCCGGTTTCCCGTATTCGATCGCGTTCGATCAGCCGGTGGGCGCAATCTCCGTCGGAGAGCAGATTAGGAAAACCGTGACGTGGTTCGTAGCGAACGGCTACGACGTCCTCTTTTTCGACAAGCGAGGTCACGGCTACTCGGAAGGTCTTCTCGATGGAATGGGAGAGGACGTTTTCCGCGCGCTCGATCAACTCGAGAAGGGCCTGATTGAGGAGAACGGGATGACACTATCGCTCTCGATCATCACGCCGGCCGGCCGGAGGCTGACCGGCACAGCGGCGGCCCAGGAGCAATTGCTCGGCAGCCGGTATACGGCGAGAACGAAGCCGGTGGTGCTCAGGGGGTTTTCCTACGGTTCGAGTCAGCTTCAGAAGGCCATGGCGATGAACTACTCCCACCTTCCGGTCGAGTACCGATTCACGCGGGATGCCTCCGGCCGCGTCGTGGTCGATCCGGCTCGAACTCCGCGCGGCAACCGTCAATATAACTTCAAGGGGATCATCGCGATCTCAGGATTTCAAGGGTCGATCAAGTATGAAACAGTTCCGTACTTTCTGGCGCTGGACGCGCTCGCTTCGACTATTGGCCACAACGGCGCGGTGCTGAAGACCTCCGTGTACGAGAGCATGAGCCGGTGGCCGGCGTTTCTCGGTCTCTATGGGACGAATGACTTTGAAACGGCCGACGGCGCGATCGACGTCTACAACAACCGCCTGCGCGGTTTTAAGGAAATACGAATGGTTACCGGTTATCACTTCGGCCTGGCAAGCGAAGAAGTCGACACTTACTTCGCGCTGGAAAGCGAGCGGTTCGCAAGGAAGATCGTTTTCAGCCGCCCGCCCGCGGACAACAGGCAGACGACGACCTACGCCAGCGAGGTCTGCGGAGCCGAGGAGGTAACGATGGATCCGGGGTCGCAGTCGATCACGGATGTTTCGTCCAGAAAAATCCGGGACGCAAACAGGAAGGTCGATAAGTTTCTGGAGCGCTGGAGGGATCGGTAAAGAGCGCCAACGACGCGTCACGGGAAGCCGATCAGACACAGATCGCGTTTCCTTGAGCACGCGCCGACGCGGCTGGCTAGTCTACGCAATTCATCATAGACCAGCGGCATTAGCTTATTGAGCGCTCTGAACTGAAGTACGAATCTATGAATCCCAACACTCACACGCGTGCCTCCACAGCTAATCGGTTGGCGACGCAGCCTTCGCGGCGAGAATTTCTTCGACGCGGCACTCTGGCAGCGGCTGGCGCCGGCATCCTCGCCTCCGATTCGCGGGCATGGGCGCGCCACTCCGATTTCGTTCCTGCCGTCGTCATTGGAAGCGGGTTCGGAGGCGCGGTGGCTGCGCTGAGGCTCGGGCAGGCCGGCATTGATACGGTGGTGATCGAGCGCGGCCGGCGCTGGCCGATCCGGCGCGACGGCGACACGTTCGCGACTTTCGAGCAGCCCGACGGGCGCGCTTACTGGCTCAGAGACCGGACGGGTGAAGCGGCCCTTGGGCTGCCTCAACTCGAGAAGCCTATCGATCGCTACGTCGGCGTCCTCGAGGTCGTCCAGGGCAACGGCATTTACATCGGTGCCGGCGCGGGCGTCGGCGGCGGCTCGCTCGCCTTCAATGCCCTCATCGTGAAGCCGCGGCGCGAGTTGTTCGAACGCCTCTTTCCGCGCGAGATCGACTTCGACGAGATGGAAGACGTGTACTACCCGCGCGTCAAGCGGATCATTCGTTCCGCGCCCATTCCCGACGACATCCTGCAGAACTGAGCCTAAGCCAGACGCCCGCATCGCGTCGCCAATTTTTACTTGGGAGAACAAAAATGAAATACGAAAAAATGAACAACCCGACTTCAAACAGGCACCGCCGTGGTCGATTCTCGGCCAAGCGTCGCGGTCTCACGATCGTGGCCGCACTGTTGGCGCTGATAGCCTCCGCATTGATGGTCGCCCGGATCGAACCCCGGGCTGCCGCACAGGCACCCCAGCTCTCGTGCACGATCTCGCAGGTCACGAACAGCAACGGCGGCAGCATCGGCGGGGGATCTGTACGCTCCGTGAATTCGGACGGAACTTTGCTCGCTTTCGACTCCGACGGCGACTATGCCGGCGGCAACCCCGATAGTAGTCGCGAGCTCTTTCTGTACCATTCTCCGACTAATTCCTTCGTGCAGATCACCGATTCAATGCAAGATAAGGGAACTGTCCAAAGTGCGGATATCTTTGTGCTCAGCGCCGGCGGTAATCGCCTGGTTATCGAGTCGGAGCGAGATATTCTTGGTCTCAACACGGACCGCCATCGGGAGCTATTCGTCTACGAGATTGCGACCGACACCTTTATCACTCAGGCCACGGACATTCCGGGCTACGATTATCTCAGTCCCGCGGTCGATTCGAGCGGCACTCGGATAGCCTTCAATTCGTTCCGGAACGTAACCGGCGGCAATCCCGATACTTACCCCGAGATTTTTACGTACGACACGACCCAGATCACAACCCAAATAACATCAGCGGTAAACCGGCCCAGCGAGCGGCCATCGATAAGTTGGAACGGAGATCGTATCGCGTTCGAATCTGAGGGCGACCTGACCGGCTTCAACGCTGATGGCAATAGAGAGATATTCCTGTACGACCGGGCGTCAGGTAGCTTCACTCAAATCACGAACACTGCTGGCGGTTCAAACAATGCTAATCGCGATGCGGCGATCAGCGGTGACGGCACAAAGATCGCATTTCGTTCAACTCGGGACTTCTTCGGAACCACCGGTGACGGGAACTTCGAAATTTTTATCTACGATCTGACGACAAATTCGCTACAGCAGATCACGTCTACGAACGGCATAGACAACGATAGGCCGTCGATCAATAGCGATGGAACGCGCATCGCTTTCGGATCACCGTTCGACTTTCTTGGCAGCAATGCGGATGGGAATACAGAAATTTTCCTTTTTGACGCAGTTCAAGGTTCATTTACTCAGGTTACTAATTCTACGGGATCGAGTATCGCCGACAATTATCTTCCCGTGATTAATGGAAGCGGCGACCGTATCGCGTTCACCTCCATAACCAACCTGACTGGCGGAAACTCGGCCGGAAACCCGCATGTTTATATCGCGTCCTGCTTCTCCTCCCCGCCGCCGCCGCCTAATCCGGCCAATGACACCGACGGCGACGGCGTGCCGGACACGACGGACAACTGCCCGCTCAACCCAAACCCTGGTCAAGCCGATAACGACAACGACGGGCGGGGCGACTTTTGCGACCGGGATGATGATAACGACCGGCAAACCGATTTCAGCGAGATTGCCTGCGGCTCGGACCCTCTAAACGCGGCAAGCATGTTGCCCGACAACGACATCGACAATACCCCGGATTGTCTGGATGGGGACGACGACAACGACGGTGTGCCGGACCCAGCCGATAACTGTCAATTTACCGCCAACGCCGACCAGGCTGACACCGACGGCGACGGCATCGGCGACTTCTGTGACCCGATTTCAGGAGTGACGCTCGTCGGCTCAAACGTCGCGGTTCAACTAGGGCCGGTCAGCGTGACGTTCTCCGGCGTCTCGGCGCCCGGCACGACCTCGCAGGTCGCTATCGATCCCGCGACGGCCGGCACGCTGCCGGGCGGCTACGCGCTGGGCGTGGGACTGCCTGCGTATGAGATCACGACCACGGCACAGTACACGCCGCCAGTCACCGTCTGCATTGGCGTGCCGTCGGTCACCGACCCCGTGACATTCGCCGCCCTCAGAGTCCTCCACGGCGAGGGCGGCACGCTGGTGGATCACACGATCCTGCCGCCTGACTCGCCCGCGCCTGACTTCGCGACGCGCACGCTCTGCGCCCGCGTGGATTCGCTCTCTCCTTTCGTCGTGGCGCAATTGCTGCCGCCTACTCCCACACCCACGCCGACTCCGACACCAACTCCGACGCCAACTCCGGATCCAACGCCGACGCCGACGCCAACTCCAACTCCGACGCCAACGCCAACTCCGACGCCGACTCCGACGCCGGCATCAGGGGCGCGCCTGTTGGCAGCCGAGTTGGATGGGGATCACGTCATTCCCAGAGTGAAAACAAACGCCGTCGGCGTGGCGCTTTTTTCTCTGAAGGGTAACCGGATCACCGTCGGCCTGGCCTTCGGGAAACTCCCCAACCGCCCGACCTCCGCGCACATCCACGGCCCGGCCACGACGGCGCAGAACGGGCCGGTCGTCTTCGACCTCGCCCCGGTCAACGCGATCAAGATTGCCGGACAGTGGTTCGGGACCACGGAGATCGCCACCTTCAACGTTTCGCCAACCATGGCCAACCAACTGCTCGCGAGTCAGTGGTACGTAGACGTTCACTCGAACGCGAGGCCGAACGGCGAGATACGCGGACAGATCGTTCCACTTTCCTCGAAGCGCGGTGCTCAGCTCGTTGGCACGTCGTCGGGCGGCGTTCTGGCGAAGCGCGTCATCATGGCCGATAACGACTTGTTACGCCTGATCCTTGTTGAGACCGAAGCCGACAAATGGCACGTGCTCTTCGGGCGACAACAAGACCCGTTCAGCCTGTCACTCTACAAGTTTCGGGACGGAGTGGACCGCGACACACTCTCGGGGCTTGTCCGTGAAGCCATCGGTGACGGAAGAATTCGTCAGACGGACCGGCGAGGCAGTCCCTAAGGGTCGGTGCCGGACACTTCCGGCCCGTCTGAGACCGCGGGTCCCAGAGACAGCGGGTGATGAAGAGAACCATAATCGAGATCGAGATCGACGAGTTGATAGTCGTCCCTGCGGCGCGCGCTGATGTCCCGCGCCCGCCCTGCCCGTTCTGCGCCGGGTCGATGGTCACGCCGGAAGAGGCGGCGACGTTAGCGCGCGTGACGCTGCGAAACATCTATGCCCGGGTTGAGGCCGGATGCGTTCACTTTCTCGAGACGCCGGACGGGCTATTGCTTCTGTGCGCGAACTCGCTCTGTCAGAGAGAACGGTTTGGTGAGTTGAAAAAACTTATTTGCGCGCCGGACCCGGGCGCGGGAATCTCAGGGGATTAGGAGTAAAGAAAGAATAAGAGCAGGCAATCGAGCCAAAGATGGGTGAAATAATTTGGAGTGCAGTGGCAAGCGAAGCGCGACACCGCTTTGGATTGGGCTAGAAAACAACCGCTCGTGTAAGCCGTAGGTTTAAGACGTAGCGCATATGGTGAATGAACATGATGAAGATTGGTCGGGCAGTCCCCAGGCGCGGTGAATGGCGATGCAAAACCGGCAGATTAGATGGAGCGAGACTCGTCCTGCTTCAGTTTCCGCCGCCCTTAATCACATAAGTAACTACATAGCGACGAAGTTTGTCCCGGTTTTCTTTAATATAGGCGGGATGGTCTTTGGCGATCCCCTCGGTCGGTTGGGCCATCAGGATGAATGCCTCGAGCAGGCCCTCATCGTTAAGCTTTTTTAGTTTTGCCAGCGCGGGACTGAGGGTCTTTGTTTTCTTGTCCGCGGTGGCCATGGTAATGACACTTCGCAGGGCATCGGCTTCTTCAGCCAGACTGTGGCGGTAGCTCAATTCATTGGGAAACGTTTTGGCGAATTTCTCCTTGTGCCACAGAGAGCGCGTGGCCCCATACGATATCCACGCAAACGAGCCATCATCTTTACCACCGAGCAGCACGCTGCCATCCAGGTTAATCTTGGCGTCGCCCTTGTCGTCAAAGGTAACCGTGGTGGGAATTTCTATCCGGGGATGGGCCAGGACGGTGTTAGTAGCCTGACTCCAGTTCGTCAAACCGACTACGGTAAAACGATTGTAAGGCTCCGTGATGAAAGCCTCGACATAACGATCGCGCGCTTCATCGTACTTACGCTGTTTCATTAATGGAGTGGCCGAGTAGCGATAAGCGGTTTCCCGGTTGGGGTCGACAGAGATCGCTTTCTGGTACCAAACCTCCGCCTGGGCGAAATCCCCCTTTTGCGAAAACACGTCGCCGGAGAAAAGCGCGGCCTCGTATAGCGTCGGATCAAGAATCAACGCCTTTTGATAGTTTCTCAGCGCCTCCTCCATCTGGCCCTGGGAAAAGAATGATTCGGCCTTGACCATCAACAAGTGCGCCCCGATGTTTTTCGAAAAGTCCGGCCCCTCCGAGCCGTCTGCGGCCATACTGCCAATCATCGCCTCAACCAATGGTTCACTATTACCCAGGTTTTTCGATCGGATGAACTCGCTACGCGCCCGGGCCCGTAATGCTTTACGATCGCGGTCATCCACCGTCGCGTTTGCCTGTGCCACTAAGGCGAACCCAAGATAGAAATGGGTCTCCGCATTATCTGGTTCTGCGGCCGCGAGTTTCTCCAGCAGCGGCAAGGCCTCGGTGAATCTATTTTGGTCGGTCAGGACACGGATCTGTTTCTTCAACTCCGCCAGGTTGTCGCCGGTTTGCGCCTGGATACGCGCGGGTGCGGCGACTGTAACAAGATAAAACCCGAACGTGAGCAGGGTGGCGAATTTCAGAAAGCTTCGTTGTGACATATTGCTCCCAAGCTTTGCCAAAAACTCTTATTTCGTGTTCCTTCGTGTAGCTTAGTGTGATTTCCTGGATCGCATGGCTCCGAATCCTAAGCACACGATCCACGAAATTACACGAAATCTCACGAAGCCACACGAACCAATGTTGATCTTAGACGTTCCCGGCGGTCCGCTTCAAACCATTCGGCGACTCTTTGTGCAAATTAAACCTTCAAGACCTTACACTAACCTGGCGGGCGTTAACTTCACCACCAGGGTCTGTTCTCCCCGGCGGACCGAAAGCTTGTACGTGGTGGATCGCTCCAACATTTCACCCAACTTCGTCAGGGTCAGCTCGGCAGCTTGTTGCCCATCAACCGCAGTGATGATGTCGTCCTTTTGCAGACCCGCTGCGGACGCGGGCGAATTCTCCAGCACGTCCGTTATGCGAAACGTTCGATAGTCTTTGCCTTCAGCCTGGATAGCGAGCCCACTGTAGGCCCGGTCGAAAGGCTTCGCGAATGTCTCGTTGGGCTCAAGGATTACCCGTTCGCGGTCATAGTCAAGCCAGACTCTGAACTTGCTCATTATTTGAGCGCCGATGTTGCCCAGTAACGCAGAACTCGCAAAAGCTCCGGCCTTGTCCTCAGAGAAGAGAGTGATGGGACTGCTGATGCTGAACTCGCCGATCTGCAACTGTGACACGCGTCCTATCTGACCGGTAATTTGTCCGCCCGCGCCGCCGGCGCCCAGCATTTTGATGGTTCTCAAGTGGGGACCGAGGAGCTGCTGTTGGCGCACGAAGGGACTGTAAAGCGCCAGCGCGGCGCCCGATCCAAGATCCATCACAAACTTCCCCTTGATGGGCGCGCTGCCAATCGGAGTGACTTCAGCTTCGATGGTCGGATGGCCCGCAGAGTCCAGTTGAATGGGAATGACGGCACCGCGTCCGGTATAGGTGAATTTGTTTTTATTGTGCAGCCGCATCATGCGCGCCTGGTAGTCGATTTCCACCACAAACTCCTTGATGAAATCGGTCCCGATGATGCCGTCCAGGTCCTGGCCGAACCGCAAGGCCAGCGTGCCGATGGGCAGCGCTAATCTCACCGGTTGCGAGAATCCGGGCAGCCCCGGAATGGTAAATGAGGAATCCCGCACGAAGAACCCGGTGGACGTTTCGGCGCCGGCGCCGCCCAACCTGACCTGACCGTGAAGATCGAGGCCCAACTCTTTGGCGCGATTAAGGTCGATGACGGCGTACTTGTCGCCCGTGTCGAAAACGAAGGAGAGCGGCCGCGAATTATTTACGCTGACTTTCAGGACGATGTGTTTGGTTACCAGTTCGAACGGAATCGCAACTGGCTGGGCGGCCGGTTTGGCAGACTGCGGTGCCTGTGCGGCCGCCGTCAACACGGCTGTGGCCAGCATCAGGTTAAGAACGACAGAGACGAATAGCGCTTTACGATTCATGTTTTTCTTCCTCTGTTTGGCGTCGGCGACGGATTGTCGCAAGAGTTAACGCACGCCGGGGCGTTTCGTTTCAAACTTCGACGAAATTGATGGGCGAAATCGGCTCTAACAGACCCGGACGAATTCGACTCCGCCAGTCTGGCTGGGTAACTTTTGGTTCAAGCATCCCAGCCCGTCTTCGACGAGCAGATGCCAGGATGGAAACGGCACACGCAGAATTAAGAACTTAGAGCGCACCCGATTCGCTTGAAGGTGGCGGGCCCAACCCCGTTGGGGTTCCCAGCTGAAATACCACCAGCGCCTTTGCGCGAAATGAGGGTCACCCCTGGGCACACCCTTGGCAGGATAGCCTAAGACTTACCTTCACCCTTTTCCTCTATCGCCAATAATTCTGTTGTACGTTCGGTGACGCTCGGTACCGGCTCAAAGTGAGGTTCAGCCAGTTCCTTCGTATCTTCCGACTTCAGTGTTGAAGGATTGGTTAACTGGCGATTGCTGGATGCTTTTTTCAGCGACTCTCCATAGAGAGCCAGCAAGGCAAAGGCAATTAACCCGAGGATAAAGACAAGGAACAGCGAACCCTCCAGGACTTCACCTTTGAGTATGATTATCTTGTAAATGATTGCCCAGAGGATGGCCGCTACAAAAAGTGAGATGCCGCTCGCGGCCAGAATAGTAAGCCATCGGTCGATTTTGCGTTGCCGGTCCTGGAGATTCTTATCCAGCTCTATACCAGGAAGCTGCTCGGCAAGCGATTGCACAGCTTTCGCCAGGCTTAGTCCGCAGGAGCGACAGAATTTCTGCTCCGCTGAATTTGTCTTTCCACAGTTAGGGCAAAACATATTTGCCTCGCACGGCTTGAACCTCAGTGGGAACTTTCCCACTTACGTGGCCAGTTTTCCGCTTGGCTGCTGAGGTGCCCGCCCGCTACCGCAGGCGGTTCTGACAGGTTCTTTCCTCCGCGCGTGACGCGGCCGATGCGGCGGTCACCTTTCAGGATTAATTCACAGGCTTTAAAGGCGTACTCCTCAAAGCCGGCCAGACGAGAGGCCAGCACCACCCAGGCTTTCTTCCCTGAACGCCATAACTGTCGCCGCGGCAAATCGGGGAACTCCCGGGCCAGACTCTCGAGGTGCTCGGTGGTGGTGTAGAGCCACATGCCGTTTGTTCCAGGTTGCTTGATGCTGTCCCGCAGCGAGAAAAGCAGCTTCTCCTCAAGATAGACGGAAGTGAAACCGAACATTCGTTTGACGGTGGGTCGAATAGAGGCCAACTCTTCCAGCACGAACGGAAAGGGATCCCGGCGCTTTCCTGAAGAAGTTTTATTCACGGTACCCTGTAAACGCAAACTGTTAGTTTGCGAACGTCGATTACGTCTCAGGCCAAATATACTGCAAAGCGCGCAAACTAACAGTTTGCGTTACGACAAACTGACGCGCGCTCTTCGCAGGGCAAAGTAAGCACCGAGTAAACCACCTGCTGGAGGCAACAGCAGGCCACCCACCTCAACCGGATTAGGTACACCTATAAAAACCAGGCTGGGAAGAACGGCCACAACTCCGACCAACACTCCATGCCAGAGCTGAGGAGAGCGGGCGCGGCGGACCACTCGATAGGCGACAATGACCACCAGCAACGAGAGTAGCACCGGGCTGAGAAGCGGAACTACTTGACGGGCGAACGCGCCAATTCTTTCCGGGTCGGGGGCGCCTCTGGCTTGCATGCCAAGGCTGAAGGCGTAAACGCATACGACAAGAAAACTCCCGATGAAGCTGACCACAAACGCCGCGATGCCCGCGATGACGATCGAGAGCCAGGGAACCCTTTGTGTCATGGTCATAATCCTCTCTCCTATCCTTCGCCAGTCAGAGTGGCGGTCATTACGTTTTGCGTTCCCGAGGGATCGGTTCCAACGTGTGAGTGGTGTGCTCGGTGACACTCATCGCCGGCTCGATCGGCGTTCGCTCCTCAGAGAGTTCCCTGGTAACAGGGCCTGAGAACTGAGTCGGATAACCTGAATCCTGGGCGCCACTCAGTGCTTTACCCCGGCGCACTAATAACCAGATAAAAACACTCTCGGCTCCCAACAGAAGCAGGAAGCCCAGCAGCGCAAACACAGTGATCAACTGGGTACTGAAGTTAAGCGCCTCCTTCATCATTGCCATCATGCCGATGAGCACAGCCAGACCCCCGACACTGACGGAGACGACGGCCCAAACGAGAGACTCGGGCAGAGCCAACATCCCGGCAGTCTTCGCTTCTTTCGCGGACAGTCCGGCGCCACAACGATTGCAGTAGCTCAGGCCAGGCGGCAGCGCAGCCCCGCATGATGAACAGTACATTCTTCTTCCTTTCCTTAAGCCATACGCTGATAAGAGTTGCTGAGTTTCGTTATCGAAGGGGTTGCTTTCAGAGGTCTAAGGCGAACAAGTTAACCTCGGGCGCATCTTCGGATAGCCTGGTTATCTGTTCAAAGGTGAATCCAAGTTTTTCCAGGAGTTTGATTGAGGAATCGTTCTCCGGCGAAGTAATCGCCAGAATGCGCTTCTGCCCCAACTCATCCTTGCCGTAAGTTATCACCGCGGAAGCCGACTCAAAGGCAAACCCCTGACGCCAGAACGGCGCGAGGAAGGCAAAACCAATATCAGCATCCGGTAAAGTATCTCGTTTCAGCAGACCGCAAATTCCCACCGGCGCGCCCGTCGTCGTTATCTCAGTCAAATACAGTCCAAAGCCAAAACGTTCATAGCTGGCAATCGGGCCCTGCAAAATGTACTTGCGCGCATCTTCAACCGTGCGCACTCCCCTGTCGCCGATGAAACGTATGAAGGAAGGCTGGTTAAGGAGCTGAAGAATAAACTCGGCGTCTGCGAGCGTAAGGTACCGCAGTGTCAATCGATCGGTTTCCAAAACCTTCATAGGAAAGCGTCCTCAGTTTTTAATGAAGGTGTTGATTTCATTGAGCACGCGTTCAGGCATTTCTTCCTGCGGCACGTGGCCACATTTTTCAAGCGTAACCAGCCGCGAACCTTTAATGAGCAAGTTCATTTTCTGCCCGGCCGCCAAAGGAATTAACTCATCCTGTGCGCCCCAGATAATTAGTGTCGGTGTGGTGATCTTCCCCAGCTCTGGTTCAATGGGATATTGAGATGCCTGAGTTCGCGCGCGCAAGGCCGCCAGTTGGCCAGAGCGCGTTTGTAGTGGACGATAGTATGTAGCCACACGCTCAGCGCCAATTTTCGTATCGTCGTAAAAACTCTTCTCCAGGCCTTCGCGCACCAATTTGTCTGACGTCAGGGCAAACGCCGTCAATACCTGCCCGACCACCGGCACGAGCAGGTAACCGGGCGCGAGTGAACCGCTGCCTGCCACCGCCACCCCCGCACTGTCGATGAGGACCAATCCGGCGACGCGCTGCGGATGTGCCAGCGCGATGTTTAGCGAGACCTCGCCGCCCATTGAATTGCCGCAGAGCCAGGCCTTTTCAATTTTCAAGTAATCAAGCAAGTGCGTGACCAGGGTGGCCTGCGCCCGCCGCGTATAGTCACCGTCCGGTTTTCCGGAGAAGCCGAAGCCCTTGAGATCGACGGCGATCACGCGAAAACGTTTGGATAAGGGTGCGAAAACATCTTTCCAGGAATAGGTAGAGGAGGTGTAACCATGAATCAAGAGCAGCGGCGTGCCCGTCCCGCTCTCCTGGTAATGCAGGCGCACGCCATCGATGTCAGCGAAACGGCTGAAGCGGGAATGCGGCACACTGGCCTGCACTTGCTCGAAAGAAAGATCTGCGGGGCGGGAGAACCAGAATATCGCCAACGCCGCCGCGGCAATCAAAATTAGAACCAGCAAGATCTTCAGCAACTTCTTCATATCAACTTTCGCAGTGCACCGGCATAAGTAGTAGTGAAGACGCTTTGGTTTTTTCTTATTTCAGATCATTTCAGATCTCAAATTTGAAATCTCAAATCCGAGAAGAGCCCAAAGCGTCGCCGCGGCGCTGTGCCGGCGCACTCCATAGCATCCAGATGTAAACAAGATCAAATATGGAGCAGCATACACCCACCGCCAGAATCAGAAAGCTGGGACCACGGAAGCCATCACCGCCAAGGATGCCATACAGGATAGTCGGCGTCAGCGTGCCAATCCATTTATTGACGGCGATGGTGAGACTCTGGCCCTCGCGGCTGCCCCGTTGCAGCAACATCTGAATAAACAGAACTGACATCAGAAGGTTTTGCAAAAATGCGGAATAGGCAGCGCCAATAGGGACGCCAAACTCTTTCAGAAAAGCATACTCAACGACCAGAGCGCTCCCCAGGCCCAGAACACTCCAGCCGATAAACCATGACCCCGGCAACTGGCGGGGAAAGTATTTCCGGCCAAACTTGAAATAGGTGTAAAGGATGCCTACATCAAATGCGAGCCAGACGGGATTGACGATCGTTTGCAGGTTTACTTTCGTCCTGAGTCCAAAAATTGAATAGATCACTTCCCAGGCGAAGTTCAAAGCAAGGGCATAGAAGGGAATGGCGTAGGAGCGGTCTTTGAAACCGAGGCGAATGCCGTCGATATAAACAATGGTCCAACAAAGACCGCTAATGGCTATGAGGATTAACTTGATCGCCTCGGGCTGGGTCATCGGGCAAGTTGAAACTTCACCTGGTCGCCAGGGGTTCTTCAAGCATAACGTGCAATTTTTCTGGAGCGATTAAGCGCCAGGCCTCGCGCACATGAAGAGCTAATTCTTTATCGTTTACCTGATCCAGCTCGATGCCAATCCAGCCGCGCACCCCGACGTAAGGCGGCTTGTAGAACTTCTTCGGAGCTTCTTTGATCAAGGCTTCCTGGATACCAATGGCGGCCGGCGCCGTCACCGCCACGTGCCCGTCGTCGTGATGATTGATGGAACACATGGCAAATACTTTCTTGCGGACAAAGAAGGTCGGTTCACCGTGCGAGAGTTTTTCCGTCGTTTCAGGCAGGGAAAGACAAATTCGCCGCACTCGCTCGACATGATTCTGGCCTGTATCGAGCTTTGATGTTTTTGCTGGTTTCAAATCATGGCCTCAGGAAGATGGTGAAAGCTTTGGTCGCAAAGAATACTGAAACGCCGCAATAGTCTCAAAAACCAAAATCGCCATTACCAACCAGGCGGACAGCCCTGGACGAGCGCGGCGCGTCTCGAGCACAATCATGGCGCCGGCGAACACCAAACCTACCAGATTAGCGATATTGCAAAAAACCCTGACCAGGCGCTCGCGGCCCGCGTCACTCAGCAAAAGGAAATTAAAGAAACTGATAAAAACGATCATTACACCGCCACCGGCGAACCACAGCGCGGCGGAGGTAAAGCCCGGGGACAACACTGGCGTCATGCAAAGATGAAGTACGCCCAGGGCCAGAATCAGGAACGTGGTGATTTTGTATAAGATCCTCATTTGGTTCGATCATTCCGGCGCGGGAAAAATTCTCCATAGCGCCAGTCGATTCCCATCCGGGTCATAGAAGCGCACGTATTCGCCAACTTTGGTAACGACCTCCAACTCGCCCAGGGAGGTTCCCTGGAGTTCCGGGATGCGCCGCAGGTAACACTCAAATTCGTTCACGAGAATGTAGAGCAGGACAGAGTCGCCGGGACTGAAAGCGTCAACGCACTGAAACCCGCCATCCAATCCGGAAGGTGTTTCAAAGCCAAGGTAAGTGGGCGAATACTGCCGGAACTTCCAACCAAAGAGCTCGCGGTAGAAACGCTGCGTCCGCTCGAAGTTCGTCGACCGCAGTGTAATCTTGACGATGGCGTGCAGGTCCATCTTTTTACGTAACGCAAACTGTTAGTTTGCGTACCAACCTAAAACAATTTGCTTGGTTGCATTCATTGAAAAATGCCAGCGGCTCCCGGTTTCATGCCATGGGTACGCCCATTGACTTGTCATCAGCGGACGGACCATAAACCGAGGGCACCTTACCGCCCATCGGTCTGAGATACGCTGTTAGTTGGCCCCGGTGATGAATGGCGTCAAAGAGGATGTACAACAGAAAGGTGCCCGCGGGCTTCTCGATCAGGAGTTTGCCGTCCATGTAAAATCCGGAGGTGCCATCCCAGGCAGAATCATCCATCTTCGAAACCTGTTCGCTTAGCTCATTGGACCAGCTCTCATACTTTTCCAGCATTTCGTCCAGCGGTGGCGGCGGAGCGCTATTCCATTCCGTCTTCCCCTCCTTGACGATATCGAGGCAGGCCTTCAGTTCACTGGTAATTATCCAGACCAGCTGCTCCGCGGTGGGCGATTTCTCGTGCGGTTTATACTGAAGCTGATCTTTAGGCAGGGCCTTAAGCACGTTGAGAAAAACGGGCGCCTCTACTTTTCGTCTCTGTAGAAAGAAGTCGCGAAGAGTCATTGCAAACCTCCATCAAGTTTTGGTAAACGAGTGTCTAAATCTTATCAGCCTATCTTTTGTGCGGCCAACCCCCGTGCTTGTTTGTAGGGGCGCCACTCCGTGGGCGCCCCCTCCGCACCAACGTCTCGGGCTCAATAAACTCCTAATCCCATCATCGCTTGAATCACATTAGCAAGTCTGAGAGCGGGGCTTCCTGAGTCCACCACGAACCCATCCTCAATTTCCCAAATCGCCGATAAGACTGCCTGGGCGAATCCCCACGCGAGCGCGCGATTGGAATCCAGCTTCAGTTTTGCGCTGAGCTGTTGCACTCGTCTCTCAATAATTGCCTGGGAAAGGAACAACTCGGGTCGTTCAATAGGATTGCGCAGGAGGGCGCCAACTTCATACTCGATCTCGCCGACTAAGCCCTTGGGGTCAATGGCCAGCCAGCCGCGATTCAAGTCAAACAGAACATTGTAGTGTTGCAGGTCGCCATGAAGCAGTCGGGGCGCACCTTGTGAAGCGCACCGTGCTGAGAACACTCGCTGGGCTGCCTGAACCAGTGTGTTTGGAATCGAATCATCGCCAGTGGCGACATAACGCTCGAAGCCTTTACCCCAATCGTGGACGGTCGGGGAGGCCCGTGGAATCTCTTTTGCAGACATCTGCCGTATGACACTGCAGAGGATTTCTGTTGCGCGCTCGTCATTGCCGTTAAGCGACATGTCCGCCAGCGAGTGACCCGGTTGAAGTCGCTCGAGCAGCACTGCGCCTGGTACGCACTCATAAACGCGTGCGACCCCGTTGCCCTTGAATGCTTCGAGCACTTCGCCCGAAAGCCACTCGTCACCCTCTTTTTTGATTACCTTCAGCACTACGCTAAGGTTGTCACGTTTGCCGAAAGCGATCGCGGAACTTTCCGTTTCAAACGTACCTTCGACAACCACGCCCCACTCGCGGGCATGATCCTGGATTCGCCCGAGCACTTCGCCGGTTAGCTTAGTCGCTTTCATGTGCCAGTTTCGCTGGTTGACCTCAGCCGGTCGCCGGCTATTACTTCTGAGCCGTCTCTGGTAGGTTCAGCGCCGGTTTGGTCTGGCCGCGATGACATGTGGTGCAATTGATTACCGGTTCAGGGCTCTTCAGGTTCTTGATCTTCTTCAGATGGTCATTATTGATAGCCGCCACCATCGCGAACATGTCACGAGCTATCTGCTTCGTTGGTTTGTCCTCTTTTTCCCACTCGCCGGCAACATGGCAATGAGTGCAGTTGACGCCCAAAGACTTTGCGTATCCCAACTCCATTACTCTTAGGAGGCGCCCAGCCGGCATGGCTTTGAGCATCTGGATGTTCTTGAAGACCTCGCCCGCAGGCTTGTTCTCCTGTCCGGCAATCCTTTTTCTAAGATCGGCTAGCGCCTGAGCTTGATCAAAAGGCTTCTCATTCTGGCTCGGTGTCGCTTGATTGTTCTGGGGCGGGCTGTTCCTGGCATTGACGCTCGTCTGAAAGCTGGCCAGCTTAACGACAAAGATCAAGGCCAATGCGAGCAGGGTAATGTCGCCGACGCGTGTAATCCGTTTCTGCATGAAGTGTGCTCCTTAGGTTTCGCGAGTCAATCTTAAAACTGTGGCAATCTCCCTAAATCATCCACAAAAGTCGCCGATGGGTCCGCCGACTGCTGTGAATGTCTAAGATCAGCATTGGTTCGTGTCGCTTCGTCGATCGTGTGCTTGGGATTCGGAGCCATACGATCCACGAAATCACACTAAGCTACTCGGAGCAACATGAAATAAGAGTTTTTGTGCAAAGACGATGTCTGAGGCGATCTGCTGATGAAACTCCAATCTTATCTGCCCCGCCGGCCATGGATCCGCGAGTCCAACTGTGCGAGTGAAATGGCTTTGTCGGGATCGGCCTCAATCTCTGCATCACGCCGTTGCGCGTCGGCAACGCCTTCATCTTCGTCCGATAGAATAGCCGGAAGAGAGTCGAGAAGATTCGCGGCCAAAGCTGCCCGTTCCCTCTCAGGTAAGTCGAGCGCAAGCTTCTCTACTTCAACTATGCTGCTCATGAATGAAGGATAACTCTGGTGAGGAAAGGGAGCAACGGTGTAATGCGTTAGTTCGAGGGCGGGTTCGACAATGACGGCCGCGTGGTGAAAACGAGCCCCGGCGTCACCCTAATGGCATCTTTGACGTGACAGCTTCAGTAGTTCAACCAGATTTTCATTGAGGTCGGACTGATCCGTTATGACCAGCATATGCGAGATTCGAGGCATCGGACCGGACAGCTTTGATTTGGTTACCGTCTCATCAAAGGCGTGAGCACCTAAGTCGAGTCCGATGCGCAGCTCCGTTGGTTTGATGTTGATGGCCGCGAACTCGCGTTTTTCCAGAAGGGAGACATAAGTCTTTTTCGGCAGGACTGTCGAATTCGGAAAGTGCTTCTTCACGAACGCGGTAAGGGATTCATATAAGGGGCGAATATCTGCTGCTCTGGCAAACTGATTGTCCAGCAGCTCAGCGGTGCTACCGTAGACGGGCTTTCCGGCATTCTGATAAATCCCGGTCAGCAGAGCAGCGTTCATATGGCCGAAGCCGTTTTTCTCCTTCAGCCACTTGACGATGTCATTGCGTTTTGTGACGCCAGACGCAGCGATAACCTTCATCCATTCGCTTAACGACGTACCCGTCGACTTTTCCAGGTTGTCGATAAATTCTTTTTCAATCTCACCGGACGTTTTCGTTGCCACAGCTTCACCTCCAAATTCCCAGGACAAATCCTATCAACGCAAAATAGACGATGATGTATCCACAATTGATCAGCAGGTATTTGCCAGACCGCTGCTCGAAAAGGGAAATGATCACGAACATCGTGGATGCCCAACCTACGCCGGCCAGGAGTCCGGCCACGAGGCCCCATTGCCAGTTTGTCTTGCTGTCTCCCAGGAAGAACGCGAGGTTGTAGGAAATGATCCACGCCAACAAGAGCGTTAGCGAGTAGGTCTTCAGCGGATTGGCTTTGGCAACCTGCTCGTCGCTCAATCCAGTTTCCTTCTGCCATGCCTTGAAGAAGAGCGCGGGCGAATACCAAAGCGCTCCGAGGGCCAGGCTCAGCAGAGCACACACAAAAACAGCCAGGTGGTTAATGTATAGTTTTTCCATAACGCCTCCGAGTCTAGGGACGGATGAGACGGCTGTATTGGAAAAAATTTACCTAACCTACCGGCACGTAATTCAGAACGCCGTTTTTTCTACGGACGTATTCTTCGGGAGTAAAACCGGAGAAGAACTTGAAATCGTTAATGAAGTGGGCCTGGTCATAGAAACCGCAATCCTGCGAGATGATCGTCCAGTTCACCTCTTTGCGTTCCTCGATTTCGCTGATGGCCTTTTGAAAGCGGATGATTTTCAGATAAGCCTTTGGGGCTATGCCGACCTGCCTTTTGAACATTCCGATAAAATGCTTTTGCGAGTAGCCGATGCGTTGATTCATGCGGGCCAGATTGATTTGATCCGGCCGTTGGATGATTTCCGCCAGGGCGTATTCGACTGCGGGGTTAAAAGTCAGACTGCCTTGAAAGTGTTTGAGCAGAAAATTCTCGACAATTTCAAACTTGAGATTTATTTCCTTGATTTCCAACAGTCGCTCTCTGAGAAAGGCGAAGTCGTCGCCCCATAGCAGGTCGGCATCCACCACTCGATCGGTCATCTCGTTCATGGGTACGGGAAAGAACGGATAGGCCATCCCTTTCCGGAACGAGATGACGAACATCGCCGCATGTTTTCCCGAAGGAATTGAAATGAATTCAGTTCTCACTCCCGACGCCCACACTTGATGACAGGCTTGGATTTCCTTGAGCGTGAGGTTGTCGTAAATAAATTGTGGCCCGTCGTGAAAATTGATGATGATTTCGGTGTTGCCATCGGGCAGGAACCGGTCGATCGAGTGTTCCGGGTTATACCCCTCGTAATAAATGAAATGATCGACAAACTGATTGAGCGGAAACCTCGGGATGTGAGTCTTGAGAATCATGGCCTATTCGGAGAGCCTTTGCACAATCTTGTTTCGTGTCGGTAGTGGCTTAATTTGGAGTGCAAGCGAAGCGCGACACCGCTTTGGATAGGCCAGTAAGCATTTCCTCAAGACGAAAGATACTTGAGAGTTTAGGTGGTGCTTGAGTGGTAGAAAACTGGCCAATCCAAAGCGCCGTCGCCGCTTCGCTCTGCCGGCGCACTCCAAATTGAGACACTACTTTCGTGTCCTTTAGTGGGCTTCTTCACACAGCTGGCCATATAGAGCTATCAGCGTAAACGACGGTGACAAGATTTACAAGATTTACAGGTTGGAATTTATCAATGACGTGTTCGGGTTGTATTCGCGGAATTTGCGCTTAACCTGAACGGAAGGGCCAAAATTCAGCAAAAGGCCGGTGTCGATTTTCGTGGCTGTCAGGCAATTAACGAGTTGAACCTCGTGCCTGGTGATCAGTGACTGAACAGCCTTCAATTCGATCAGAACGCGATCATCGACCCAGAGATCGGCGAAGTATTCACCGACGGCATGACCCTCATAGAAGACGCTGATAGGCTCTTATTGTCTTACTGTAAATCCAAGTTTTTCCAGCTCGATTCTAAGTGCGTTCTCGTAAACTTTTTCCAGGAAGCCTGAACCCAGAGCGTTGTGGACTTTGTAAGCACAGCCAATGATTTGCTCGGTGAGGTCAGCGTCTTTCATCGGACCCTGGAAGCTCAGGACAGGATTTACAGAATTGACAGGATAATACTCAACAGCGACGATTCATAGGCCGGGAACTTGCGAAGGGCTGACTGTACAGTGATGAATATCTTGCATCGGCGTTTTGATTCCTCTTCTCGTTGTTCCTGTAAATCCTGTCTATGTCTTAGCGGGTTGATAAATCTCCGACCCGGCGGCGAGAAACTCTTCAGCCTTTTCTTTCAAGCCGGCATCAAGAGCCGCCTCTTCGTCGATTAGTTTCTTCGCGGCGTATTCGCGGACGTCCTGGGTGATCTTCATGGAGCAGAAGTGCGGGCCGCACATGGAACAGAAGTGGGCCAGTTTGGCGCCTTCCTGAGGCAATGTCTCGTCGTGATATTCGCGGGCCACTTCGGGGTCGAGCGAGAGGTTGAATTGATCTTCCCAGCGGAATTCGAAGCGGGCCTTTGATAAAGCGTTGTCGCGATACTGGGCGCCGGGATGGCCTTTGGCCAGGTCGGCGGCGTGCGCAGCGATTTTGTAGGCGATGACGCCATCCTTAACATCTTTCTTGTTGGGTAGGCCCAGGTGTTCTTTGGGCGTGACGTAACAGAGCATTGCGGTGCCGAACCAGCCAATCATCGCCGCCCCAATCGCTGAGGTGATGTGATCGTATCCGGGCGCGATGTCGGTTGTTAGCGGACCAAGCGTGTAGAAAGGCGCTTCCTGACAAGTCTCCAGTTGCTTGTCCATGTTCTCCTTGATCAAATGCATGGGGACGTGGCCCGGGCCTTCGATCATTACCTGGCAGTCGTATTCCCACGCGATCTTCGTCAACTCGCCCAGCGTCTCCAGCTCGGCAAACTGCGCTTCGTCATTGGCATCGGCAATCGAACCCGGCCGCAAACCGTCACCCAGGGAAAACGAAACATCGTACGCGGCCATGATTTCGCAGATGTCGCTGAAGCGCGTGTAGAGGAAGCTTTCCTCGTGATGCGCCAGGCACCACTTGGCCATGATGGAACCGCCGCGGCTAACAATTCCGGTCGTGCGTTTTGCCGTCATGGGAATATAAGGCAGTCGCACACCGGCATGGATGGTGAAGTAATCCACGCCCTGTTCCGCTTGTTCGATCAAAGTGTCGCGGAAGATTTCCCAAGTCAGTTCTTCAGCTTTGCCTCCCACTTTTTCCAGGGCCTGATAGATCGGCACGGTGCCGATGGGGACCGGCGAGTTGCGTATGATCCATTCGCGGGTGGCGTGAATGTTCTTACCTGTCGAGAGATCCATTACCGTATCCGAGCCGCACTTTATTGACCAGCGCATCTTTTCAACTTCGTCGTCAATAGAGGACAAGACCGCGGAGTTGCCGATGTTGGCGTTAATCTTCACCAGAAAGTTGCGGCCAATGATCATGGGTTCGCTTTCCGGATGATTGATATTTGCCGGAATGATTGCGCGGCCGCGCGCCACTTCGTCACGCACGAATTCTGCCGTTACGTACTCCGGCATGGCGGCGCCAAAAGATTGGCCGCGGTGCTCGTGATTGAGTGAAGCGCGGTCGTCTCTATTCAAGTCGCCGGCACGGGCAAGTCCCAGACTCTCGCGGATAGCAATGAATTCCATCTCGGGAGTGATGATGCCCTGGCGAGCGTAGTGCATTTGCGATACGCAGCGCCCGGGTTTGGCGCGCAGCGGCGTGCGACTGAGCGCGGGAAAGTCTTCCAAACGCCCTTTCTCTTTTTGCCGCGCCTGGTTGGCCGCGTCGAAAGTTAGATAGCCATCATCAATCGGTTGCAGCTCGCGGCCTTGATACTCTTCGACGTCGCCCCGCCCCAGAATCCAATGGCGTCGCAGCGACGGTAATCCATTCCGCACGTCGCAATCGATCGAGGGATCGCCCCAGGGACCACTGCTGTCGTAGACCCGAACGGGCGGATTGTCTTCCAGAGAGCCATTGAAGTTACGCGTCTGGTTCTGATCGATCTCGCGGAAAGGCACGCGCACGCCGGGTTGTTGGCCGGCGACGTAGACGCGACGCGAGTTTGGTAACGGCTTGTCATTACCGGCCTGAGTTTCGATTTGAGTTGGTTTGATTGCGGCGCTCATGATTCCTCCGTTCTCCGTGTACTCTGTGTCTCCGTGGTGAATCTAATCTGACGCCAATAGCACCACGGAGCCACGGAGAACACGGAGAAGAAAAACAAAAACCGCTCCACTCTGATCAAAAGAGATGGAACGGTCACTGTTGGCTGTTTCTCCCTTCGACGGTGTTAACCGTATCAGGTTCAAGGGGTCTCCCGAATTCGGATTGCGGAATTCGGATTTGTCTTCTCAATCCGCTATCCGCATTCAGCAATCCGTAATCGCCTGGGACTCTCAGCCGCCGCGCGGCTCCCCCGAAACTATTTAACTTTCAACTGACGATGGGATTCTAGTGCTAGAAGTGCTTTAACTGCAAACGGCTTTGCACAAAAACTCTCATTTCGTGGTTTTTGGTGCCGCTTCGTGTGGTTCGTGGACGTATAGCTCTGATTCGTTAGCGCACGATCCACCAACTACACGAAATCTCACCAAGCAACACCAACAAAGCCGGTCACAGGCAATATCCCTGACAAAATCTTTACACTTGTCCCAAACACTCATAAGATGCGTGCCGCACGCCCGTACTTCTGGAATCAAACTTGCAAAGTTCTGCTGGAGGAGCTTATGAATCGAACACGTCTGTTCCTGAACGCACGCCGGTTAGGGCCGCTAGTAATGGCCGCGACGGTGGCGATCACTTTTGCTGGTGGCAGTCGTCAGTTGTCGGCCCAAAACAATGCCATCCGGCAAAACGATGGTAAGTCGAAAGCGACAAGCTCGGCCCCGGCGGCAGCAACCAAATCTGACGCGTCAGCAGACAACGACTATTCGAAGAAGATTAAGGAGTACACCACCGAACCCTATTTCCGCACTGAGTTGGTAGACCACCTGCCTATGTCCGACAAGGTGCCCTCGCCGGACAAGGTGCTCGGTTACGTTATCGGCACACCGAACAAGCTGACATATTCGAAAGATCAGTATCGCTATTATCGCGAGCTGGCGAAAACAACTCCTCGCGTGCGCGTGTTTAGCGCCGCCGAGCGATCCGAGGAAGGAAAGGAACAGATCCTGGTCGCGGTGGGAGACGAGAACCTGCTGGCTAAGCTAGATCGTTACAAAGAGATCGCCGCCAAACTCGCCGACCCGCGCAAGATCAACGAAGAGGAAGCCATTGCCTTGATTGGCGAAGGCAAAGCTTTTTACTGGGCCTCGGGGTCGATTCATTCGCCGGAAACCGGCTCGTGCGAAATGTTGATGGAGTTGGCTTACCGGCTGGCGGTCGAAGAGAGTCCTTTCATCCAGGCGATTCGCAAGAACGTCATTGTGCTGATCACCCCCGTGCTGGAAGTTGACGGCCGCGACAAGATGGTGGACGTTTATAACTACCGCAAGGCGAACCCGGGGAAAAATGCTCCGGGCCTAATCTTCTGGGGCAAGTATGTCGCGCACGACAACAATCGCGACGGTCTGGGCATGGCCCTGGCCCTGACGCGCAACCAGATGAAGACCTTCCTCGAATATCATCCGCCCGTCCTTCACGATCTGCATGAGTCAGTGCCATTTCTTTACACTTCCACCGGTACCGGTCCATACAACGCGTGGCTCGATCCGATCACTATCGACGAATGGCAGTTGCTGGCGTACCACGAGATTGAAGAGATGACCAAGCGCGGGGTGCCCGGCGTATGGACGCACGGCTTTTATGATGGCTGGGCGCCGAACTATATGTTTTATGTCGCGAACGGTCACAATTCCATCGGGCGCTTCTACGAAACATTTGGCAACGGCGGCGCTGATACGATGGATCGCACAGTGGGCGAACAGTCGCGTCGCGATTGGTTCAGGCCCAATCCCCCTCAACCGCGCGTCAAGTGGTCCATTCGCAACAACATCAACCTGCAGCAATCAGCAATTCTTCTGGCGATGAACTTTGTTTCGAATAATAAAGATCGGTTCCTGCAGAATTTCTACATTAAGAGCAAACGCTCGGTCGCCAAAGCCATAAATGAAGGTCCCTACGCTTACGTTATTCCAGCCGACCAATCGCGTTTGGTCGAAGCGGCCGACATGGTGAACCTGCTGCGATTGATGGGAGTCGAGGTGCATACCGCCGACAAAGAGATCGCTACCAAAGATAGAAAGTTTCCCGCCGGCTCGTACGTGGTGCGTATGGACCAACCTTATTCGCGGATGGCTGACATGATGCTGGATACGCAGTATTACAACGTCAACGATCCGCGGCCCTATGACGATACCGGGTGGACGTTGGGCGCCCTGCGCAACGTGAAGACGGTCCGCGTTGCTGATAAAGCTGATCAAGGTATCTTGAAGGCGCCCATGACTCTTTTGACGGCGGATGCCCGCGTCAGCGGCAAGATTAGCGGCCCGGCCGCGGCCGCCGGCTACGTCATCAATCACAACACCGAAAACACGCTGGCGACACTGCGCTTCAGACTCAAAGATGTGAAGATCGCCGCGGCAGAAGATTCATTCAAGATCGGCGACCGGCAGTTCAATGCCGGGTCGTTCATCATCAAAACCGGCGGCAATGGTGCGGACGTGCGCCAGCGTCTGGATGCCGCCGTGACAGAGCTGGGCCTCGTCGCGGTGGCAGTGGATAAACTACCCGAAGTAAAGATGCATGACCTGGCCGTGCCCCGCATTGCAATCCTGCATACCTGGACCAATACGCAGAACGACGGCTGGTACCGGATCGAGTTTGATAAGTTTCAAATCCCCTACAATTACATTTCTGACCAGGTGGTGCGCAACACACCGAACCTCCGCGAGAAGTATGACGTGATTATCTTTCCACCGCTGGGAGGCTCGGCGCAGACAATCATCAACGGCATCCCTATGCGGGGAGATGCGATTCCCTGGAAGCAGTCAGAGCTGACGCCCAACATGGGACTGTCGCCGGATCAGACGGACGACATGCGCGGTGGGATGGGACTCGCGGGTGTGATGAACCTGCAGAAGTTTGTCGCGGAAGGTGGCCTGTTCATCGTCATCACCAACAATGCGCGAATCCCCATTGATTTCGGAATCACGTCGGGGGTGTCAATTCAGGAGCCGCGCCAGTTGCAGGCGCGCGGATCCATTTACAACGCTCGCTTCAGCGATCGTAAAAGCCCGATAGCATACGGTTACGATGAAACGGTGCCGATTTATTTCAATCAGGCACCGCTCTTCCAGGTAGCCTCGGGCGTTCCTGGAGGAGGCGGAGGTGGTGGTGAAGGTGGCGCAGGCGGAGCCGCAGGACGCCCGTCTGGGCGCGGCACCTTGAATGACCCGGATATAGTTCAGGGCATGCCGTTAACGACTGCCACCCCCCGTCCCTCGCCACGTCCGGGTGAGGAACAGTTGACTGAAGAGCAACGTCTGCAACTTGGCGCCTATTACACGCCGCCTAATCAACGTCCGCGCGTGGTGCTGCGTTTCTCGTCAGATGAAAAGAACTTGTTAATCAGCGGCATGCTGGCCGGTGGCTCAGAACTGGCCAACGCGCCGGCGGTGATCGACGTGCCGGTGGGCCGCGGGCACGTGGTGATGTTTGCCAACAATCCTATGTGGCGACACCAAACGCAGGGCAGCTTCTTTTTGATTTTCAATGCGGCTTTGAATTTTGATTCGCTCAACACGGAGCGGGCGGTACAAACGCCGGCCAGGCCGGCTGCAGCCACTGGCGAGCAGCAATGAATCTGGAGTGCGCGGGCAGAGCGAAGCGGCGACGGCGCTTTCGATAGTTTTTCATTTGAGATCTCAAATTTCAGATCTCAGATGCCGAACGAATCCAAAGCGGTGTCGCGCTTCGCTTGCCACCGCACTCCAAATAGTTGAACTTTCGGAGACACTTATGTTTAGACGACGCGTTATTTCTCTGTTCCTGATCTTTACCTTCGTTTGCCTCCCCGTGTTTGGCCAATTAACGGGCGATGACAAAGACCTCCTCGCGCGCATTCGGGCGGAGGAAACTAAGAATTCCCAGATCATGAAGACCATGCACATGCTGGCTGATGTGTATGGACCACGCTTAACAGGTACGCCGAATCACAAACGCGCGGCCGAGTGGGCGGTAAAGCAAATGGAGCTATGGGGAATGGAAAATGGCCACCTGGAGCCCTGGGATTTCAAACATCCTGGATGGCTCAACGAGCGTTTGACGGCGCACATTATCTCGCCAGTGAAGGATTCGCTGGTGGCCGAGGTCCTCGCCTGGACGCCGAGCACAAGAGGGATTGTCCGCGCTAAAGCTTACCAATTGATTTTGCCGGAGCGGCCCACTCAGGATCAGCTATCCGCTTATTTCGCGAAAGAAAAAGCGAACGTGCGCAGTCGCATCGTGCTGGCGGGAAAGCACACGATGGTGCCGGTAAACCTGACTCCCGGGCCTAAAAGGCTTGACGATAAGGCTGCGGAACAACGCTTTAATCCATCTCCACGCCCATCTCCCTCGCCTTCCCCATCACCCAGCCCGTCGCCTTCTCCGCGTCCTTTGACGGGGCGGCAAATTGATGAACAGCTGGATAAGTTTCTGAAGGAGAACGGGGCACTCCTGCGCGTTAACGACGCTGCCCGCGAACACGGCCAGATCCGCGCTTTCAACAACCGTACGTTCGACGTCAACACCGCGCTGCCTACCGTGGTGATGCGGAATGAAGACTACGGACGCATCTCGCGCCTGATGAGCGGGGGCCTGGATGTAGTGCTCGAGTTCAGCATCGTGAATCGCGTCTATCCTGAAGGCAAGACCTCCTACAACACGGTGGCGGAGATTCCGGGGACAGACAAAGCCGACGAAGTGATCATGCTCGGCGGCCACCTTGATTCATGGCACGCAGCAACCGGAGCCACTGACAATGCGATCGGCTGCGCCATCATGATGGAAGCCGCGCGGATATTGAAAGCCATAGGAGTGCAGCCGCGCCGCACAATTCGGGTGGCCTTGTGGAGTGGCGAGGAACAAGGGCTGCTGGGCTCGCAGGCCTACGTCAAGGAACACTTCGGCACTTTCGAGAACCCGAAACCCGGTTATGAAAAGTTTGGCGGCTACTTCAACATCGATTCCGGCACCGGGCGCGTACGCGGAGTCGGTGTGTTCGGACCGCCCGATGCGGGTGACATCATGCGCGAGATAGTGAAGCCCTTTAAGGATGACGGTGTGGTAGGGGCCACTGAGTCACGCAACCGCGGGCTGGGTGGCACGGACAGCACCTCGTTCAGCAACGCGGGCTTGCCGGGCATCGGTCTCAGTCAGGATCCGATTGAGTATGGTTCGCATACCTGGCACACCAACCTCGATACCTACGAACGCATTCTGGAAGATGATGTGAAGAAGGACGCGGTACTGGTGGCCTGGTCGATTTATCAGCTGGCGATGCGGGATGATCTCTTGCCGCGTTTCACTAAGCAGACCATGGCGCCGCCACCACCACCGGAGCCGACACCAACACCCTCTCCCCGGCCGAACAGTGGCCGGCGTGGGAGGCGTGGCTGAAGTTAAG
>JBDTOI010000034.1:0-29931 GCA_039933315.1 Pyrinomonadaceae bacterium
TATCTGTCGATTTACAACTAGTGACTCCCCTGCCCCGCGGTTCGGCATCATTGATTTCAGAAAACGCGCCGCGAAGCGCTTTATTCTCGGAGAGGTTTTGATTCTGCATTAAGTTACTCCCTGGTAATGTTGAAACCGGCCGCGCCGTTAATGGCGTCGCCCAAAGTAAACGGATTCTTCTACTCTTCCACCAAATCCCCGGAAAGTTGTTCGTCCGGGCCCGACTCGGCCACGATTCTTAACAACCACTGAAGTTTTTCCGCCTGCTCTTCATTAAGATCGACGAAGCGAACACCGAAGCCGCTGCCCACCGAATGATGCCGGACTTCACCTTCCAGATAAAGCCAATCATCATCGGGGAGCAAGACGCGAAAGCCGACAACTTCGCCCTCCTGCACTTCACCCACAGTATCCAGATAGCAGCCGCCCGCGGAGAGGTTCGTAATTTTGGCCGGGCGCTGGTCCTGCCAAAGAGCGTCCAGGTTTGAATTAAGCCGGGGTTTAGTCCTTCGATTCACTATGCCTCTTTCCGGGCGAGTTCTAAGACCGGGGTCTGTGTGGGAGTGAATTGAAGTGATAGCGGCATCGCGGAAGCTAAGGACGAATTAAGGATGCGTTCCGCGGCCAGGTGTTTGGGCCGGCTATCCCGTTCGGGTTAGCCTGCCGCGAATTGTGTAATCTCGCCGGGCTTGCGCAGCATTTTATTTACTTCGCCGACATGCCGCTCTTCCTCGGCGATCATCTTTCGCGCATATTCCTCCAACAGCACCGAGCGGTCGCGCCCAAGATCGAGCAGCTTATTGTATAGCGCCAGGCCTGTCTTCTCGGCTTCCAGAGCTTCAAGGAGGATATCGTTGATCCCATGTTTGTGAGTTTCGAGCAAGGCGCCAATTTTCAGGGAGGGGTGATCGCCAAAGTGCGTCACCAGCTCGCCAGCTTCGTTAGCGTGCGTCAAACAGGTGTTAGCTTCAGCGCGCAACCAGCTGACAATCGGAATGCGACTGTAGCCAAAAACCATTAAAGCGTAGTGGGTGTAACGCACTACGCCCGCGAGTTCTGTTTCCAGTATTTCATTCAACAGCGCCACCGCTGCTGTTTTATCGAACTGTTGTTCGGGCATGCATAGTCTCCATTCTTTTGTTAACGCAAACTGTTAGTTTGCGCGCGTGGCGGTATTAGACCGCAGTGGCAATGGAACTTCGCAAACTAACAGTTTGCGTTACATCATCGCCCGCCCCCGTGCCTAAAACCCTGATTCATCCGCCGAGGGCCCATAAATCGAAGGCACCGCTACATCGTTCAATCGCAGGTAAACACCCAGTTGCGCCCGGTGATGGATATTGTGGTTCAAGACAAAGCCGCGCACGACAGCGATCTTTGGCAAGGACAGAATCGGGTTGCCGGCGCGAAGCAGCGTCCAGGTTTTAGCGAACTCCTCGTTACTCGCGGCGGCAATTGCTGCGCGACCGCTGGCTACGTTCTTATCGAAGGTCTCGAGAATCTGTTGCCGGGCGGTTAACAATTCTGCCCGAGGCGCCTCAGCACCCGGCGGAGACAGGTCCAGCGATTCCTTTTCCAAAGCGTGATTGGCCCAGGTAGGAAGATTAGCCAGATGGGTCCCCAGCGATCCCATCGTGGAGGATTTTTGGTGGGGCCTCCAATCCAGTTTCTCGTCTGGAATCCGCTCCAGTGTTTTTCTGGTATTGGCCATTTCCTGGTCCCACTCCGGGAGCAGGGCTTCACTTAACTTCATTTTCTTCCTCCAGCCAGGGGATTTGGTGAATCTTATGTGAAGAAAGATAATGCAGGTTATCTCTACTGTCCATTGGTTGCTCCCTCAGCCGGTGATCGGACTTATGGTCGCGGGCAGCGAATGCGAAGGGCCCTGGGAACCACCTGGAATGTGGCCGGCAACTGGCCGATGATCTCGCCGTCCAACTCTATTGCTATCTCCGCCTCTGTTTCCCCAGCCCGAGCAACGATCCGTTTCCCTAATGCATGGGCGACCTGATCCATCCGCAGGTGGGCGCCCAGGTAAAGTCTTGGCGCGCTGGTGAGAATTTTGAAAGCACCGAGATCCCCGATCGTTACTATGTCGAACAGACCATCATCGAGCTTAGCATTCGGGGCGATCTTCATTGCCCCGCCGTAGTAACGCGCGTTAGCGACACAGAGTTCTGCGATCTTCAAGCGTCGTTCGATACCGTCATCGATGCGTATGTAAACCTCTTTCGCGGAAGCGGAAAGGGTGGCGCTAAAGGTGGACATGGCGTAAGAGAGTTTGCCTCGAATGTGGTTGGACCCGAGCGCAGAGGCCCACTTGCCGGTATCGGCCGTCCCGGCGCGCTTTAGGACATCGGTACTCAGCCCAAACGATGCGACGTTGAGAAAAAACCGCGTTTCGTGCTCCGCCAGGTCGTTTACAAAGCTCACCCGGCCGACATCGATCAAACGTGGCTGGCCGTCCCGCAAAACCCGCGCTGCAGCCGCCGTATTCGCTGGGATTTTAAGTGTGCGGCGAAAGTCACCACCCGTGCCGCTGGGCAGGATACCCAACTCAACCTCTTGATTGGATTCGAGGATGCCATTAGTAACTTCGGAAATCGTCCCGTCGCCGCCACACGCAATGATCAATTTTGCCCCGCGAGCAGCGGCGGCAGCGGCTATCCTGCGTGCATCCCCCTGAGCCTCAGTGAACTCAACCGTGAAGGCGCCGAAATGCGTCCGCAGATCACTGGCCATCCTGGCCCAGGCGCCCCGCGTCGCCCCGCCGGCTGAAGTGGGATTCACAATTACTAGTGGCAGTGACGGATTTGATGTCATTAACGTTAAGAGGGGGGCAAGCTCCGGGCGTTTGGGTTATCAACCGAGCCCATTTGCCTCATCCGATCCTGTTCGCCCAATTCAGCTATCTTCTCCATCACAAACTCGGAGATTTCTTTGTAGGTCCGCAGCCGATCCTTCCGCGCAAGAAAATCCGACAGATCAAGCACGGGACCAAAATGAATCCGGATGACTTCTTCGCGATTCCAGTTCCGCGCCACCTGGCGCGGCAAACTATTACATAAACCGGCAATGAAAACCGGGACGACTTGCGGCGCTGCGTCTTTGATAATTTTGCCTACGCCCGGCTGCGCCGGCAGATAAGAGTAGGGATCGTCACTCTTGTTGCGCGTGCCTTCAGGATGAAAACCGATGACATTGCCGGGGCCTTCGCGGCAAAGATCTGCGAGCAATCTCATCGAGTACCTGTCAAACTCGCGTTTCTGCGGAATCGGATCGTTGCCGGCGGCGAAAAACGGCGGATACATCGACCACCAACCCATGATCAAGTTTACGAACAAACCCAGCGGGGACTGATAGAAAAAGCGTCCACGCACCGGAAAGAATAGTTGCTTGCGCCAACTCGTGCGGCGAAAGAGGACCGTCGAAACAGCGTACATATCAAAGAACGAGCGGTGGTTTGACACCAGCAGGATAGGACGCTCGCGCGCCGCGGCTTCAATATGCTCCAGCCCATAGACGCGCATAATGTTATAAGTCGCCAGGTGGATCCAGCCCGCGCCAAAGATGCTCTGGCACCACGTCCAGAAACGCTTCCAGCCGCCATCGTTCATGCGCTGCACTACCCGAAAGCAAACGCGTTCCATCGGCGAAAGGACTGCCAACTCTTCAGCCAAAGCTTGCTGAGCGGGCTTTGTGACCTGCTTAAGATCAGGCTCAACCGTCGTCTGATTCATTGTGGACTCAGCCTAAACCCGATGCTGAGAAGCAGACTGGTGTCATCCGCGTTCCCGATCAGGCGATCCGAGTTACCGAGTGATAGATAATCCACACTTCCTCCTGCCGTAAGACCTCCATCAACATCAAGCGAAGCGTTCTCAAGTAAGCTACCACTCCAGCACGATGAGCGGGATCATCGGGATCGAGATCAAAATCGCAGAACAAGACTTGAACTGAATCGCGAAGGATGTTTCCGTAAGTAGCCGAAGTGTAGAGTCCCGTGAAGGGGGTTGTAAGAGTAGCGCCTCCTCGGGCGAAGGCCAGCTCTTCGGCGAGCCACTCCGTCAACGTTCTGTGAACGACCGAGTCTGGTTTTAGAGGAAGAAATATCTCAACGCGCGTCCGCTTTTCTAAGGTCACGAATAATCTCCGTGAGTTTGGCAGCGCGCTCCGGCAAGGCCCGCATTCGTTTGATGGTTTCCTCCGGCGAGTTTTCCAAAGTTAGCGGGTGTCGCGTGGCCTGACCTTGGGAGTCACTTACAGGCTTTAGCTGGCCATTAATCGCGCCCGCATCTTTGGTGTACTGGCTGGTCATTTGTTTGAATCATACAGCTTTCTCTGGATTTCGAGAAGGCCATTAGTCAATCGAAAAATACTTCGCTTCCGGGTGATGGACAATGATAGCAGAGGTAGATTGTTCAGGATCGAGCTGGAACTCTTCGGTCAGTTCCACGTCGATCCGCGAAGGGTCGAGCAGTTCGAAGAGCTTCGCCTGATCTTCAAGATTGGGACAGGCCGGATAGCCAAAACTGAAGCGGGAGCCTTGATACGATTGGTGGAAGAGTTTCGTCAGCTCTGGGGCGTCCTGACCGGCAATCCCCAACTCTTCCCGGATGCGCTTGTGCCATGACTCGGCCAGTGCCTCAGCGCTTTCGACGCTTAGTCCATGAAAGTAGAGATAGTCGGCATAGTTGTCAGCCTTGAACAGTTCCTGGGCATACTCGCTGGCACGGCGGCCCACAGTAACTAAATGAAAGGGAACGACATCTACTCTTCCTGACTCTTTTGAAGCAAAAAAATCGGTAAGGCACAAATGCTGGCCGGCAGGCTGACGGGGAAAAGTGAAGCGGACCCGCTCCGTTCGCTGATCGTCTTGATACACGATCAAATCATTTCCCTCTGACTGGCATGGGAAGTAGCCATAAACCACCTTCGGGACGATCAGGTTATTTGCCTTCGATCGCTCCTTCAGCTCTTTGTAGATCGGTCGCACGGTGTCGCGCACGAACGCCTGGTATTCTTCCGCAGGTCTTCTTCCCTGCTTGAACTGCCACTGGCCCTTAAAGAGAGCGGTTTCGTTTACGAAGGCGAACACCTCGTCGAGGGGAATATCTTCAACCACGCGGGACCCGTAGAACGGTGGCGACGGGATTTCCACATCCGCGCGCACATGGGACCGAGTCGTGTGGCTGGTGTCGCCTTTGATCTTAACGACGCCTCGCGGACGCACGGGCTTGCGAATTCCTAACTTTGCGTCTTCACCAACCAGATCTTCCACGTCTTCTTTGTTGGCTTCACCATCCGCACCCGCTGCGGCGGCAATTGCCCTCCCGGCTTTCTCAGCTGTGCCGCCGTTGACCCCTGTCAACAGGTCCATCGTGTGCAATCCATCGAAGGCATCTTTGGCATAGAACAATGTCCCCTGATAAATAGCTTTGAGATCATCTTCGACATACCGGCGGGTCAGTGCGGCGCCGCCGAGAACGATCGGGATTTTGAGGCCTCGCTCGTTCAGGACTTCCAGATTGTCCTTCATTATCAGCGTTGACTTCACAAGGAGGCCGCTCATGCCGATGGCGTCCGCGCCCTGCTCGGCATAGGCGTTCAAGATGTTCTCAATCGTTTGCTTAATGCCGAGGTTGACGACGTGGTAGCCATTGTTCGTCAAGATAATATCCACCAGGTTCTTGCCGATGTCGTGGACGTCGCCTTTGACCGTGGCGAGAATCATCTTGCCCTTTGCGGTGGCTCCACCCTTCTTCTCCATGAACGGCTCGAGGAAGCGCACCGAGGCCTTCATCACTTCCGCCGATTGCAGGACGAATGGCAACTGCATCTGGCCGCTGCCGAACAGGTCGCCGACGACTTTCATGCCGTCGAGCAGGATGTTGTTGATTATGTCCAGCGCTGCATAGCTTTCGAGGGCGCGTTTCAGTTGTGTTTCCAGCCCCTGCTTCTCGCCATCGATGATATGGCGTTTCAGACTCTCTTCTACCGGCAGGGCCGCGTCGTCAACGTGCACCTTCTTGGTGGTTACCCCTTCGAAGAGTTTGGTGAACTCACCCAGTGGATCGTAGGTGCAGACATCGCCGTCAAACTGGCGCTGATCGTATATGAGCTGGCGCGCAACCTCGGTTTCGCGCTCGCCGATGCGGTTGAGCGGAACGATCTTGCTCGCATTGACGATGGCGGCATCCAGTCCTGCTTCAACAGCTTCGTGCAGGAAGACGGAATTGAGGATGACACGCGAAGCCGGATTCAAACCGAAAGAGATATTAGAGACGCCCAGAATGGTGAAGCAGCCAGGCAGTTCGCGCTTGATTCGCTTGATGCCCTCAATGGTTTCGGCGGCATTGCGTCGATCTTCTTCAATGCCGGTCGAAATTGGCAGCGCCAACGAGTCAAAGAAAATGTCGTGCGCCGCCAGACCAAGCTCCTTCGTAGCGTGTTGATAAGCGCGGCTCGCGATTTTGAACTTGCCATCGGCGGTGCGGGCCATGCCCTCTTCGTCGATCGTGCCTATGACAACGCTGGCGCCGAACTTCTGCGCAAGTTCAATTACCTTTTTGAAACGGGGTTCACCATCCTCGTAGTTAGTGGAGTTCAGGATGCACTTGCCGCCTGCGTGTTCGAGTCCCGCTTCCATCTTCTCCCACTCGGTCGAGTCAAACATGAGTGGGATGCGGATGGTTGTGACCAGGCGCGAGGCCAGTTCGTGCATGTCCTTGACGCCGTCGCGCCCGACAAAGTCCACGTTCACGTCCAGTATGTGCGCGCCTTCGCGTTCCTGCTCGCGCGCGAGCGAGACGAGGCCGTCCCAGTTCTCGGCGTTCAGGAGATCGCGCATCTTCTTTGAGCCGCTCGCGTTGACCCGCTCTCCCACGATGAGAAAAGAATTCTGTTGTACGTATGGCTGCTGGCTGTAAATCGAAGACGCGGCCGGAAGCGTGATGGCGTCACGTCGTACAGGTGTCAGACCCTGCATCGCTTCGACGACAAGCTTCAGATGGGCGGGAGTGGTGCCGCAGCATCCGCCGACAATGTTAGCGCCAAAGTCTTTAACGAAATGCACGATCTGCGCCGAGAACGACTCGGGTGTTTCGTCATAGTGCATTTTGCCGTCTTTGACCGAAGGCAAGCCCGCATTGGGCAGGACAGAAATTGGCAGCGTCGCATTTTCGCAGAGATAGCGAAGATGTGGCGGCATGTCTTTGGGCCCGGTGCCGCAGTTCATGCCTACCACGTCGATGGGAAAAGGCTCCAGAGCTGTTAGCGCGGCGCTAATCTCCGTGCCCGGCAACATCGTTCCGAAATTCTCAATCGTGACCTGTGCGATTACCGGGAGTCGCCGTTTGATCTTTTCGAAATACTCGAAGATGGCGGAGAGCGCGGCCTTCGTTTGCAGCAAATCCTGACAGGTTTCGACGATAAGCAGATCGACGCCACCGTCGATGAGGCCGCGAGCCTGTTCGAAGTAGGCCGCCTTGATGTCTCGGAAAGCGATGTGTCCGAGCGTGGGGGACTTGGTTCCCGGCCCCATAGAACCAGCGACCCAGCGTGGCCGATTTTTGGTGGCGAAGTCCGCGGCGACACGCTTTGCGAGCTGCGCGGCCCGGACGTTGAGGTCATAGGCCATGTGCCCGATGCCGTATTCGTCCAGGACGTACGGGATGCCACCGAACGAGTCTGTCTCGATTACGTCGCAGCCGACCTCCAGAAAGGCCGCGTGCACGTGCTCTACAGCCGCGGGCTTGCTGATAAGGAGGTATTCCGGGCAGCCTTCAAACTGCGCGCCGCCATAGTCGTCGACGGTGAGGTTCTGCGTCTGCAGGTTGGTGCCCATCGCGCCGTCAAAGACGACAATGCGCTGCTTTACTGTTTCGAGAAAGCTGTTCATTTCCTATTTCCGATTGCCAATTGCCGATTTGTAATGCCAATCGCCTGTTTTTTTCATTCGGCAATCGGCAATCGGAAATTGGCAATGACAAAGCCCCGCGCTTAACAACGCGGGGCTTTCCAATCTTTCGATTCGATTCGTCTTGGGAAAGACTCGCCGAGCTGTTTAGCGGATTATTTTACGTGGCCGCAAGTCGCCTTAACTCACCACGTTTGTCTCGCGCATATTGAAACATCGCGGGCCCCGAGTGTCAAGACAGCGCTAAAACACGAGGCCTGGCATTGCCCGCGGGCGCCGATCACGTTATTTCCCTATTTACCAATTGCTGATTACCCTTTACCATGCTCAGCCATGCGGCGCGCCATCTATCCGGGCTCATTCGACCCCGTGACCAATGGACATCTCGATATCATTGAGCGCGGTTGTAAACTCTTTGACGAGATCATTATTGCCATCCTGGTGAACCCGGAGAAACAACCTTTCTTCACTACGGAGGAACGGCGGGAGATGCTGCTTGACGTCTTACGGGAAATTGATCGGGGTAGCTGTGAAGTGCGGGTGGATTCCTTTCAAGGACTGCTGGTCAGCTACGCAGTTGCGCAAAAGGCTGACGCCATCGTGCGCGGCATACGCGCTATCTCGGATTACGAGTACGAATTACAGATGGCCCTAATGAATCGGCGCCTGGAACCCAGTATCGAGACGGTGTTCATGATGCCCGCCGAAAGCTATTCCTACGTAAGCTCGCGGTTGGTCAAAGAGGTTTTCCTGCTGGGTGGAGCGCTCGAGGGCCTGGTCCCATCCCAGGTCGAGACCCGCATGAAGGGGAAAATCGCCCCAGCGTAATCCGCGTGATATGCTCGCGTCGCATGTCAGAACCGCCTGCGGTAGCGGGCGGGCCCTTTAGACTGAGTATCCATAACATCGGTTCAGACGATTAACACGCGCCCATGACCACAGCCGCCAGATCAACCTTCCCTGTTTCGCACAATGTTTCCCGCATGAAGGCATCCTCGACTCTGGCAGCTATGCAGGCCGCCGAGGAAATGCGCGCGGCCGGTGTCGATGTAGTGGATCTGGGCGCCGGCGAGCCGGACTTTGACACTCCGGAGAACATCAAGCGGGCCGCCGCTGAAGCGATGCAGGCCGGTAAAACGAAGTACACCCCAACCGCGGGGATCCGCCAGTTAAGGCAGGCCATCCTGAGTTTCTACCAGCGTGAGTTCGGGTCAGACTATCAAGCTAATGAAGTGATGGCCACCGCAGGCGGGAAGCAGGGGGTTTTCAATGCGGTAGTTTCGCTTATTAATCCGGGCGACGATGTGCTGTTAGTCAATCCTTACTGGGTAACTTTTCCCGAGATCGTGACCTTCGCCGGGGGGAATTCTGTTTTGGTGGACATTGAGTCGACACAATTCCTGCTAAGCGCCGATCAGGTTAGGGACGCCATCACGCCTCGGACTAAACTCATTATCCTGAACTCCCCCTGCAACCCGTCCGGCCGCGTGATTCCACCGGAAGAATTCCGTCGCATCATGGAAGTCCTTAACGAGCGCGGGATATATGCGATCTCGGACGAATGCTACCTGCGTTTTGTTTATCCGCCGGCAAAAGTTTTCAGTGCGGCTTCATTGGCACCCGAACTCCGCCAGCGGCTTTGTATCGCCGGGTCTTTTTCCAAAACCTACGCCATGACCGGATGGCGTATGGGCTATACCCTGGCAAACGCAGAGTGGACCCGGGCGATGTTGAACGTGCAGGGACACTCGACCAGCAATCCCAATTCAATTGCGCAATGGGCGGCGACGGAGGCCCTCAACGGCCCGCAGGAGTCGGTGGCCATAATGCTGGGTGAATACACCGCTCGCAGGGCCTGGCTGCTTGAGGCGCTTAACGATATCCCAGGGTTAACGTCCGCCCAGCCGGAAGGGGCGTTCTATGCGTTTCCGGACGTGCGCGCTTGTTTGAAAGGAAAACTGCGGACATCGGCTGACTTCGTCGATGCGCTGCTGCGGGAAGAACAGACCGTGGTAACTGATGGCGCAGCTTTTGGCGCCGAGGGCTTTATACGAATATCCTACGCCACCTCGATCGAGCAGTTGCAAGAAGGGATCCGGCGAATACGGCGTGTCGCAGAGTGTTACACCGGCGGCTGACTTTCGCCCGGCGCTAACTCTCAGAAACCGTGCCCCAATACAAAAGCGGCGTTGAGTTCAGTGAACTCGACGCCGCTTTATCTTTATCCTGCAATCGTCTTAGTAAATCGTAAACGTGTACTCCAACTGGGCGTACATAGAAACGTTGCGGCCATCTTTAACAGCGGGAATGAACTTAATGTTGTGTGCGGCCGCGATTGCCTTTTCCGTCAAACCATTAGGCAGACCGCTGACGGCCCGTATGTTGGTCACCTGGCCACTCGAGCTAAACACAACCTTGAGCACGACTGTTCCCGTCACCTGGTTCTTGCGAGCTTCCTCGGTATAAGGAGGTTCCGGCTTGGAAAGGATACGCGCTTTCGTCGAAACCTCGCTGGTGCGGAATATCTTGTTGTAGTCAACGCCGCCGCCACCGCCGCCGGGGCCGCCGCCGCCTTCGTTTCGGTCGCCGCCGCCGGTATTGCCGCCGCGACCGGGGCCATAACCTCCGCCCTCGCCTGGTCCGACACCGCCGCCAGTTCCTGTCCCAATCCCATTTCCTTTGCCGGAGCCGGATGAGGGATCAGTTGACTTCGAATTGGGCATGCCATAAGCGATAGGTCGAGTGTCCGGAGGAAACAAAACCGGATCAGCATCGAGGGTCGCCGGCATTGGCAGCGCCGGATTCTTAATCTTTGGCGGATCCGGATCGGGAGCTACTACCTGGGGAATTTTCAAATCAGCTTGAGGCAATTTGCCTGCGGAAGCCGGCTTCTCTTCTTCGCGGCCGCCGCCACCGCCACCGCCCGCTTTCTCTTTTTCTTTCTTGCTACCGCCGCCGCTGCCCTTGGCCATGCCAGCGGTGCCTTCATCGGGCGTGGGCTGCTCGTTGGGAATCTCAATCATCTGCGTGACTTCTAATTGGTTTTGTTCGGCCGCCCGCGCAAGTGCAGCCTTCGCTTGCAGGCGATCGACAAAGATGATCCCCAGCATCACCGTCACGACAAAAAACAGCGCCATGAGTACATAGGCGCCGTACGATGCCAGCACGATGGCGATCGCATGGCTATATGCCGACGCGGACCGTTTTGAGAACCCCACCGGGTCGCGCTTGAATTCGGGCCAGGTTAAGGCTGACTCCTGTTTCACCCGCCCAAGTTCACTGGCCAGACGACTCACCAGACCCGCATCCTCGATGATTGTCAGATGGTATTCGTGGCTGTAGGTCGGAATAGCAGAAGCGGAGTGGGCGTCTTTAACCGGCGTCGAAGCTGGCGCATTAATCGCAGCAGCCTGGACGGTTTCGACGGGCGCAGTGGGAACCGCCACCAGCGGCGTCCCATCAACAGGACAGAAACTGAATTTATCAGCAAATTCTTCCTGACATGTTGCACAGAATTTCATCATTACTACCTCGCTACCGCTATGGGAATGAAGAGCTGGATTCGATTGTGCGACTGCATCGCCGGCGACGTTAAGGTAAGCCGCAGTCACTCGCATATCGAGCGCAGCTGATGGATCTGGCGTTTTCCAGCTTTCAAGCAACGCCTTCAGATCCGGGTCCTCTGTCAACTGAGCCTCGTTCTCACTCATTTCAGGCCCTCTCCAACTGTAACAATTTCCCTGCCAATATTGAAATACTGGGCGAGCCCTTGTCGCAGCCCCGCGCGCGCCCGGAAGAGCCGTCCTTTTACCGTTCCCACGTCCGCATCCACAATGGCTGCGACTTCCGCGAGCGACAGTTCTTCGTATTCAAAGAGTATCAGCGCTTCCCTTTGCAACGGCGGCAAGTTGGCTACCGCTCGCTGCACTTCCCTCGACAACTCCCTATCAAGCACCTGTCGCACTGGTTGCTGCTGGTCCGCTACCGGCGGCCCTTCTCCCAGCTCCGATAGAGGACTTTCTCGCCGGGAGTTATGGAAGTTTTTCAGCGACAGGTTCCGCGCTATTGCATACAAATACGTGCGAAAGGAAGCTCGCTCCGGATTGAAACGTTCCGGTTGTTTGATCAAAGTCAAAAAGCAATCGTGCGTTACATCCTCAGCCGCTGCCGCTGATCCAACCAGGCGGTAAGCGAATCGAAAGATCAAATCGCGATACCGCAAGTAGAGAACCTGAAAAGCCGCTTCGTCACCGGATGATGCTCTCTCGAGCAGCCGCTCGTCTGTGTCTCTATCAGGCAATCAAAGCACTCGATCCTGTAGGGCTGCTCCCTACTGCTTATTACTGCCAGCTGCCAAAAAGATACGCTCGCACCACGATATTTGTTGCTACCCGGAGGCCGGCTGCCTTGCCGCGGTATTATACAATCTTCCTTTGGCGTTCTTTACGGCGAAAGTGGGCCCACCTTAGACCCTGGGCCGTTTGACTAAGCTTGGATGCACCATTCGGCTAAACGGTTGACGCTCCTTTAAGCGGCATCTAAACTGTTTTTTGCCGCATCACAAGCGCGCTCTTCATGGAGATGGAAACTCTTAATGCCGCGGGATTGCCACGGGCTTCCCCCAGGGAATCTCCCTGATTTTTGTCGTACTTTCGCAAAAACCCTATGAATAAACTGCTTTCGCGTTCAGGCACGGCACGAACGGTAGCCTTCCTGGCGGCCCTCGCCACCCTCTTTGCGGCGAACTCAATCAAGGCCCAGACGCCTTCCCTGCAGGAGCCAAGCCGGCAGCAGCTTTTGAACGGGCTCCAGATTCTGTTCTGGCAAAGGCCTGGCGATGAGAACGTTTTGTTGAAGATGCGCATTAAAAGCGGGGCGGCATTTGACGTGGCGGGCAAGGCCGGCATGATGGCGCTGCTGGGAGACGCCCTTTTTCCTGACTTTGAAACACGGCAGTACTTCACCGACGAACTGGGGGGCCGCCTGGAAGTTACAACCGACTATGACGGGTTGACCATCACCATGTCCGGCCGGGCCGGTGGTTTCGAGCGCATGGTGGAGTTGATGCGCAATGCCCTCGTTAGTACGCCCTTATCTCCGGAGAACATAGCTAAGTTGCGCGAGGCGCGAATCAAGGTGCTGCATGAGACGAGTATATCTCCTTCAATGGTCGCTGACCGTGCCATCGCCGCGCGATTGTTCGGGGAGTTTCCTTACGGCCGTCCACCCGCCGGGTCCGTCGAAACACTGGGCCGGGTCGATCGCAGCGATCTACTTCTGGCGCGGGAGCGATTTCTGAATTCAGATAACGCCGTGCTCGCCGTCGTGGGTGGCCTGGACGAGCGCCGCTTAATGCGAACGGTGCGCCAGCTCCTGGGAAACTGGCGCAAGGGTGATCGCACCATCCCTGCGACCTTCCGCCAACCGGAGATGCCCGATGGGCGTCCCCTGATTGTGAACCAACCTGGTATTGCGGACGCTGAAATTCGCTTTGCGGCTCGTGGACTGGCAAGGGCCGATCGCGACTACCTGGCCGCTACGTTACTGTCGCTGATAGTCCGCGATCGCTGGCAGGCTGCCATGACCCAACTTTCGCGTGCGCCCGTTTTCGCGCGTCACGAAGCTCATCAATTGCCCGGGATATTCGTCATGGGGACGTCAACAAAGAATGCCAATGCCGCCAGGGCCATTACTGCCGGCCAGCAAGTCATCCGATCTCTGGTGGCCAGTCAACCTTCGGCAGCCGAAATTGAAAGGGCCCGCAACGAAGTCAACACAGAACTGAGCAAGCGATTGTCACAGCCTGGTTCTGCGGCAGATATGTGGCTGGACGCAGAAAGCTTGAAACTTAAATCCCTGGCACAAGAATCCAATTCCTTGCGCGTTGTGACGGCCAACGATGTTCACAACGCGGCGGTTCGTCTCTTTAAAGACAATCAAATCGCCACAGTCATAATCGGCAGCTATGATGAACTCAAGCCCGGACTGGGGCCTTTAGACAAAGTCGAACTGCTGGGCGACCCTTCGGCGAGCAAATCCACTCCGCCGGTTCCCGCCACCAGGCCCTGACAATTGCAAATTCTTTGCAAGCCACCTGCAACCAAACTTAACTTCGAATGGGCTTAACTGAGTCCGATCAGAAAACCGTAGAACCCGCGGATCATTCCGCGCGCGTGCGCCAGATGTTTGCGCGCATTGCTGGTCATTACGATCTTTTGAACCACCTCCTATCAGCGAACACTGATAGGCGCTGGCGGCGTACCGTAGCCTCCACATTGGGCCAAAAGATTTCGCCGGGCGCTACCGTCCTTGACGTCGCTTGCGGCACAGGTGATCTGAGTATTCAGTTGTTTGAAGATGTACGCGCAAAGGTAATTGGCGTGGACTTCTGTCGGCCAATGCTTGAAATCGCTGGACGCAAGACTGGCCGGATTCCCTTTGTGGAAGCTGATGCCCTCGACCTTCCCTTTGCCGAGGGCGCGTTCGATGCCGTCACGATCGCGTTCGGTCTGCGAAATCTGGCCAACACCAGTCAGGGGTTGAATGAGCTACGGCGGGTGCTTAAGCCAGGCGGTTGGCTGGCAGTGCTGGAGTTTTCCAGACCACAGGCGAAAGGCTTTCGCTGGTTGTTTGAATTTTATTTCACGCGCTTATTGCCGCGCATAGGAGGCTTGGTTAGTGGTTCGCAGGGCGCGTACCAGTATCTGCCGGATTCAGTTTCGCGATTTCCGGACCAGGTGGGACTCGCGACGTTAATGCGTGAGGCTGGCTATGACGAAGTTGATTGGGAGAACCTGACGGGCGGAGTTGCCGCGCTTCACCTGGCGAAGAGACCATCAAGGGGGCATGAATGAGTTTGGTTGCAGCGAAAACGATTTGTTGAAGATGCAACCATAAAGGCGTAGTCCGAGGGATTCGCTTCCACGGCGCGAGTGAGGTTGTCGGGGCCGCACTCAAGATCGACGGAAGCAGGGTTCGTCGGGCTACGTCTTTATTTGTGCGCATTGGTCCGGACTCGGGGTGCAATAGTTCATCCGCTTCTCGTCCAGTCAGCACTTCGCTTGCTCCTGAAACTCTGGCTGCAAAACAAGCCGATCTGCTATTATCCCGCCCGTTTGCTGAAATCTCGTTCGCGCTCCTTTATGAAGCACAAAGCATTCGGCTTGCTGCGTCGCCTCGCCATACTGATCCTGGTTGTGTGGACGGTGGTATCGCTGGTGACCTTACTGGTCGAACTCGTACCCGGCGACCCGGCCGTGGCTGTGCTGGGAGAGCAGGCCACACCCGATCAACTTGAACAATTCCGCCAGAAGCACGGACTTGATCGTCCGGCCTTCTTCTTTTCGTTCCCCGAGGATCAAAACGGGACCAGGCATTTTCGCTGGGACGGCAGCGATAATCGCTACATTGACTATTGGGTGGCAATTCTCCATGGCGATCTGGGACGTAGTTTCCGCACCGATCGACCCGTCATCGATCTAATCTCTGAACGTTACCCGGCTACCATCGAGTTGGCCGTGGCGGCCCTTCTGATCGCTGTGGCCATCGCTATTCCTCTGGGTGTAGTCGCGGGAAAAAACCGTGGTACGTTAACGGATAACGTTGCCTCCGTATTCGCTTTGCTTGGCATCAGCCTGCCCAGCTTTGTTATTGGCCCCATGCTGGTCTATGTCTTTGCGGTGAAGCTGGGCTGGCTGTCTCCGTCCGGACGCTTCGACTGGGCTGACATCATTCTTCCCGCGGTGACCCTGGGTGCGGCGCTATCCGCCATTCTCACCCGCATGGTGCGATCGTCGGTTATCGAAGAACTGGGCGAAGATTATGTTCGAACAGCCCGGGCAAAGGGATTGAGTGAGCGGATGGTAGTTTACAAACATGTGCTCAAGAACGGCCTCATTCCCGTCGTAACGATTCTTGGCCTGCAACTCGGAGTTCTCCTGGCCGGCGCAATCATCACCGAAAAGATTTTCGGCTGGCCCGGGCTGGGCCTGCTTCTGGTCGAAGACGGCATTGGCAAGCGCGACTATCGCATCGTGCAGGGCTGCGTGCTCGCAATCAGCGTCACTTACATTGCCGCAAATTCTCTGACAGATATGATTTATCGTTGGCTGGATCCGAGGATACGGGTCTCTTAACTGTGAACGTTCTATGAATCGCCTCTCAATCATCGGGCTGGTAATTGTTGCGATAGTTTTGATAGTGGCGATTTTTGCGCCCTGGATCGCTACCCAGGATGTGGGTGCAACCAATCTTTCCCTGCGCTACCTACCGCCTACGTCGTCGCATTGGTTTGGCACAGATTCGACCGGTCGCGATCTTTTTGCGCGCGTAGTATTCGGCGCTCGTATCTCTTTGCGCGTAGGTATTATTGTCGTAACCGTGTCCGCAGTCGTCGGCACGTTGCTCGGGGCCCTGGCGGGCTACTACGGCGGCTGGATCGACCGGGTCCTGTCAGGGTATGTGTTCAACGTGTTTCTCGCCTTTCCCGGGTTGCTGCTGGCTATCGCGCTGGTAGCGTTCCTGGGCGCGGGACTTAATAAGCTGATCTTCGCGCTTTGTATAATCGGCTGGGTGGGCTATGCCAGGTTGATTCGCGGCCAGGTCCTGAAAGTGCGAGAGTACGACTTCGTGCAGGCTGCTCGCGCGCTGGGAGCCGGCGACGCGCGAATACTTTTTGTTCATATATTGCCAAATGCCATTCAACCCTTGATCGTGCAGGCTAGCCTGGGCATGGCCGGCGCAGTTCTTTCCGAGGCTTCGCTATCGTTCCTGGGGCTGGGCGTGCCGCCACCTGCTCCCTCCTGGGGAGTGATGATTGAAGAGGCCCGGGATCTCTCGACACTCCAGAATGCTCCACATGCGCTCATTTTCCCCGGGCTCGCCATCGCGCTGACTGTGCTGGCCTTCAACTTTATCGGGGACGGTCTAAGGGAGTATCTCGATCCGCGGCAGAGAAAACGCTGAGTTCCACAATTCGTCCCACCCGCCTTTGCGTGGCTCACAGCTATGGCCTCGATCGAAAACACAGACCGATTACGGACCCTTGCACAAATCCAGGAGCGCCCCATCGCTGTCTCTGTCGAAGACATCTCAAAGACTTACCCCGTCTCCTTTCTCCGACTAAAGAAATTGTTGGGCCGCAAGTTCAAGCCGCCTGTCGAAGCGCTGCGCGACGTTTCATTCAAAGTACATGAGGGCGAAATCTTTGGTCTCATCGGTCCTAATGGGGCTGGCAAGACCACGCTCACCAAGATCGTTGCGACATTAGTTCAACCCACCGAGGGATCAGTCACAGTCAAAGGCTATGACAGCGTGAATGAAGACGAGCAGGTGCGCCGTCACGTAGGACTGGCCACGGCTGAGGAACGAAGTTTCTATTGGCGCCTTACCGCCGAGGAGAACCTCTTGTTCTTCGCCAGGTTGTACGGTTTGGATGAAGCCGCAGCTCTCGCCAGGATTAAGGAGTTACTCAGTCGTCTCGAAATTCAGGAGCTTGCCAGGCGCCGCTTTGGCGAGTTATCCACCGGAAACAAACAACGACTGGCACTCGCTCGGGCAATGCTCGCCAGCCCGCCGGTATTACTGCTCGATGAACCAACGCGATCTCTGGATCCTCTGGCCGCGGCACGTATGCGAACTCTGATCAGGTCACTGGCTGACAATGACATGCGCGTCACGGTTTTGTTGACGTCGCACAATCTCGCTGAAGTCGAACAGCTGTGCGACAGGGTGGCGGTAATTAGCAAGGGAAGCATCAGGGCCTTGGATACGCCGCAGAACCTGCGATCGCTGCACACTGCGGTTGAGCAGGTATCCATCACCTTTAGTTTTGCCCTTCCGGAAGACGCCAGGCAGGAACTTGCTAAGTCTCTAGATCGGCCTTTTACGGTGAGCCAGAGCACTAACCGGGATGAAACGGTGATTCTATTCTCCCGGGAAGTCGGAGATGACACTCTGGACGCTGTACTCCGGGTTTTGCAGAAAGCGGGTGCCGTTATTCGATCAGTCGAAACCGCACGCGCGACACTGCTCGACGTTCTTGAAAGCTACGAACAAGAGTCGAGTGAAAGCGACAAGGAAACTATCAACAAGAACGGGGCGCAAACCGTCGGGTTCTCTGAAAAACAGTGACTGTGCTTAACTCAACAATCCTGTTTATGCGCCGAGTTCGGGCGTTCCTGGTCCGCGACCTGCGCTTGGCCGTCAGCTACAGGATGCAGTTCTTTCTCCGGATATTTTCGATCCTGATTGTGGTCACCACACTTTTTTTTGTTTCCAAGATCTTTGTAGGCTTCACTGACCCGCGATTCTCCCAATGGCGTGACCCGCTCGCCGCGTGGCTGACTGGGTTGGCGGTCTTGAACTACTTCATGACTGGCTTTTCTAGCCTGGCCAATGCAATCCGACAGGAACAAATGCAAGGAACCCTCGAAAGTGTCCTGCTGACTCCAATCAGCGTGCCAACGGTGATCGTCGCCAGCTCGGCGTGGGACTTCGTGCAGGCAACCTTCTTCTCGTTCCTTTATCTATTCTTTGGCTGGCTCTTTTTTGATGTTCATTATCAGGGAAACTTTTTGTTGGCCTTGCTGTTTCTCCTTCTCACGACAACGGTGCTGGCTTGCCTGGGAATTCTATCGGCGAGCTTCGCGATGGTTTTTAAGCGTGGCGATCCATTTGGCATCTTTCTCGGCACCGGGTCGGCACTATTTTCTGGCGTGTTTTTTCCCACACAGCTGCTCCCTCAGTATGCGGGTAGCGCAATCAGCAAGATCTCGCGTGTACTTCCGCCTACATATGGGCTCGATGGGATTCGCAGGGTATTGCTTGAAGGTCAGGGATTCTCGCAGGTTCGCGAGCCTCTGATTACATTGCTGGTTTTTCTTGGGATACTGCTTCCCTTCTCGTTATGGGTTTTCGGTCGCGCGGTACGCCGCGCAAAACGAGAAGGGAGTTTAATTCAGTACTAAACGTGAGGTCTCGACGGTCGGTGGAAGGACTTAGTTTCCACCTGCGGCCACTTTTGTATGTGCCGCGCCAGAAGTGTAACTATCCCGCGCTCGCACGACTAGATTGGGTTGCCGAACGCGCACTTTGATAGCTCGTTGCTCGCCTCGCGCGACGGCTGGACCTTTCGGGTAGTAACCCAGACTATATTGCATTCCCAGTTCCTGAGTGATCGCAGAGAATGCCTGCTGAATGTCCGGTAAACCTTCAGCCCGATAGAAGCGGCCACCGGTCTTTTCCGCCAGCGCGCGCATGTAAGGTTCACTTACAGCATACTTCTTCATCATTCTCTCTCGAACCTTCTCCCTCGCTTTGTCATTGGTGATGGTGGCTAGCCGGGCAGGAAGTTCTGGCAGTGTATTGTATTGCACGGTGTAGATCAGGATGTCCTTCTCTTCTGCATCCCGAATGTTTTGTTTGTAAGTGAGCTTGCTCGTCATGTCCACGCCGTCGGTGAATAGAATGATAGCTTTGCGGCCTTGAATCTGCGACAGACGAGTATTTAGTACAAAGTCCACAGCATCGTATAGCACCGTTCCGTCAGTCACTTGCGGAATGCGGAGCCTGGTATTGCGAATCGAACTAACTGTAGTCGGCTCGGCCAACAAGTGAACCGAACCGTCGAACGTAATAACCAGCAATCGATCGTCTGGCCGTAGTTGACTTATGAATGCGTTCGCCGCGGCGCGCAGTTGTGCCAGGCGACCTTGGGTTGACCCACTCGTATCGAGCATGAGTGCCACCGTGAACGGCTTTTCCACGGGCGCGAAGTAAGCTACTTCTTGCTCCAAACCGTCTTCATAGATGCGGAAGTCTTCTTTCCGCAGATTCGGAATATACCGACCGTTGCGATCCATTACGACAGCTGGCACGCTGATAAGACTGGTGGCAGTCCTGATGATGCTGTCCTCGTCCACGTCCGATTCGTCATTGGCCGCTGCTGTGGCGGTAGCCTTTGGCTGCCCTGGGCTCGCTGATGTGGTCGCCGGCTTTAGGATGGGCGGTGGAGGCGGATCTTCTTGCGCCTGAACTCTGGCGCCGGCGCAAAGGATCAGGATGAGAATAAAGTAGGATGCTGCATTCTTCATGTTACTAAATCTCCGGTGTACGCCGTCGGAAGCCGCCTGAATTCGATTTCTCTAGTCCGCGCACTGGCGGCGGACGGACTGGAGGACCTAGGATCTAGCGAAAAGAGCCTGTATCTAGCAGAAACCACTAAAGGCGCCTTTCTCCCACCCGACGTTGGGGAAATCATTTAGGCCCACCCACTCAGACGACTTAACTTCACGTGGTATCCTGACGCTTCGAGACCTGCAAGCCTGCTCCATTGACTCAGAGCTTGCGTTTGGGTCTCAACACAAAGCACTTGCATGTGGCGCGCTCTCAAATACTTCGCTTACATCCTGGTTGGCCTTGGCCTCGGTGGTCTGATCTTCGAAATAGCCACCTTTCCGCCAATCTCCATCCTCAAAACGCGGAATCCAACCATCACCGCGCTCATGGAAACGCGAGCTCGGGAAGCCCGCGCTCGAGGCGAGCAACCCCGCCGGTGGCAGACATGGGTTCCCCTCGAGAGGATCTCACCGAACTTACAGAGAGCGGTACTGGCCGGCGAGGACACAAACTTCGCGACCCATAACGGCTTTGACTACGGCGCTATTCAACGCGCCTGGGAACAGGCTCAGCACGACGCCGAGAAGGACGCAAAACAGGAGGGGGACGATTCCTCCAGTTGGATTCCGCAGATGCCTGACTTCAAACGGGGCGCATCGACTGTCAGCCAACAATTGGCGAAGAACCTTTATCTTTCGAGTGAAAGATCCTTTGTACGCAAGGGGCAGGAAGCCATCATCACTTATTTTTTGGAGCGCGAGCTATCAAAGCGGCGCATTCTTGAGCTCTATTTGAACGTGATCGAATGGGGGGACGGGATTTATGGAGCCGAGGCCGCTTCGCAGTACTATTTTCACAAATCGGCCGCTAGCGTGAGTATGCGGGAGGCCGCGTATCTTTCCGCGATGATTCCCAATCCCCGCACAGTTTTTAACCCACTCTTGCACCAAAAACGCGTCGTGCGGAGGCAGCGAATCATTCTGCGCGGTATGCCTTACGTGAAGATGCCTGTTTGATAGAGTGATTCAGATGAAAAGGCCGCCCATGACAGGCGGCCCTTCGTTTCTTAAAAATATGCAGGGGATCAGATGGTGAACTCTCGAGCGAGCTGAAGTTCCGCCTTGCGCATTTCGTAGCGCCCGCGTCCCAAATTACCGTCCGGCTTCAACGCGAGCACCAGGAAGTATTCCCGGTTGAATAACCGAATAATGAATGTAACTCCGTCGAGAACCATCATTAACTCTCGCAGATTGCCTAAACCCAAATCATCGCCTGAGCGGTTTGCATTCCGCACAAGCGAAGTCAATTCCGCTGCAGCAACATCCAGGTTAGCTTCACTGCCATCCGATACGAACCACTTTTCTACCGGAAGGCCATCGGCGCCCATGATTAGAGCGCCGAGGCTTCCTTCCGTTTTGGTTAGTATTGTTTCCAGTGTTTCTTTGAACATTGCGTCACCATCCGCATTCGATTTCGACTTTGACGTCCCTTTTATCAGTTCTGGAGGGACTTTCCAAAGGGAGTAACCCCTATGGCCTGGTGGCCGGTGCCAGGTTTGGTGCCTGCAACGTCGTCGAAGGAGGTGTGGGCTGCTGCGACTGTTGCGTCGGGTTCGGTGTATTGGTGGGGGGATTACCCATCGGCACCGGCTGGGCAATGGTGGTTGTGCGGGTGCCCGTGCTGACGGTGCCCGATGTCGGTCTACCCATAAAGTCTGGACGATAGATGCGCGGAGTGATGAAGAATAGAATCTCCGTCGACTGGCGCGTTACCAGTTTTCGTTTAAAAAGATTCCCGAGGATCGGAATGCTGGCGACGCCAGGGGTTCGATTCTGGGTTTCGGACTCGTTACTTCCAAGCACTCCACCCACGACTGTGGTACCACCGTCGGGAACGAGCACTTCAGTCTCCATGCGTTGGGTGTCAATTCCCGGAGTTCCGTTGACTGCGATGGCTGTGTTGACGCTGTTGTTCTCAGCGATAACATGGAGCACAACGGTACCTGCATCAGTAATTTGTGGTGTCACCTCAAGTCGCAACGGTACGGAAACGAACTCGGTGGTAAAAACCAAGACTCCACCGGCTCCACCAGCACCAGTTTGTGGTGTTGTAACGGGAATCTGCTGACCACTGGAAATCTCTGCTCTACGGTTGTTTAGTGCAGTGACCCGCGGGGTCGCGATAATCTTTACCTGGCCGCGATTTTCAGCCGCCGTGATTAGGGCGCTGATTTGCGCTGTACCAATCACGCCGGTGGTCAAACCGATAACGGTATTTGGAAGATTAGCGCCAAGTGCGCCGGATGGGTTAAGGATCCCCTGAGGGATGCCAGGAGGTCTCAGTCCAATGGTGTTCGATCCACCAGTGCCTCCCGCTAAGGGCGTGGGCTGCGCAGTTCCGAATCCCGCCGTGCCGCCAGTGCCCATATTGATCGCGAGCGCGTTGAGCTGGACGCCCAGATCCCGACTAAAGCTCCGGTTGGCGATGACTATCCGCGTTTCAATCTCAACTTGCGGCTCGGGTTGATCCAAAAGCGTTACGAGTTGACGAATGGCATTAATGTTTTCTTTGACATCCGTAACGATAAGAGTGTTGCTGCGGCCATCTACCTCGACGCTACCGCGCCGGGATAGCCGACGCTGTACCACCGGTAAAATACCCTGGTCAGTTCCAGCCGAGGATCCACCGCCAGCAACGGGCGCGCTGGAAGCCGAAGACCCGGCAGTAGCGCCACCGGCGAAGTTTCCAGATGAACCTCCCGCTTGGGCCAAGGTTCCAGAAGCTCGTGCGTAGTTAAGGCGAATGAACTCGGTAACCAGATCCGCGCTTTCCAAACGCGAGTCGTTGATTATCTTCTGTGTCTCTGCTTCCTTGGCAAGCACGTCATTCGTTGCGACCCGCAGGATGTTTCCATTAACCTCGATGCCGAGACGATTCGCTCGCAGAATTGCATTAAGCGCGACGTTCCAAGGCACGTCCTGAACATTTACCGTTACCGGTACGGCCATAACTGAACTGTCGATAACAAAGTTCACTCCATATTGCTCCGTGATGTAATTCAAGATGTCTCGGATATCTGCGTTCACGACGTTCAAGTTAATGGGCTCCCCGACGAAACCAGGCTGACCATAGCGAGGCCCTTGATCGGATTGGGCCGCCATATTGTCCCTGCCAGGAGAGATGCCGGCGTTGGAACGGCTGGCGGGGGTCGGAGAAGGCTGCTGGCCAGCCGGAAACTCGTTTACCGCCGCAGCATCACCGGAAGTTGTCGCGTTGATACCGGAGGCGATTGGGGCCGCAAGCGAACGGGCAGCCGCAATCGCGCTAAATGAGAAAACCAATACGAAGACGAGCGCGCATCTCGGGATTGGTGCAGACATTGGGGGCTGAATAAGCATTTGTTCCCTCCTCGGGATTATTGAACTCCCACCACGCGCTACGCTCGACCGGGTCTAAGAAGCCCTTAACCAAGCGCGCGCCGCACTGCGCGGAAATTCACATCGGGTTTTCAAGTAAGAGGCGCTCTTGACTCAACGCAAGTGTCGCCTTGTCTAGGTAACTCGGCACCTATAGTCATTCGATCGGTTGCCGACTCTTTTAGTGGCTAGGGTTTCGCAGGGGTGACAGATTTGTCGTCCTGTTTCTTGTCTTGCTCCGCGACAGGAGCATTGGCGGGCGCCGCCTTGGTAGCCGTCATCGCTTCTACAGGGCTGGCCTGGCGTAGCGGTTTTATCTCAACCACATAATCTCGCTTACCGTTCAGCCATACAGTCTCGCGTCTGAAGACCAAACGGTTCTCTTCGATTGCCACAAGTTGACCATCAAAGAATCTCTCTCCTGGATAAATAACGTAAGAGAGTTTTATGGGGAGAGCTTCAACCATGGCCGCATAACCCCTCGGAGTGCGGAAAATACCTATAACCTGGACTTCGCCCAGGAGCAGCGCGGTCGTTGGTTTAGGCGCGGGAAGCTGCGCATTCATTGCTGCGATCTTTTGTGCTTTGTACCTCTCAATTCGTTCTTGAATTGTCGGAGGTAACAAGATCGAGCTTTTGATTGCTTTCGGTGCAACCAGCTCATATTTCCTAAACGGGTCGCGTCCCGCAGTCTTCTCGCGGGCGACACTTTTACCATCAGTCGCTGGCTGTTGCGCGGAACCGCATGTCGTAACAACGAAAAAGGTGCCTAGGAATATAAACAGGCCGGCGAGTGTAAAACGAATGATTTGTCTTTGGTGGTTCATTTTTCCTATCCCATAAATAGCGCAAGATTCTGCGCGGTACTTTAGAACTGATCCTACTTTGCTGGCGCGGGCGGGGGCGCCCCGGAGGCAGGTGATTTGGGAGCTTGTCCGGGCTGGTTCTGTAGCTTCTCAGCTGAGACATAATACGCTGTTAGATCGAACCTTGCGTCCACAGTTTTTCCTGGGGCTTGCTTATCTATCTGTTTGATCTCAAAGTTAGTGATCGACACGATGCGTTGGTAGTGGGCCATTTGATCAAAAAACTTACGTAGGCTTGCGAAGGAACTTGTCACAGCTACGTCGATCCTCTTACCACTGTAGAAGTCCTGTTGCACGTCATCCTTTGGCGCAAACTTCCGCAGCGAAAGCTGCGCACTGCGAGCGCGTTCCTGTAGCCCCTGTAGGACCATGGTTATCTCACGCTGCTCTGGCAGCAATGCTTTGAGCTCCTCGTACTCTTCTTGTCGGTTTTGATAGGCGACCTTGAATTCATTAAGTCGCTGCGAGGCAATTTGGGCCTGAGCATTCTTCGGCAGCAGTTCAGCAATCTTAGCGTTGACTTCTTTCGTTTCAGCGCGTGTCCCACGAGTGACCAGATACCAGAAGCCTGCATACATGAACAATGCAACGGCGCCAAACATCGCTACTCGAAAATACCATGGGAGAGTTTGAAGGGTTCCAATTCTCATGACAGGTGATGACCTTTCCTCAATCCTCCGCACGAGTTCTGCGGAGACAAAGCGATGTTAGTTTAATTCTTTGCGATGTGATTCGCGGGGTTGGGGGCTGGATTCGCGGGCTGAGAGTTGCTCGGTTGAGAGTAGTTGCATTTTATCGTAAACGTGACTACTTCTGGCTTTGGAGCATTCGGATCTTCAGTGGCGGCTGAGCTTGCTCCACCCGTTTTCACTTGAACAACTTCCCGTAGTGTTTCTATGTTTAGGTTCGTGAATAACCCTGACGAGAACTCAAGACTCTGTCCAAACCTGGTCACAGAAGCCTCGTTCGGTGACTCGCCCTTTATCGTTAGCTCGGTTTCCTTTTGTTCGACACTCTTGAGGTAAAGCCCGGGCACGCTATCGAAACGATCCTTTATCTCTTTAAGCACGAATCCTGGTCCTTGCTGAGAAGCTCTCAATCGCTGGATGGCGTCAATTCTTACTTGAATGTCTTTGATCTTTTTCTCAAGTTCAGAACGTTCTTTGTTGACAGCATTCATCTGCTGATTGATCCGCTCCTGTTTCTCTAACTCTTTCTTGGCAAATGCGTTTTGGGAACGCGAACTAACATAATCGTAGCCCATAGCCATTATGAGCAGAGCCCCCACAACTAACGCCAGAAGCAACGTTTGGGTTAAGGGACTTGCGACTTTGTCCTCGACGACGCTAACAGCGCTGGGCCGGTCTGTAACCGATTCCAAAAGATTGATTCTAATCATCGAACCTCAACTCCTCTCAATGCCAGACCAACAGCGATGGCCATTTCCGGGACGACCTCACGCATATAATCGGGATCGAAACTTCTAGCGTCCACTCGTATCTGACGGAAGGGATCGAAAACCTCCACAGGTATCTCAAAGCGATGAGCCAGATACTCCATCAACCCTGTTAGCTTGGAGCCTCCACCCGAGATAAGTATCTTCTGCACGGCCGACTCGCCGTCCTCAGCAGTTGCGCGATAGAAATCCATTGTCTTTTGAATTTCAAGAGCCAAGATGTCAGACACCGTCTCGAGGATAGGTTCAATCGCACGCTGTTCAACCCCTTCAGGAATTGCCATCCCGCGCTTGACCGCTTCTGCCTGTTCAAACGTGAGACCAAGTTCCTTCTGGAGGAGACCGGTATATTGATTGCCACCCACCGACGCATCTCGAGTGAATACCGACCGAGTGCCGTTCAGAATGTTGATGTTTGTAGTGGAGGCCCCAATGTTCAAGAGTGCAACGATCTGTCCCGGTTGGGGTTCGTAATTCAACTCATAGCAGTTTTGAAGCGCGAAGGCATCGACATCGATCACGGCTGGCTGTTTCCCGGCAAGTTGGATCGCCTGTTTGAGGTTAGCTATCTTGTCCCGTTTACAGGCAGCTAAGAGTACCTGAAGCGCGTCGGACGCGTTACCCGTGATCTGGTAATCCAGATTCACATCGGAGATGTCGAAAGGAATGTGTTCCTCTGCATGCCAGCTAAATGATTCCTGAAGCTCGTCCTCACTCATCTGCGGCAGTATGATGTTTTTTACAATCACCGAGTGTCCGCTAACCCCGGCGGCAACCCTCGTAGTCGCGATCTTATGCTCATTAAAGATATTTGCTATCACATTCGAGACATTGTTCAACTCCATGATTTGGCCATCTACAATCGAGTCGGGTTGGAGATTCTCGTATCCCAGACTAACCAATTGAAAGCTACCATTCTTGCCCTGAAGCTCCACTGCCTTGACTGAGCTTGAGCCGATATCCAGGCCAACCATACTTTTCTTACTTATGCCGCGTGTAAACATATTAATGATTCCTCGCGATTCGGATGCGATTTTGGCGCCGCAATCGGGCGCGAGCTTGGCGAGCGCGCGACGTTCGGCAACGCAGAGATTTGGTCTGCAGAATTTGTTGAGATGATTTCAACTTTGATGTGGCGTTCCGCAGTCTTACTGGCGGCTGCTTGAACGAGGGTGACTCGTCGTCGGTGATATAGCTGGGTGCGTCCAACTTTCGAAGAAACGTGGGCGCGGTGGGTTGGTGAGCGAGCGCTGCGGATTGTACTAGATCCTGGCAACCCAGCCGAGTCAAGCTTTCCGTGAAAGATGACTCCCGTCGGCTTTGCGGCCTCCGCTCACGCGAAGTGTGCCCTTATCAGTCCAAGTCAAAGAGGCGGCTTGATTTCAGAACGCTTTTGGGCAATCCCGACCGCCGACTGCAGGCTACAACACTGGCGAACTAATGTCAACAGTATTTTACAGCATTTAACTGCTTGATTCGGAAGGGAATAAAGCTAATAGTGGAAACAAACTGACCCGCCAGCAGACATTTCCTGGAACTGGAGGCGGGGTTATTCCAGCGACTTCAGTCGACCCACTGGTGGCGTGGTAGGTGCAGGTCTTACTACAAACTAATACCGGTTTCAGCGATTGTGCCTCGCAGGCAGGAAGGGATCGTTGCTTTGTTGCTGAGACTCTTGACTTAACGTACGATGCAGCCTTATGCGAGTTAGTCGCTTGCTGGCAGTCCTAAGTATACTCCTTCTTGGCGCTGTCGCCTGGCTTTGGTGGAATTCACCTCGCCAAGTTGAGATGGCCGCGTACGTCCCCGGTGACTCCCTCCTTTACCTTGAGGTCAACAGTCTGACTAAGATTGCGACTGATATGACCCAGACTGATGCGTGGAGGGTCCTTTCTACCGATCCTGATTTCAAACCTGATCTTTTTCGTGTTACCTGGATGGGTCGTCTAGCTCGTTGGACAGGTATAGGATCCGCCGAACAGGTTATTCTGGCACGAGCGCAATTTGCGTTGTTTGTCATGTCCTTTGACGCGATGGACGAAGAGCCTACGTTACGAATCCGGCCCCTGGCGGCGCTGGTAATTGAGACTCACACTACCGAAAGAAGGATGAGACCGGCGATAGAGAGATGGGTAAAACGTTTGGCCCAAAGAGTTTACCCACAATCCAGAACCGAACGGAGAATGCTTGACGGAATTGAATTCGTTGAGTGGGTATCCACCAAAGACGGCCGTCGAATCGTTGTTGCCTTCATCGGTTCGGTCGCTATTATCGGGAATGACGCTCGCGCTGTTCAAGCATGCACGTTGGTACGACGAGGAGCCAAACCGAGCCTTGCGGGCAACAAGAATTTAGAACTACTCCGCACCCGCGTTAGCGGCGACCGAGCCGTCGCCTTCGGTTATGTTTCCGCTTTGGGTCTTGGTAAAATTGCGGCCTTCGCTGCTCAATTATATTTCGAGAGAGTGTCCGCCAGTGCGGAGGCTCAGCAAATCTTCTCCAAAGCCGCGGAAGGAATTCTGGAGGGAGCGGCCTGGGCGACGACAACTGAAGGCGTCAGTGTGGAAGACCGTTATTTTGTGTCGCTATCTCCGGACTTGGCCAACCCTCTTAGAGATGCCTTTGCTGGATCCTCTGGTACCAGCTTCGCAGCAAACGCTCTCCTCCCTGGCGACACCTATTCCTTTACTCAATACAACCTTCAAGACCCGCGCCTCGCCTGGCGTGGCTTGAATCGTGCAATTTCGTCTCACGTCGACATTCTTGGTGCTGTGTTACTCAACCCTTTATTGAGGGCCGTTCTGTGGCCCTACGGCATCGATGACCCCGATACCTTTCTTGGTGCGATCGGACCGGAAATTGTGACGGTTCGGCTCGACGGGGCCGCCACGACTAGCGTGCTGATCGTTCAGCCTTTGGACACTCCAACCTTACAAAGGCTTCTCAGCAAACGTCTTGGACCGGGTGCTCGCACAGAGCGTGTGGCGCCTTACGAGTTACGTAGCTCCATTGAAGGCACCTTTTCTGCAGGCTTCGTAGAGGGGCGATTGATTATGGGCCCTCCAGAATTGGTGCGCAGATGTCTAATGGCTAAGTTGCAGCGAACCACGCTTGACCTCGCTAAGTCCGCGAGACAAGTTAGTGCGCTATCGGCGTCGGAGCCACCACTCGCAGTTACCTATACGCGAGAGGCGGAGAGTGTAAAAGGATTTCTTTCTCTGGTCTCCACCAATTCCAGATATGCGGAGAGCAACACAAAGCTACTTTCTGATATACCCTATAGCGTCAGTACCACAAATCTTAGTGGCAATGGTTTTGAGAAAACGACGCACTCGACGTTTGGCCTTCTCGCGACGTTGGTCGCGCAAGTTGCTTCAGAGTTGACAGCTGAATGAATTCCCTGCCGGAAAGTATTGTCATCGCTGCGCGGAATCCGGGAAAACTCGTTGAAGTAGTCTCGATTCTCGAGGGGTTGCCTTTCAAGCCGCTATCCCTGTCTGATTTTACCAATGTGATAGCTGTGGAAGAGTCAGGACAGACATTTGCCGCTAACGCCATCCTGAAGGCTCAAGGATACGCAAGACAGACTGAGCATTGCAGCATCGCCGATGATTCGGGTGTAGAGGTGGATGCGCTGGGAGGAGTGCCAAGAGTGATTTCGGCCCGCTTTGCAGGCGAGGGCGTTGATGCTGACCACGTTTCACTTCTGCTATCGTGCATGGAGTCCATTCCGGAAGAGAAACGCACTGGTCGGTTCCGCTGCGTAATTGCGATGGCCGACGCAAAGGGCGACCTGACGTATCTAGCGAATGGTGCATGCGTAAGGAGAATTGACTTTCATCCGCGTGGATGCCACGGCTTCGGATATGACCCGGTGTTCATTCCTCATGGTTCCAATTTGACATGCGCCGAGATGGAGTTTTCGGTAAAGAATCAACTAAGCCACAGGGCTATGGCTTTGTCGAAGATGCGTCATTTTCTAGTTGATTTCATCGAGCAACGTTGACCGACTATTAACGCCGGAGATAGAATGGCTTTCACTTTGCTTGCAAGACTCACTTACGATATAGCTTTCGGGGTGTAGCACAGCCTGGTAGTGCGCTCGGTTTGGGACCGAGAGGTCGGAGGTTCGAATCCTCTCGCCCCGACCATCTTTCT
>JBDTOI010000035.1:0-29691 GCA_039933315.1 Pyrinomonadaceae bacterium
CACAACCTGACCTGGCCCCGGCGTCGGACGATAGGCTGGTTCTCCACCGCCTGCCTCGCGAAGACGAACACGCCAGCTTTGCCGCCGACGTGGCCCGCGGCCTGTCCTCAAATCCCAAGCAATTATTTCCCAAGTACCTTTATGACGAACTGGGATCGCACCTCTTCGAAGCCATTTGCCAGCTGCCCGAGTACTACCTGACCCGCGCCGAGACGGAGATTCTGACGCGCTACGCCGACGAGATCGCCGCCTCAATCAAAGGCGACAAGACATTGATCGAGATGGGGAGCGGCAGTGCCTCCAAGTCGCGCTTGATTATTGAGGCCCTGCTGAAAAAGCAGCGGGAGCTCGTCTTTATTCCCGTCGATATTTCCGCCTCAGCCCTGGAGACCAGCGCTCGATCTCTACTGCAAACGTATCCGGCCCTCCGAGTCGCTGCCTACGCCGGCGATTACTACGATGGCATCGCGGCGTTGGGTTCTCTGCATAGCGAGCGCGCACTGGCGCTCTTCCTGGGATCAAATATCGGAAACTTTGATAGCGCAGAGGCCTCGAAGTTTCTTCGCGCTATGCGCGGCGTGTTGCAACCGGGTGATGCCTTGCTGCTGGGCGCCGATCTGAAGAAAGATCCGCACATTCTCGAGGCTGCATATAACGATGCGCTGGGTGTGACCAGTGCCTTCGTGCGCAACCAGTTGACGCGCATTAACAGCGAGCTGGACGCGGACTTTGACGTGCGGCGCTTCAACCTCGTGTCCGCTTACAACGGCGGCGAAGGGCGCATGGAAGTTTATCTGGAAAGTCCTTCCCGGCAGACCGCTCTCATCGGCAAGCTCAAAATGCAGATTGCGCTTGAGGCAGGCGAGCGCATTCACATGGAGCACTCTTATAAATACGATCTGGCGCAACTTTCCCGTATGGCTGCCGAGACAGGTTTCGAACGCAGTCGCACCTGGATGGATAGCCGCGAATACTTCAGCAGTAATCTGTTTCTGGTGGTGTAGGACTTCATTAGCCGCGGATTTACGCGGATAAGCGCGGATAAGATAAGGCTTTGTCAGTACCGCCTGCGATAACGGGCAGGTACACGCTATTTTCCCTTAACTGGTGCGCCAACTACCCGCCCGCTATCGCAGGCGGTACTTGCCCTCGTTTTGCAGATCTGCGTTTATCCGCGCAAATCTGCGGCTAAGAAAGGGGCGCCCACGGAGTGGCGCCCCTACAACTATGACACCGAACGCCCAACCGCTGGTTGAGTTCCGCGACGTCAGCTACCACGTTGAAGGTATCGCCGCGCCGATCATCGATAACCTGAGCGTAACGGTTAACCGCGGCGAGACGCTGGTGCTGCTGGGTGAATCAGGTTGCGGCAAAACCACCACCCTGCGACTCATTAACCGCCTGCTGACTCCAACCAGCGGCCAGGTTCTCGTAGAAGGCAAACCAACCAGTGCGTGGGATCCAATACGCTTGCGCCGGCGCGCGGGTTACGTGATTCAGGAAGCAGGATTATTTCCGCACTTCACAGTTGAACGAAACATTGCCCTGGTGCCCACGCTCGAGGGATGGGAGCAAAGTCGCATTCGTGATCGCGTTAAGGAATTACTGGAGCTGGTGGGACTGGACGCGAATCGATTTGCCCAACGCTATCCCGGCGAGTTGTCGGGTGGCCAGCGACAACGCGTCGGCGTCGCCCGCGCTCTGGCGGCAGATCCGCCATTGCTGCTTATGGACGAGCCTTTCGGCGCCCTCGATCCTTTAACCCGGGCAGGCCTGCAGCAGGAGTTTGGCGAACTAAAACAGCGCCTGGGTAAGACCGTCGTGTTCGTCACTCACGATGTGCGCGAGGCGCTGTTGCTGGGTTCGCGCATCGCCTTGATGGCTGCCGGGGCCATTGAGTTGATCGAGACCCCGCAGGCGTTCAGAGAATCTGGCAACCAACACGCGCGCGCTTACCTGGATACGTTGCTGCTGGAAAACTCTTTGGCTTCCGCTGAGGGCGACAAATGAGCCTCTGGCAATTCCTGCAGCAGAACTCCCACGAGTTGTTGGTCCTGATCCGGCAGCATCTGGCCCTCGTGTTCTTCTCTACCGTAGTCGCGATTCTAATCGGCATACCCACAGGAATATTGCTGACGCGAAAGAAAGCATTGCGCGGACCGGTGCTGGGAATCGCGAACGTGATGCAAACCATTCCCAGCCTGGCCCTGTTCGGATTCCTGATTCCGTTGCCGTTCATTGGGGGGATCGGGGCCCGATCGGCGCTGGTGGCGTTGGTCGTGTATGCCCTGCTGCCGATCATTCGCAATACGGTCACCGGGATTCTTGGCGTTGAACCGGCCATGCGCGACGCCGCCGTCGGGATGGGAATGACCGACAAACAGATCCTCTGGCAGGTGGAATTGCCTTTAGCGACCAGCGTAATTTTGACGGGCGTGCGGGTCGCGACAGTCATTGCGGTTGGCGTAACGACGATAGCCGCTGCCGTGGGCGCAGGAGGGTTGGGTGTTTACATTTTTCGCGGGCTGCGGCAATACGACAACAATCTTCTCATCGCCGGGGCCGGGTCGGCGGCATTGATAGCTCTGGCGGCCGACTTTTCCCTGGGCGTTTTCGAACAGCACTTCGCCGCGACTGGCAAGAGACAATCACGAGTATCGGGCGTGCAAAAGATGCTGGTGGCCGCGATCGCGATTATCATGCTGGCCGCCGTTTTGTTTTCGTTTAGAGGCCAGCGGACGGAGTCAAATGCTGGTAGCACGGGTGTCCGATTTGTTGTCGGCTCGAAGGACTTCACCGAATCGTCCCTGCTAGCCGAAATCGTGGCGCAAATGCTGGAGGCGCAGGGTGCCACGGTGGAGCGCCAGTTTGAACTGGGCGGAAACCTCCCGCACGAGGCGTTGCTGTCCGGGCGCATCGATGTCTATCCTGAATACACCGGCACTGCGTACACTGCGATCCTTCATCATCAACCAATTTCCGATCCCCGCGCTGTTTACGATCAGGTTCAACGCGAGTACGCCGAGAAGTTTAACGTCGTAGTCAGCCCACCCCTCGGGTACGAGAATACGTTTGCCATACTGGTGCGCGGCACTGATGCGCGCAAACTAAATCTGAGGACCATTTCCGATGTCACAAAGTATGCGCCACAGTGGCGGGCAGGGTTTGGCCAGGACTTTAAGTCGCGCGCGGACGGATACCCCGGCATGGCAAAAGCTTACGGGCTCAAGTTCGCGGAAGAACCACGCGAAATGGATCTATCCTTGACCTATATTGCGCTCTCTTCCGGACAAGTGGATCTGATCGCCGGCAATTCCACCGATGGCCGCATCGCCGCGCTCGATCTGGTGCAACTGGAAGACGACCGTCACTACTTTCCGCCATACGAAGCGGTTCTCTTGGTTCGCAGAGATGCCTCGATTAAGGTCCCATCCAGCGAGGACTCGGATGCAATGTCGTTCCTGTTAGTAATTATGACGAAGCTCAGCGGCGCAATTTCGACTGAAGAGATGCGTCGCCTCAACTACGAGGTTGACGGAAACAAGCGCGATCTGAAAGATGTAGTGCGTCAATGGCTGAAAGCGAAAGGACTCTGAACACAATATGCGCGTCCTGGTGACAGGTGGGGCCGGCTACATCGGCAGTGTAGTGGTCGAGGAGTTGATCAAAGACGGAGCTGACGTCGTCGTTTACGACAATCTGCAAACGGGCCACCGCGCTGCAGTCCATCCGAAGGCGAAGTTTGTCGAAGGAGATTTGCTGGATGGCGAAACGCTTGGCCGGACGCTGCGGGTTAACGAGATCGAAGCAGTTATTCACATGGCGGCCTACGCCCAGGTGGGGGAATCTGTCGAACAGCCGGAAAAGTACTACCGCAACAACGTCATGGGGGGAATTACTTTACTCAGCGTGATGCGCGACAACGGCATGAAGCGCATTGTCTTCTCTTCTTCGGCCGCGGTTTATGGCGAGCCCGACAAACAACCAATCGAAGAGAGCGATCAGACAAAACCTAAGAACCCCTACGGTGAAAACAAACTGGCGTTTGAACGAGCGCTGGCGTGGGATGACGAGGTTCATGACTTGCGCTACGCCAGCCTGCGTTATTTCAACGCCGCCGGTGCCACGCCAACCCATGGCGAAGCGCATGATCCGGAGACCCACCTGATTCCCCTGGTGCTGCAAACGGCTGCGGGCAAGCGCAGTGAGGTGGAGATCTATGGCGACGACTATCCCACCCGCGACGGCACCTGCGTGCGCGACTATGTTCACGTAGTCGACCTGGCGCGGGCGCACATCCTGGCTCTCAACGCGTTGCCGCAAGGAAGCCGGGTCTACAACCTGGGTTGTGGCGGCGACGGGTACACGGTGCGGGAAGTGATTGAGACAGCGCGCGCCGTCACCGGAAAAGAAATCGGCGTGAAGGTGGGACCCCGACGGCAGGGCGATCCGGCGGTACTGATCGCCAGCACAGAACAGATCAAAAGCGAACTCGGCTGGAAACCCCTGCAACAGGACCTGCGAATGATGATCGAATCAGCCTGGAACTGGATGCAGGCGCAACCCAACGGTTACTGATTGTTGTTGTTTTGAGCTTGAGAGCGCTCAAGAGTTGGGGTTTCACGCAAAGACGCCAAGAAAAGAAAGACGTAAGGCGCAAAGGGAGCACTCAATTCTTTGCGCCTTCTGCTTTTCCTTTCTTAGCGCCTTTGCGTGAAACAACCAAGTCACTCCAGCAGACTCGTAGCCAGCACCTCTCAACCAACCTTTAAAGGATCCAAACTCAACTGCCAGTTACAGCCAGCCACCTCTGAACCCCGCGCGCCTCAATCCATTAACTATATAGGGACAGGTTCGCATCAGGCGCCACAGCCATTCGGTGCGATAGTTCTCTATCATCAAAACAATTGGTCCCTCGTTGATGCCGTAGTGCCAGGGCGATAGCCACCCGCACTTGCGGCATTGTTCGTCGGGAAACGTGGGGTTGAAAGTCGCCTCCAGGCCGTATGCCTGTTCTGTGCCGATCTCCATTTGCTCAAAATGCTCGAGCGTGGGCAATACAATCTCGGGCGCAAAAGGCAGTGAAGCCACCACCGCCCAGGGCGCAACCGTGCCGTCGTCCGGACCGTCAGGAACCCCGCGCGCAATGTAATCGAAGAACACTCGCTCGACCCCATCGATCTGTTTTGTGGCCGGACCCGGTCCCTCACTGGCAGTCAACCCCCAGCAAACTTCGCTGTACCCGGCAAAGCCCTGGGGATTGCGTCGCGCATACTCCTGCTGCACGTAAGTCGCGCGCCGGCTGTTTTCGAAGTAATCCAGCCCACGTTCACGCATCAGCGCGTCCTGCAGTCCCCGCAGATCCAGCCAGACCTGTGAAAGCTGATGAACAAAGAGTGGGCCGGCGGACAGCAACTCGTAGTCGTAAACTTTGCGCCACAAGTCGCCCGAGCTCTGCGCCTGGTAACTTTCAAAAGGCAGCGGAAACGTAGGCGACCCCATTGACAGGATGTACATCAGCAGCGATTCGTCATAGCAGTCCCAGCGATAGGGCAGAAAACCAGTCTCCGGTTTCCAATCATGCGTCAGCGTGGCCTTGCCGTTCGTGGCCCACTGCCAGTCAGCCCGCCGGTAGAGCATGTCGGCCAGTGTGCGTATCTCAGCTTCGTCTTCAGAGTCGCCTTTGAAATAAGCAGCGGCGGTTAGCATTCCGGCAAAAAGAAAACCCGAGTCCACTGTGGAAACTTCGCACTGCCAGGCACGCCGTCCGGTCTGCATGTCGAGAAAATGATAGTAGAAGCCCTTATATCCTGTTGCATCGCGCGCTTTACCCTGCGGGCTGTTGGCGAAGAAACGCAGCTTGCGCAAGGTTCGCACAATCGCTTCCTCGCGCGAGATAAGTCCGCGTTCGACACCGACGGGATAGGCAGCCAGAGCCATGTCCACCGCCGCGATGCTTGAAGGCCAGCCCTCTTTGGTGCTGTCGGCAACGAGGCCGTTCTCGGTGTTAACTTCGTTGACAAAATACTTAAAGGCGTCCGCCTGTAGATCAACCAGCAGCTGCTGTCTCTTATTTGAAAGCTCTTGCATAAAGTGGCACAGACTTCAGTCTGTGAATCCGCTGGAAACATCCCTGTTCCGGAACTCATCCGAGCGTCAGATCGATCAGCGGCAACCCACACTCTTCATCAATCTTTCTGACGATGCTTTCGGACGCGGTCACGAGAACCATTTCCAGCGTGGGCCAAACGTGGCCCTCAAAAAAGTGGCCCCCGTGGGCAGTGCCGTCGCTTTTGCCAATCACCACATGAGCATGAAGCTTTGGCTCGCCGGCTTCCGTAGTTGCCAGGTTGCCAACGAACGACATGACTTCAACGCCCTCGGCAATATCAAAGCGCTTGTACTCTTTGCGTTGAGGGTCGAACCATCCAAACGTCAGATCGCTCAACGCTCCCAGCGCATTGAAATGGGCGGCAGTTATTTTTTCTTTCTGCGCAAATCTCAATAGCTCAGCAAATACTTCATCGCCTTTGTCGAACACCAAGGCGTACCTTCTGGCCCCATTGTCGGATATCAGTTTTGATTTCATTGGGCACGCTCAACTATTTGGAGTGCGCCGGCAAAGCGAAGCGGCGACGGCGCTTTGGTTAGGCTGCCGATCTATCACTTAACCCCGGATTCAAATCGATTATGTGCTACCACTCTTAGAGAATGCTTACTAGCCCAATCCAAAGCGGTGTCGCGCTTCGCTTGCCACCGCACTCCAAATAGAACCTGTGGAAGGCGCCGGCAGAGCGAAGCGACGACGGCGCTTTGGTTAGGCTAGACTCGAAATAATCACGCCAAAAGTATCAGCTGCACGCCGTTCCTAATACTGATGGGCCACAATGTCGAACGTAAACTTCAACTTGTCGCGAACTCGTATGGTCCCATGCACGGCCGACGTAGCCTTCACATTGTAATCACCGCGATTGATGGTGAATTCACCTCGCGCCCGCAGGTTGTTACCCTCGAGCGTGACGTCAGCAGGAATAATGATGTGGCGGGTCACGCCATGCAAGGTCAAGTCCCCGCCGATCTTCGCTTCGTAGTGCCCGGCGGTGGTTAGTTTGCCCGTAACGTCAGTACTCTTAAAAACGATCTCGGGATATTTTGCCGTCTCAAGTACGAGCTCCTTGATCTCCTTATTAATAATCTGTTTCTGTGCTGGAGTGAAAACATCGCGCGTTTCTTCCAGCGAGTCGGCCCGAATCGTCATCCGCAGTGAAGCCGGGCTAACCGCGGTGGGGGTCAACTCCGCTTCGCCCGCAAAGTCGCCTACCTTAATAAAATGATCATGTCCCTTAAAGAAAAGCAGCCCGCCGGAAAAAGTTCGCACCATGAATTTACTCTGCGATGCATCCAGCCGGTAGCGGAGCGTGAACGCAGGGCCAACGGTTCCTCCATTGGTGCGCGCTGCAAGCTCACCGCCAATGATTTGACGGCCCACGACCCCGATAGCAAGGCCAATTGATAGGGCGATCAGGCATAGCTTCAGAATTCGCATATTTCCTCCCCGGTTTCCCTCACTCTAAAGAATTGTAGCTGTTTCGTGAACTTGGAATTCAAGGTGCATGCCAACCGCGTCCTCGTAGTTTGATGCCTTTGTTCTGTATTGATCCACGCAATTCCTCAATTCTTACGTTGCAATTCAAGACAGTCCAGTTTGTAGGGGTGGCACTCCGTGGCCACCCCTCTTCGGCGGGACTGCGTAATGTTTCAGTAGGCCCCCTGCAATTTCGACAACTGGATTTTACAAAAAGGGGCGGCCACGGAGTGCCGCCCCTACAGGGTTGGCATACAAGTCGCTTGTCAACTGAGATCAGCTTTCGCCCAGGGAAGGAAAGATAAATGGATCCGACTTCAGGAACTACGCTCTCCAGCTGGATGGCAACCGCGGAAATCCGGGTGCGGCCCGCCTTAACCGAAGACGTCCACGCGAATGTTTGTATCGTGGGCGCGGGCATTGCCGGCATGACCACAGCTTACCTGCTGGCCCGCGAAGGAAAATCCGTGGTTGTGATGGACGATGGGCCTATTGGCGGCGGCATGACCGGCCGGACGACGGCGCATCTGGTTACGGCGCTCGACAATCGTTATTTTGAGCTGGAGCGACTGCACGGTGAAGACAGCGCGCGATTGGCGGCGCAAAGTCATAAAGCTGCCATTGATCGAATTGAGAAGATCGTCAGCGAGGAAAAGATTGATTGCGACTTTGAACGAGTGGACGGTTACTTGTTTGTGCCACCCGGCGATAAAAAGGAAATCCTCGATGACGAGCTGAAGGCTGTGCATCGCGCGGGCTTGACCGACATTGAATTGGTCGATCGGGCGCCACTCGACTACGACACCGGTAAGGCCCTGCGTTTTCCCAGGCAAGCGCAGTTTCATCCCTTGAAATATCTGGCCGGACTGGCCGACGCCATCGAACGCGAAGGCGGCAAAATCTTTTGCCAAACACACGCGAGCAAGTTTGAAGGCGGCAAATCAGCTCGAATCGAAACTGCGATCGGGCCAGTAGTCAAAGCGGATGCGATCGTCGTGGCCACCAACACTCCGGTAAATGATCTGGTCGCCATCCATACCAAGCAGTCAGGCTACATGACCTACGTGCTGGGCGCGCGAGTGCCGCGCGGCTCTGTCACCAGGGCCCTCTACTGGGACACGCCCGATCCCTACCACTACGTTCGCGTTCAGACGGTGGCGGAGGGCGCCCGGGCGCATGACCTACTGATCTGCGGTGGCGAAGATCACAAGGTCGGGCAAAAAGACGATGCCAATCGCCGACTGGCCATACTGGAAAAGTGGATGCGAGAACGCTTTCCCATGATGAAGGAGATTGAGTTCCGCTGGTCGGGTGAAGTTATGGAACCCATTGATGGGCTGGCCTTCATCGGCAAGAACCCTCTGGACCACGACAATGTCTTTATCGCTACCGGTGACTCCGGGAACGGAATGACACACGGCACCATTGCCGGCATTCTTTTGACGGACCTGATCTTGGGGCGAAAGAATGAGTGGGAAGATCTCTACAGCCCATCGCGAGTCACACTGGGCGCGATCAAGGAGTTTGCCAGGGAAAACATCAATGTCGCCGGCCAGTACGTTGATCTGGTGACTCCCGGCGAAGTCGATTCCGACAAAGAAATAAAGACCGGCTCTGGCGCCGTCATTCGGCGCGGGATGGCAAAGGTGGCTGTTTACAAAGATGAAGCCGGCGAGGTGCATGAGATGTCGGCGGTGTGCCGGCACCTGGGCTGCATTGTGGACTGGAATTCGTTTGAAAAGACGTGGGACTGTCCCTGCCACGGTTCGCGCTACGACGCGCTCGGGCATGTCATAATGGGCCCGGCCAACAGCGATCTACCGCCGGTTGAGGAAGAATAGGGGCTCTCTTTTGAGTGGCACAGACTTCAGTCTGTGATACCCGATTCGAACTTAGCCCGATCGAGAACTATTCCGCGTCTTCCATCACAGACTGAAGTCTGTGACACTCTATGAGTTCTTGGCGCCCTGGCGCGAAAACAAACCATGGCACGTCCCGCAACTGAAAAGAAAACGGCGGTTAAACGCACCGCGCAGCGCCTGGGTCCATCGATCTCGGCGGAGGAGTTCCTTTCCCTGAGGAAGCCGAAGGGCGATCTGATCCTCAATCTCGAAGGCGAGCGCGTTTCTGTGACCAGCCTCGATCGCATCTACTGGCTCGAGGAGAAGCTGACGAAGTTCGACTTAATCAGCTACTACCTGCAAATCAGCTCGCTGATCATGCCATTCTTGAAAGGCCGGCCGGCCATCCTGCAGCGCTACCCGCGCGGGATCAAGGCGCCCATGTTTTTCCAACAGGACCTGGACAGTGCCCCGGCCTTTATCAAGACCGTGCGGCTGACGAATCAGGAGGGCCGCGAGTTGGATTATGCGGTTTACACCACGCCCGCCTCGCTGCTGCACTTTGTTAACCTGGGAACAATCGAACAGCACCCGTGGCATTCAACTACCCAGCATCTCATGAAACCGGATTACGTGATGCTTGACCTCGATCCCAAACAAGCGCCCTGGGGAAATGTATTGCGAGTGGCCTTGACCGCAAAAGAGGTTTTGGATGAACTGGGCCTGCCATCCTATCCGAAGACTTCCGGTTCATCAGGAATACACATCTACCTGCCGCTGAAACCCAAACACGATTACGTGAAGATCGCCGGCGTGGCAGAAGCCCTGGCCAATGAAATTGCCCGGCGCGCCCCGAAGATCGCCACCACGCAACGCTCCCTCGCTAAACGGGAGAAGCAACAGGTTTATGTTGACTGGATGCAAAACGCGAAGGGTAAGAGCATTGCCGCGCCCTATTCGGCCCGCGCGAAACCGGGCGCGACTGTTTCGATGCCTTTGCAGTGGAAGCAGATCGAGCGCGGCGTGAAGATTTCCGACTACACGATTAAGAACGCACCGGGGTTGTTAAAAAAGAATGATCCTTGGAAGGACTTCTTTGCTGACCGGCAAGACTTGAAGATTTGAAGTGGCACAGACTTCAGTCTGTGATGCCAACTCAAAACTGGGCCCGATCCAGGAAAGATTCCGCGTCTTCCATCACAGACTGAAGTCTGTGCCACTTCATGAGCGAGCAATTGATTTTCGACGACGATGCCTCAGCGGGGGCCAAACTGACGGCAATGGAATTTTTCCAGCGCGCTTATCACGCGCAGATGGAGAACAACTACGAAGAAGCCATTGAGCTCTATCGGCGTTCTATTGAGACTTTCCCCACCGCTGAAGCGCACACCTTTCTTGGTTGGGTCTACAGTTTCCAGGACCGGCACGATGAAGCTATCGCTGAATGCCTGGAAGCAATTCGGGTGGACGAGACTTTTGGCAACCCTTACAACGATATAGGCAGCTATCTGCTGACCAAGGGTGATTCATACGGCTGTGTGCGCTGGTTCAAACGCGCGCTGCTGGCGCCGCGTTACGAATCCTACGCCTTTCCGCATTTCAATCTGGGACGCGTTTACGAAATGCGGCACCGGTTTCTGGAGGCCGCCAGGCACTACGGTCTGGCCCTTGAACAGAATCCCGACTTTGCCCAGGCCGCCGTCAGTCTCCACCGCATGCAAGCCCGATTGAATTAGTGAAAAACAATATAGGGCCTATAGGACTTATTGGACCTATACCTTCTCTTACCTCTTAATCTCCACCTTCTGATGGTTCTTGTTGACCGCCACATAGACCACTTCCGCTTCGGTGACCCGCACGCTGTCATCCGAACTGCTGGGGCGCTCAGCCTCCACTACAACCCGCACCGTAATTGATGTCGTGCCGACGCGCAGGGTCTCCGCGTAGAAACTCACCAGGTCACCGACGAAGACCGGCTGATGAAACTTCACTTCGCGCATCGCGATAGTCACAAAGCGATCCATTTTGGTATGACGGTGCGCCTCAATGGCCCCAGCCATGTCGATGTAGCTGAGAATGACGCCGCCAAATATCGTGCCCTGGGAATTGGTGTCGCGTGGTAGCAGCGTGATGCGAATCGCAGGATCGGTGTAGGAGTTCATGGAGGTCATCGTAAATGGTAAATCGTGAATGGTAAATGGGGGGTATTGAGGAATAGGTCCTATAGGTCGCATAGGCCCTATGCTCTGAGCGGAACAAATTGGAGCCCGCGGTGTCTAACTCATCGACTGCACACCTGTTTCGGAATCCGAAACTGAAAGGCCTTATTGCATTATGCTTCTGCTCACACCACTTGCCGCCGCCGTGTTCAGGGTTCTGGAAGATGCTCTGTTATTCGCCCTCGTTCTTCCGGAGTGTGAAGACTGTGGTGGCTTTGATGACCTGGGGCTCCTGCTGATCGGTGGGGTCTTTTTAGCGGTCGGAGTCGGCGTAGCCTTTACCCTGATCAGGCTGCGATTACGCGACCAAAAAGCAGAAGCACCTGCATTTATTTCGATTACCTCTTCAAAACAGGACTCAAAGCTGCAGTAGTTTGCGCCTCCGCGCGGCTTTGCCCAAAATTCCTATTTCGTGTTCTTTAGTGAAGTTTAGTGTGATTCGTGGATCGTGTGGCTCCGAATCCCAAGCACACGATCCAGGAAATCTCACGAAGCAACACGAACCAATGGTCATCTTAGGTGTTCTCAGTGGTCCTCTTCGAACCGGCCGGACTCTTTTGGGCAAAGCCCTGCATTCCGCGCCTGCCTTTCCCTGTCATTGCCCACCGCTTATCTCAGTATTGGATTGAAAAGCCCGCGCCCGTGTCGTAGTATTCGCGCGTAATTCTTTGCATCGGGCTTCCTAAGTCTTTCAGCACCCGCCATTTCAGTGGGCGACCCGTCGCAGTCAATCCGCGCCAATGATCGGGCAAACCGTTTCTCATTACCGGATACTTGAGCCTCTCGGCGCGGGAGGTATGGGCACTGTCTATCTTGCCGAAGACACGCTGCTGGGCCGCCGCGTGGCGATCAAATTCCCTTTCGCCGCCACCAATGAACACGATTTTCGCGCTCGTTTCCTGCGTGAAGCGCGCGCCATTTCAGAACTCAGTCACCCTTCGATAGCGACCCTTTTCGATTATGGCGAGACCGTCGATGGCCAGCCCTTCCTGGTGATGGAATTCGTTAAGGGCCAGCCGCTGAGCGAGCTGATCGAAAGGGGTCAACTCACCCTGGCCAGAGCCCTGGAGATTATTTCGGAGGTGGCCACGGCCCTGGGCGAGGCGCACGCACGCAGTGTTATTCATCGCGACATCAAGCCCTCAAACATCATGGTTGACGAACGCGGGCGGGTGAAGGTGCTTGATTTCGGACTGGCAAAACAGTTGACCAATGACCGGGTGCTCAGTTCAGAGCCGGAAGCATTGACCCTGTTGTCGGCTAAAACAGGCAGCGGTGTGGTGCTGGGCACTCCTGCTTACCTTTCGCCGGAACAAGCCACCGGCGGTGCGGTCGATGGACGTAGTGATCTGTTTGCGTTGGGCGCCGTGTTGTACGAATCAATCACCGGGCAGATGCCTTTCTCCGGCAGCTCGCTAATCGAGATTGCTTCGAAAGTGCTCCAGGTCGATCCGGAGCTGCCGTCAAAGATCAATCCCCGCGTTCCTAAAGAACTGGACTTCGTAGCCCTCAAGGCGTTGGCGAAGAAACCTGATAACCGTTATCAATCCGCCGCGGAGATGGGCGCCGATCTTAACTCGGTGGGAGAACTCGTGCGCGATGACTCAGGGAAGACGCTTATCAGTCGCGCCTTTTCTCCCTCCTCCACCGGTAACAGTCGGGCTTTTGGGACTCTTTCTCAGGTACTGCAACGCCCACGAATTCCCATCTATTACATCCTGATCGCGCTGGCGGTCATCCTGGCGGCCGGCTTGATTGCCTGGCGCTGGTGGCGACCTACTCCTTATCAGCCTTCGGCCGAGGCGCAGCGCTGGTACGACGTCGGCACAAACGCTCTTCGCGAAGGCGCGTATTATCAGTCCAGCAAGGCCCTGGAGCGGGCCGTCGCCGCCGATGAGCGATACATGCTGGCTCATGCCCGTTTGGCCGAGGCGTTGGTTGAACTGGATTACTCCGATCGCGCCAAAGACGAACTGCTTCGCGTGACTGCCGCCGATCGTTCCGGACTCTCAAGCAAGGACTTGCTTTACCTCGATGCAATAACCGCCACTGCCCGGCATGACTATGCGAAATCGATTGAGCTCTTTCGACAAATCGCGCAACAGGCTCCGAAAGCCGAAAAGGCATACGTGCTCGTGGACCTGGGGCGCGCCTATGAGAAGAACAATGAAATCGCGAATGCTATAACCAACTTCACGGAAGCGACCACGCGAAACCCGCAATACCCGACTGCGTTCCTGCGCCTGGGAATTCTCCAGGGCCGGCGGAGGGAACTGCCGGCGGCGCTGGCCTCATTCGATAAAGCTGAGGCCATTTATCAGGCGTTGGGAAATCTTGAAGGCCGCGCCGAAGTGGCCTACCAGCGCGGCTTTCTTCTTAATAACAGCAACAAGCTGGCCGATGCTAAGACACAGTTGGAGCAAGCTCTGAATCTGGCCCGCGCTGCCGATAACAAATCGCAGGAGATTAAGACGCTCTTGCAGCTCAGCAGCGTCACCGTGGATGCGGGAGAAATGGCGCGCGCTACTGACTACGCGCGGCAAGCCATTGAGCTCGCCCAGAAAAATGGCATGGAAAACCTGGCGGCCCAGGGATTAATCGATCTCAGCAACGCTTTCCTGGTTCGGGGCGATTACGCAGAGACGGAGAAGTACCTGATGCAGGCGTTGGAATCAGCGCAGCGAAATAAGGCCCGCCGAAATGAAGCCAGAGCAATGTTTTCCATGGCCAGCCTGCGCGTGCAACAAAACAAGCCTGACGAGGCGGTTACATACCTTTCGCCGGCCCTCGCGTTTTATCAACAGGGGGGATACCGCAGAGAGACCACGCTGGGACTCGGCCTGCTAGCGCGCTCCAGTGTGCAGAAGGGCGACTATGAAGCGGCACTGAAGGCTGACAGCGACCTACTGGAACTCGCCCGGCAAATGAATGACCAGTCGCAGGTATCATTTGCGCATAGCGAGCTGGGATCCGTGCTGTCGCGGCAGGAGAAATACTCGGAAGCTTTGGATCATTTGAATCAGGCCTACGCGATTCAAAAAACTGAAGGCGTGCAGCGGAGTATTGGTTATAACATGCTGGCTCGCGCCAATGTTCTCTGGCAGATAGGGCGCTACGCGGAAGCTCAGACCCTGCTGGACCAGGCCAATGCCATCGCCAGCAGCCCCACTGGTGGTATTAAGCGGCTGGCGGCAGAAATCAATCTCACGACTGCGGAGATGGCCTTAAGCCAGGGACGCTTTGCGGAAGCCAAAAGTGTAGCTGAAAAGTTATTGGCGGCGTCGGGTACTGAGTTTCCCAATCTGGCAATAGATGCGAAGCGGGTGCTCGGCCTGGCGCAAGCAAATAGTGGCGCCGCAGCGGCAGGCAAGAAAACGTGCGCTGAGGCAGTCGAAATGGCCAGGCCCCTTAGCGATCCTCTGCGGCTCGCGGTTGCGCGGTTGGCTCTGGCGCGGGCCGCGCTGCTGGCGGGCAACTCGTCGGAAGCACTGACGAAGTCGATGGAAGCACAGCAGGATTTTGCTCGCGCGGGGTTGACTGGATCAGAGTGGCAATCATGGGCAATTGCGGCCCTGGCCAGCGGCGCCGTGGGGCAAGCCGGGCCGGCGCGAGATCAGACGGCAAAGGCTATTCAGTTGCTGGCCACACTTGAGCAAAAGTGGGGAGCAGAAGTCTTCAACTCTTACTTCGCGCGGCCGGATGTGCAGCAGCTCCGCAAGCAGCTCGCTGAAGTGGTTCAATGAACGAGTGGCTTAATTACGCACGCTGCGGCCGATGCCCCGTGCAATTGTTTTCCCACCTTACCCAAACAAGGAGAAGATCAATGAGGCTTTCCCGCAAACTAGTAATCGGCATTGCCGTGACGGTGATTCTGGCCGTCGGAGTGTTGACCCTGACGGCGCGCAGCGCATCTACATTCGCTCAGTTGCAGGAGCCACTCCAGATGTTGGATGGCGACCCAATAATCCTGAAGGGCGGATCGCTGACGCTTGAATGTCCGAAAAAGGATGACTGTATGGCATTTAATTCAGCCATTAAGAAGCATGAACTCAAGGATAAGAACAAGAAGGTCCAAAGAATAATCGTGAGGGACGAATATGGAGCCATCTTGTACAACGGTAGCAAGGTGAACTTTCCCAACGGCAAGCCCACCATCGAGATATACGTGAAGTAATTCTCCGGATGAATAGGGCCTATCGGTCGAATAGGTCCTATTAGCCTCCGCCGCTGACTGAAGGCATGATGGTGAGTTCACTGCCTTCTTTCAGCGTGGTTTTGAGCACTTCTTTGCGGGGGATGGTTTCGTTGTTGACGAACACATTGACGTGTTGTCTGACCTCACCCTTTTCATTTACTACCCGGTCGCGCAGGCCAACGTGCTGTTGCCACAACTCATTCAGGGCCGCCCCCACGGTACCGGGCGAAGAGTCGAGCTCGATCCGGGTGCGATCATCGGTGAACTCGGTCAGGAAACCTGCAATGTTAAAGGTGATCATTGAAACGATTACCGGGACGGATCTACTTCAGTACAACATTTTCATTTCCCACTCCTGATAACTCCATTTAGCATCCTAAAAACCTGCACAGTTGAAGATGGGCATCACAAAAACTTGCATCGTTGAAGACTTGCACTCACTCAAACCGCTGCTGTCTTTACACAAACCACCGGTGGCAGACCTTCCTCCATCATGCGCCAGGAATCGCCGGCGTCGCTTGAACCAAACAATTTGCCGTTCCGCGTTCCGAAATAAACGCCGGTGGGATTCATTTCGTCGGCTGACATCCCATCGCGCAGGACTGTCTCAAACGCGTTCTCCTGCGGCAAGCCGTTCGTGAGCGCTTCCCAACTGTCGCCCGCATTCCGCGTGCGATATACGCGCAGCTTTGCTTCAGGCGTACAGCGAAACTCGTCCGACTCCAACGGGATGATATAGGCGCTGTCGGCCTGGTTATGGTCAACGACCATGGCGAAGCCAAAATCCGAAGGCACTCCATTGGCGATGTCTGTCCATGAATCAGCACCATCGTCGCTGCGATAGAGCCCCCAGTGGTTTTGCAAAAACATGCGTTTCGGATTAGATGGATGCGAAACGATCTTGTGTACGCACTGCCCAAACTCGGGATACTGCTGATCGGGAGGCATGAATTGAGCGCGCACACCAACATTCCTCACGTCCCACGTCGCTCCGCCGTCGTCTGTGCGATAGACGCCGCCGGTCGATATCGCAATGTGCATGCGTTTGGCGTTCGTCGGATCTGGCAGAATCGTGTGCAGGCAGAGCCCGCCGCCGCCCGGCTGCCATTGCGGACGGTGCGGATGATCGTAAAGACCCTGGACCAGCAACCAGTTTGCCCCGGCATCGTCTGATCTGAACAACGCCGCCGGCTCTACACCGCAATAGAGCGTGTCCGCTTGCTCAGAGTTTCCCAACTCGATTTGCCAGATTTGTTTTAGCGCGCTCTCAGTTTCTTCGGGAAACTTTATGTTGTAGGCCTCCGGCTCGCTCCAGCTTTGGCCGAAATCATCGGTGGAGCTGAGGTAGGAACCCCAGTGAGGGCTGTTAACCGCCGCCCACAGACGACTGCGACCATCGCGATTGTCATAAGCCATCGCGTAGATGGCGCGACCGGGAAAATAAGGCCCGCCCACTTCCCAATTGTTTCGAGCAGCATCGGCGCGCATGACAAAGGCGCCCTTCATAGTGCCGACGAGAAGCAACGCATCACCGGCATTCGGCTTGACATGGTTTGGCTTAGGCATCAGGGAAACTCCAGACGTAAATTATTTGCCGGATTATAAAGAAATGCTTACGAAGCGCAAAGGGGCGTTTATTCAGGTAGTGTCTAAATTCAATTTCTTAGCCTTCCTTCCCTTCCCCTTGGGAGGGGATATGAAGCGAGCAGCCGCAAATCAGGACGCCACCTTTATTCAAACTGTCTTTTGAAATCCTCGAACTGTTTTTGCAGCCCGGCAACTTCGCTTCGCAGACTCTCCACTTCCTGCTCGAGCTTTTGGACTTTATCCGGGTCGGCGCGGCTGGTTCTAATCGATCTGAGTGACTGTTCTCCTTCGGGCATGGCCTCAATCGCAACCTCTCCGGAAAGGAGATGGGCGAAACGAGCTTCTTTTTGTCCCGCCTGACGCGGCAGCCGTATGACCAGAGGTTCCGGCTCCCGCGAAATCAGCGTGTTTAGCGTGGACTCAGCTTCTTCCAAGCCGGAAAACTCGTAAATCCGCGCCGCGCTACCTCGAAGTTCGCCTATCGTCTGCGGGCCGCGGAGCATCAGCGTGCACATTAATGCCAGCTCGGGGTGCGTCAGATGCAAAACTTCCGGCATAACATGCTTATATTTCGGCACGCGGCTGGTGCTGCCGTAATAGACGTAAACGAGGTTCTTCTCGCGCAGGCTCTCCACGGCTTCGCCGACTGTGGCCTCGTCGAATGAAGTGACGGGATACCGGTTGTTCTTCTGGTTGCAGGCGAGCGTGAGGGAATTTAAGGTCAGTGGGTAGTACTCAGGTGTGGTCACCTGCTTCTCAATCAGGGAACCGAGCACTCGTACTTCGACATCGTTCAGCATTGTCGGCATGAGAGCTTATTTCCAATCCCGGCCGTCCGTAGACAGCTCAACAGCGCTTCCTTTTCTTCGGATCAACATCCCCACTTGAGCGCGTTCGAATACAGCAGAGGAGACCACCACCTGAAATTGCTCGCCAGTCTTTGCTTTAATAAGAAGGTGTTTTGATACCCAGGTTCCCTGCTCTGACTCATGATTCGTAACGTACTTGTCCAACACCTGTCCTTCGTAATCAGCGCGATACGGACCCGTTAAGGTCGATCTTTGGTAACAGGTGGCAATCGCGCCGCCCAAAACCAGAACCATTACGACACCGAAGAGCACTATGGTTACCTTCGTGCGTAGTGGCGTGGTGGCCTCCATCGAACCAGCGTTATGCTTCTGCTTCTTCTTCATTTCCTACGCTATTTCCCGCGAAGGAATCCATCCAGAGTTTCTTTCAAATCCGCCGGGCTTTGATACTCGCGCACGGTCAGCGCATTGCTGCCGGCGATCATCGCCGAGAGGGATCGTGCGTTGCCACCGTTGGCTGGCCGGTACAGGCACAGCACCGGCGTCCCCCATTCGGTCGCCTTCCCGATTTCGTATCCTACGCCCAGGCTCGGTGTCGTGACTTCGGCCACCAGATAATCTGCGGCCTTGAGCCAGGCTAGATCCCGATCATGAATTTTTTCGTCACCTATGTCCTGGCCCAGGACGCCTAACTCGGTATCGGCGACATGTTCGGTGAGAACTTCCCCGTATTGCTGCAGCTCTCGAACAATTTCGTGGTACAGGTCGGCGTCACCGCGCCCGCCGCGAATCGACCCTGCAAAATAGATTTTCATCGGCGCCTGATTGTAGGGGTGGCACTCCGTGGCCGCCCCTTTTACACCAAGAGGGCGCATTGCGTCAGATAGGGGCGGCCACGGAGTGCCGCCCCTACAAGTCCTTTGCACAGCGAAATCCGGAGACCATCCAGCGTTCGTGGGCATGGAAGAAGTTCCGGTAAGTGGAGCGGATGTGCAACTGCGGCGTAGCATATGAGCCACCGCGAAGGACCTTCTGGTTAACGAACCATTTATCGTTGTATTCGTCGAACTCGGATTTGAAGCCGGGATAAGGGACATAATCCGAAGTCGTCCATTCCCACACATCGCCAATCAACTGTTGGCACCCATTAACATTCTGGCCGGTGGGGAACGCGCCAATCGGCGCCGGGCTCCAGAGGCCGTTCTCGAACAAATTAGCCTTCGATAGATCGATTGCCTCGTCGCCCCAGGGAAATAATTGGCGAGCTGCTCCCAGGCCCGCAGCCTTTTCCCACTCAGCCTCCGTGGGCAGGCGTTTGCCCGCCCATTTTGCGAAAGCTGATGCTTCATAAAAACTGACGTGGGATACGGGTTCGGTGGCTTTGCTTGATGCGGGATGCAGGCCGGGAAAGCCGCGAATCATCCACTCGCCATCATGCAGTTCCCAGTAGAGCGGCGCCTGCCAATGTTCGCGGTTGACTGCCTCCCAGCCTTCGGAAAACCACCAGCGAAAGTCCTGATAGCCACCGTCGTTCATGAACTCAAGATAGTCGCCATTGCTCACCGGTGCGCGATCCAGGGCGAAGTTTTGCAGGAAAACCTGGTGCGCCGGCTTTTCGTTGTCGAAAGCGAAGTCGTAGTTCCTGTCGCCGCTTTGGCCGCTGTTCGTTGAATGGTTAGAGCGCTCCCTGACGGTCGGGCTTCTGCCTGGGGAGCCGTAGCCCAACCAGTAGAGGCCTCCTTCGAACTCGGCCATGCCTTCAACGTTTGCGACTGATACCGGGGCCGGCTTAAGGGGCGCGTTGAACTGATCGCAAAGCAAATGCTTGATGTCGTAAACCAGTAACTCCTGGTGCTGCATCTCGTGCTCGAGTCCAAGCCGCACCAGTGACTGTATGGTTTCCCGATTCGGAAGACCGTCGAGCGAATCCAGGAACCGCGACATCTGTTCATCGACATGATCGCGGTACGCGACCGTCTCACGAACCGTCGGGCGAGACTTGGTACCCCGTTTCTGCCGCTCGATGCGGGCGCCAAAGCCTTCATAATAGGAGTTGAAATAGAAGAGGTAGTCTTCAGAGTAAACTTTGTATCCAGGTTGGTGAGCACGCAGCACGGTTTCGAAAAACCATGAGGTGTGGCCGATGTGCCAGCGGGGCGGGCTCATAAACTCCGCGGTCTGAATCACATAGTCTTCAATCTCCAGCGGCGCCACAATCTGCATCGTGCGTGCGCGGACGTCCTTGAAGAGCGCGCTGATGGAGCGCACCTGGTTTGACGGCATTTCCTGTATTCTTGAAGCCATTATCTAGCCATTATCTATCCGGGAATTATCGCACCTCGATCGAGTGCTCCCGCCTTTCCTTAATGCAACCAATTATACCGGCTTGCGAATAATTCTCGCGCAGGCGGGCGAGCAAAGCGGGCGCCCGATCCTGCGAAACCGCAATCAACATCCCTCCCGCCGTCTGCGGGTCGAACAACAACTTAACCAGATCCTTGTCCACAGACTCGTGAATTTCAATGTCCTCTCCTACGTAGGCACGATTTGTCTTGTCACCACTGGTCAACATGCCCGCGGTTGCCAACTCCAGGGCCCCATCGAGCAGCGGCACAGCGCCGGGCTCGATCTGTATCGTAACGTTGCTGGCCCTGGCCATTTCCCAGGCGTGGCCAAGCAGGGAGAACCCCGTCACGTCCGTTGCGCCTTTTACGTCAAACTCTCTCATCGCCTCTGCGGCATACTTTCCGGGTGTCAACATGGTTTCTACTGAACCGGCGGCGACCGGATCACTGGCCTTGCCCCATTTGATGCCGGTGGAAATCACACCGGTACCGATTGGTTTTGTCAGAATAAGTGCATCGCCCACCTGCGCACCCGCGTTAGTGGCGATCTTCCGGGGGTCGATCACTCCCGTAACGGAATACCCAAACATGATCTGCTGGTTATCGACACTGTGGCCACCAATCAGCGTCACCCCGTACTGGTTCAACGTCTCCTGCCCACCGCGCATGATCTCGCCAAGAATTGCCGGATCGACTCCCTTCTTTGGGAAACAGGTAATCGCCATGGCGGTCAGCGGCGTGCCGGCCATCGCCCAGACGTCGTTGATCGAGTTGAGGGCGGCGATGCGTCCGTAATCGTAGGGATCGTCCACGATTGGTGTGAAAAAATCCACCGTCTGGACAATCGCCAGGTCGTCGCGCAGGCGGTAAACTCCCGCGTCGTCGGCTTTATCGAAACCGACAATCAGGTTTTCATCAAAAGGCTGTTTAGGTAGCCCGCTCAAGACCTGAGCGAGTATGCCGGGGTCAAGCTTAGCCGCTCAACCAGAGCACGCGACCATTTCGGTCAGACGCATTTTGATTCTCTCCTTTCATATGCCAACGGGCCACGCAGTAGAAACATCTTTATAGCAAATGGTAACGCAAACTGTTAGTTTGCGCGCGTGGGTGGGGTGTCTTAATTTGGGCAACAATATACTTGGCTCATCAATGTCCGACATGCTTCAGCTTGTCGTCTAGCTTGGGAACTCTCAATGTGGGACGTTACGGGTAGTATCATTGCTGAGTGTTTGCGAATCACGACGACAAGCTAAAGCATGTCGGACATTGATGAGCCAGTATATTGTTACCTTAATTTGGAGTGCGCCGGCAGAGCGAAGCGGCGACGGCGCTTTGGATTGGCCAGTTTTCTACCACTCAAGCACCACCTGAACTCTCAAGTACCTTTCGGCTTGAGGAAATGCTTACTGGCCTATCCAAAGCGGTGTCGCTCCGCTTGCCACCGCACTCCAAATTAAGACAGTACTTCGCAAACTAACAGTTTGGGTTACGTTCCAACCGCCGGCCTGTAATTAATCGGTTAGCATGAAAGCCAGTGGAAAGATTCGCATCGGCCCTGCCGGTTGGTCCTACAAAGACTGGAAGGGCATCGTTTACCCTCCATCCTTCGGTTCGGACTTTGATCCGCTGGCTTACCTCGCGCAGTTTTTCGACACGATTGAGATTAACAGCAGCTTTTACCGGTCACCCGCGGAGAAGACCGCAAAATCCTGGGCCGCGCGGGTGGCGCAGAATCCGGACTTCCGCTTTACCGCCAAGTTGAACAAGGTGTTTACCCACGCCCGCGGTAAAGCCACGGCAAGTGACGAGAAAGAGTTTCGCCTGGGGATTGATCCGCTGGCGGAATCAGGGAAACTGGGCGCAATCCTGATCCAGTTTCCCTGGTCTTTCAAGAATGAGATGGAGGATCGGCAGTATCTCATTCAGTTACTGCAGCGATTCAAGGAATATCCCCTGGTGGTTGAGCTGCGTCATGCCACGTGGAACAGTCCGACTATCTATCAGACTCTGGAAGATCTGGGCGTTGGGTTCTGCAACATTGACCAGCCCCTGTTTTCGAAATCCATCAAGCCCTCAGCCACCAGCACCTCAATGGTTGGATACGTGCGTTTGCATGGGCGTAATTACCAGAACTGGTTTCGCGAAGAGGCCGGCGTGGAAGAGCGCTACGATTACCTCTATTCGCCTGAGGAACTCGACCCCTGGGTGGACAGGATTAAAGAAGTGGCGAAGCAGACGAAGGAAACCTACGTGGTGACGAACAACCACTTTCGCGGACAGGCCGTAACTAACGCGCTGGAGGTAATGGCGTTAATCGAAGAAGAACCCGTCCCCGGGCCGGCCCAGCTGCTGGAAACTTATCCGCACCTAATCGAGTCGATTGTTCCTGACGCGGTACCCTATCAACCTTGGCTGTTTTGAACTAGATGAAGTGGCGGCAGTTTTTATGGTTGCCCTCCGGCAGCTTAGCCCCCTAAGCTCTTCTCTGGGCTCGGTATGGGCCTTTCTTTTTGATCTGAGATCTCAAATTTGAAATCTCAGATAGGAACAGGCCGTTTTCTTTTGCTTTCATCTGAGATCTCAAATTTGAGATTTCAAATCTTATCCCCTAAAAGCTGCGCGAAGGAAATGTGCAGTCCGTCCGGGTCGAGGCCGACGGCTAGCCGGATCCCCTGCCCTTCGGGCTCGCTGGGCGGCATCACGAACTTGACGCCTTTCGCTTTCAGCTCTTCATAGGTCTTGTCGAGGTTCTCCACGTTGAACCCGATTGAGCACCCTCCGGCGACTTTCCCTTCGCCGAAAGGTTCCGACTGCTGTCGGGGAACGCCACCACCGTGCAGCGCGAGCGTGGTCGTGCCTGTCAGGAACTCAGTCCAGTCAGGCGATTCAAACTTCAGCGGGATTCCTAAAGTGTCGCGATAAAACTGGACCGAGCGATTCATGTCCGACACCACAACCATGGCGTAATCAAGTTGCTTGAACATTATCCCTTCCTCTTTTTCCGGGCTTTTCCTGCGCCCATGCTGACAATTACTTCGAACTCTTCTTTTGACAGCGGCATGACAGACAATTGCGACTGCCGTATTAAGGGCAAGTTGCCCAGGTCTTTGTGGTAGCGAATCGCAGCCAAAGGCACCGGTTCAGCCAGGGGTTTCACGGGCTTGAGGTCAACAGCCACCCATTGCGCGTCGTCTGCGGTGGGGTCAGGATAGCCCTCCTTCGCCACCTCGGCAATTCCCACCACCTCTTTTCCGGTACCGGAATGATAAAAAAGCACTCGGTCACCGGCCTTCATCTGGCGCAGGTTGTTGCGCGCCTGAAAGTTTCTCACTCCGGTCCAGTCAGTCCTGCCGTCGCGCACCAAATCGTCCCACGAGTAGGCCTCCGGCTCCTGTTTCACCATCCAGTAGTTGGTCTTTTTTGCCATCAGGTAATTTCCGGCTGTCAGCTAAATGGCGCGGGGACTGGCTGACGCGATTATCCCTTCTACTTTCTCCGTGTATTGCGTTCTGAGCTTCCTCAAACCATCTTTGATAATCCACGCAGTATGAGAATTCCTTTCCTTAGCCCAATCTGCGCAGACGCCCAACACGAACTCGGGATGATAATTGCCCGCGTTTCTGAGCACATTCGCGACTGATTTTTTCACGTAGAGATTAGGATCGGCTTTTAACCTTGTGATTACGGGTAATACAAGCTCAGGCTGTTTGCGAGCAACACTCCTCAAGCCTTCGCTCGCAGTTCTTCTCACGTTCGGGTCCTGATGATCAGCCCAAAGGATCATCTCCGCGATAATTTCACCAGGCTTTTTCTTTGCCCCCTCCACCAGGATACTCGCCGCGACTTCACGCTCTTTCCAGTCATCACTACTGGCTAGTTTCATGATTGCGGGAAAGGATGAACGAGGGTCGGCAATCGTCTGGATTACGATGCCTGGCACATCCGATAATTTCGTGATCATTAATGACCCCTACCCATTTCACCTGGCTTGCCGGGTCGGGCGTATCGCCATAGAATGCCCGCTTCACTACCCAATTCTCTGCGAGAGGTCTTTAGCCATGCTCAAAGAAGGAGATAAGGCCCCCGCCTTTAAAGCCCTGGACGCCGAAGGCAATCAGGTCAAGCTCTCAGATTTTCGCGGTCAGAAGGTCGCGCTCTACTTTTATCCCAAAGACGATACGCCCGGCTGCACCAAAGAGGCCTGCTCCTTTCGCGATTCCCATGCAAAACTGAAACGAAATGGCATCAAGGTGCTGGGTGTTTCACTGGACACCGGCGCTGCACACAAGAAGTTTGCCGCGAAATACGACTTGCCTTTCACGCTCTTGAGTGACACTGACCGCGCAATCTCAGAAGCCTATGGCACTTATGGCGAGAAAAAGTTCATGGGTCGAACCTATATGGGCCTGCACCGCATGACTTTTCTGATTGATGAAAAGGGACGCCTAAAGAAAATCTTTAACAAGGTTAAGCCTGAGGGCCATGCCAACGAAGTTCTCGAGGCTTTCAAAGAATAAGGCCAGGCCCAATAATCAGGCCATCGTGCATCGGTCTCGGGTAGATCCAGCGGAGAATAATTTTAGCCGCGGATTAACGCGGATATTCGCAGATATGAAGAAGCTAACCGCCTGAAATGTTTTGCCTGCTTTCCTGCTGATCCGCGTTTCATCTGCGTAAATCGGCGGCAATTCTCTTTCGCTACTCCTCATCATCTAGTCGGGGCTCAGGCCGCGATCCAGGCCCCGCGGTGCGGCTCCTCTGCCGCCTGTTTGCCGGGCATCAATACCTGTAACGAGCTGAAGGAGGGATCCGATTCCGGGGTCAAGCCGAAAATCGTCCGGGAGTTGCGTCCATCCACCATCACCGTCTGCTCTTCAATCGTCTCATTCATAAAATACATCCTGGTGTTGGCGACCATTCGGGTGCGGATCTCATGCGTCCAGAGCAGCAGGTGAGCCAGCGCGTCGCCAATCTCATCCTTCGCCAGTTTGGTTTCATGAGCAATCTGCTTCTGGGTACGAGCGCCGCTCCTGATTGCCTCGCGCACACGCTCGGCCGGCGTAAGCTTCTTCAGCATTCGCGCCACATAGCCAGCGGAAAACTCGGCCGGGGCCTCATTTGTCTCAGCTAACGCGCGTTTGCCCAACAGGTTCACGCCGTGCCGGTTACGGGCGGTCTTGTATTCCCGCATCGCCTGGCGGCTTTGAGCGATGCGCTTGCGAATACATTGTTTACAGTAAAGGTTGAGTCCATCCTTACGTGCCCGGCAGATGCCGAATTCAGACAAGGCCAACGATTCATTGCATCTGGGACAGTTCTTCAGTTTGCATGCTTCTACGTGGGATTCCATCATAACGCTCCGTTTGCAAAGCCAACTGCGTCAAAGTGGGGCGTTGCTTTGCTTGTAAAAACACTTCTCCGAGGGCGCGAAACGATCACTCGCGTCCAATAAATAATTTCTTTTAGTTGAGTTCTGGCGATTGCGTCCCGGATGATTTGGGCAATCGGGACATCGCCTTTGTTAACCGGCCCCAACTCGAAAGTTTTGGTCGGCTAACCCTTACTACCGGCATCGCTAAAACGATGTATGCGAATGCGGGCGGATAAAACTCGATTCCGTCTCAGGCAGGTTTCCGACTTAAGCGAGATTTTTATGATAGCGCCTCTACGAGGGAACCAATCTTCGCGTTTTCGATCCGCTGCGGAACTAACCAGTGACAGCAAGGGATCGGGATTATAGTTACGGGGAGACTTTTTGCAACCCCTTTCTCGCGCGTTGATGGTCCAACTATTATTAGCGATCAATTTCGGCCGCGACCGGCTACAAAGAGAAATTTTATCCGGCGCAACCACTTGCTTGTAGTGAAGATATCCGTTCGCAAATTTTTGATCAGGGAAACGTCCGGCCGCAATTAACCTGCTTCTTCGCCGATCGTGGCTGAATATGAAGTAATGAAAACGGGCGCTTCGCGCTGAGGTACAAACCGTTCGCCCTCTGTCGCACTCAACAGGTGCGATGCGTTCACCGGTGGTCCAACTATTAGTGGTTCTGTTTGGACCACCAGCGTAGAAAGATCGACAGCTCATAAGCGCGTTCGCAAACACACCGGCGACGAAATCGATCGAATCGCACTAATTCGAGTGCCGTACATATTCCCTAATTATTTTTTCTTGCCCTGTAGCAGTCGAGGTCGATCCTTTAAGCGAAAAACGAATTTCAAGCCTGACCACGTTTCGTCAACTGCGCAGATTTTTGTATCTACCAGCCCGGCGGCGAGCCCGATGCTTTGCACATTCGTAAAGGTAAGATCTGTTGCTACGCCGGAACTCTTTTTTGGCCAGGCCACCCAGAGCATTCCCGCGGGCTGAAGTTTCGCCGCCAGGGTCGCAAAAGATTTAACCAGCTCAGTCTCTCTTTTTACGAACAGGAGAACCAGATCGAGGCCTTTCTGGGTCTGACTTACAATTTTTGCTTTGGCGGGTATCGGCCCAAGCGTTTGTCGGAAATCACCAGGCGGGTTGACGAAGGCCACGCGAGATCCCTCCTTGATACCGAGTTTCTTAATTAGCGGGGTTCCTGAGTAACCTGCGGACATCAAAATTTCCTCGAGCTCTCTTCCATCATTTGCGCGGTTTCTCCAGGATTCTTCAGTCCGGTAGCCAGCTTGTTTGCGACTTCCCGTCTGACTCGGGGAGCCAGCTTTGACCCTTGTTTCTGCATAAATCGCTTTACGGCGGTTGGATCACGTTTAGCCAGTTCGCGTAGCGCCCATGACATCGCCTTTTCGACCATGTCGTCGCGATCGTTTACCAGCAATCGGCATATATCGAGGGTACGCCCCGCGTCGCCAGAACCGCCGCGGGTTTTATTGTTGAGCGGAACCGTAGCTACCAGGGCCGCCCGGCGCCACCAGCGGTCTTTTGAGCCGGCCCACCGCTTAATGACCGAATCAGATACCTGGCCTTCGCGCCATGCAGGTCCGGCGAGGTAAGACGAAAAGCAATCCACCGCAACCCAACTATCAATGCCGTTGCCTAATTCTTCGAGCGTCGATGCTTTTAGTCCGGAAAGCGCACCGCCATGATGCTGCACCAATTCGTAAGCCAAAAAGCGAAATTCAAAAGCCGGCAGTCGCAGCAAAGCCAGCGCGAGTTTGTATACCAGATCAGGATCTTCATTCTTAAGACGTTTCGAAAATTCTCGTCGCAATTCCCTGAGCGCCTGTGCCTTAAGCTCAGGCAAAGCTTTAACCCTCGCCTGGATTTCGGCACTGAGCGCTTGCGTGTCAGAACCGCCTGCGGTAGAGGGCGGCCCCTCCAGACTGCGGATGACGGATGGCGGATTGCGGATTGAAGCACGAGTGCTTTTTGTTTTCCCAATCCGCATTCCGAAATCCTCAATCCCCAATCGGTCTGACTACCACCAGCCGAGAATTTTCCACCAACCGAAACCGAATACCGTCCATATCAAAATGTTCGGCACAGAAACCATTAGTCCCAGCAACCACCAACGGCGTTGCGTTACATAGTTGGCTCCGAAAAAGATGGGCGCGGGGGTAGTCCCATAATGCGTCAGCGAGGCGTCCAGATTTGAAAAGTAAGCCAGGGACAGCACCGCCAGATACGGCGGCGCACCCGCGGCAAGAATTACCACCAGAAACGGGGTGTACATGGCCGTCGCGTGGGCAGTAATGCTGGCAAATCCGTAATGCGCGTAAAAATAAATCAGCAGCAGGCCGCCCAGCGCCAGCCACCAGATCCAGCCCGAGGTAAAGCCGGCGGCGGTTTCGGCAAAGCGTTTGGTGATCCCGGTCTCGCCCAGTGCCTCCGCCATGCGCACCAAACCGCCGTACCAGATAAAAACGTCCCACGCTCCTCGTTCGCTCAGGACGTCACCCCAGTCGAGCACGCCGGTCAGCAGCAGGGCGCAAACGCCTACCAACGGCGGAATCGAGTAATCCAGGCTGGAAAGATAAGTAAGACCAGAGATGAATCGTCCCGAAGGAATCGCAACCGAGACTGAAGGAATCAGTCCCGCCAAGCCGCGAATCATCCACATAATGGCTACCACCACAAACACCGCCAGGAGGATTTTCTCTTCGCGTTTCATTCGCCCCATAAGCCGCAATTCGTTCCGGGCAAACTCCGCGGCCTCCGGCGTTTTCTTAATTTCGGGGGGAAAGACGCGATAGAGCAGATTGGGAATGACGATGAGGGAAATCAGCCCGGGCACAATCGAGCCCAGAAGCCAACTGGTATAGGTCAACTGAATCCCCGCCGTTTGCTGGGCAAACTTCGCAATCAAAATATTGGAGGCTTGTCCGGTTATGAAGATGGCGCAGATAATTACGTCGCACTGGTAACAAAGCACCATCAGGAACGCGCCCAGACGTCTGGCTGTTGGCCCCGGCTTTGACTCGTACGCCTCGGAAAGGCTCTTGGCAATGGGGAACACTACCCCGCCCGATCGGGCGCCGGTAGAGGGAATAATGCTGGCCAGGAGAAAGTCAGTTGAGACCAGGGCGTAGCCGAGCCCCAATGAGTGGTGGCCGATGGTTCTAATAAAGAGAAAGGCGATACGCCTTCCCAATCCTGTCTTAATCATTGCCCGCGAGATGAAAAAGGCCGCGAGCACCAGCCAGACAATTGGATCCGCGTATCCTCCCAGCGCCTCCCGTATGGGCAAAGCTCCGGAAATGCCGATAGCGGTAACCCCGAGCAGCACCATGGCGCCGCCGGGAATCGGCCGCAGGATAGAACCCACAATCGTGGCAGCGAAAATAGCCAGCAAGCGCCACGACTGCACAGTGATTCCCTGGGGGACGGGAACCAATGCGATGGCAATGCCGACACCGATGACAATCGCCCAGCGGATTAGTTTCCCGCGGAGCTGCGTTTCAGGGTGTGGTTCCGGCAAAGGACTTTCCTTGGCAGGCTGCAGTTGTTCCGCGTCGGCCATTCGCGAACCCCCAGCGTTTCATCAGGAAAAAGACCGTGGGATACTAGTCTTCGAACATGAGACATTCAAGAAGGAAAGCGTAAGCCCTGGTTCATCTCTTGGCTCATCAATGTCCGACATGCTTCAGCTTGTCGTCTAGCTTGGGAACTCT
>JBDTOI010000036.1:0-29298 GCA_039933315.1 Pyrinomonadaceae bacterium
CTGAAAACTATTCGTTAGAGACTTGGGGTCTTGGGGGATCTCAACCGGAGCTATTGCTTGGCACTCTTTACCCCTTCACCGCGTTTAATTTGATTTCGCAAAACCGGAAGCCGAAGGTTGACCTTTTCAATTTCGAGTTTGTTCTTTTGCACGTTTGCCGTCGCCAGAAACTTCTCGTAAGCCGAGAGTGCCTGAGGATATGCCCCCAGCGAATCGTGGGCCGTGGCCATGAAAAAGTAAGTCGCCGCAATCTCTGGTTTAGCGCGGGCGAGCCACTCATACTCGAGCAGCGATTCAGCAAAGCGCTTCTGTTCATAGAGCGCCGTCGCCAGATTAGCATGGGCCACGTAACTGTCCGGGAGCAGCGAAATAATTCGTCGCAGAATTGCCGCCGCCTCGGCGAACCGCCGCGCCTGGACCAGCGCCGCAGCGTATCCGGTCGCATAGTCTGCATTGCGCGGCTCAAGTTCTGACGCGCGCCGGTAGTAATCCGCCGACCGCGGCGGATCGATGGTGCGGTAGATTGAGCCGAGTTGCGCCAGCAGGGAAGCTTCGCGCGGGCTCTGCTCGCTAAGCTTCTCCAGCGAAGCCGCGGCTGCGGCGGCGTTGCCATTGTTAGGATCTATTTGGAACCTGAAGGCAATAACTTCCGGATCGGACTGGGCCGATTCGTTAACAGTGTCGAGCAGCTTGATAGCTTCGTCCTTCCGACTTGCTCTGAGATAAAGCGCGGCGACTTCGACAATGGAATGTGTGTCCTGCATCGCCGGCTTAGCCGGTAGCGATAGAGATCGAATGTCTTCGAGAGCGCGCTGGTTATCTCCCAATGCCAGGTAAGCCCCCGCCCGTCGTTGGCGCGCGCCTTCGTTGGAAGGGTTCATAGCTAACGATTTCGTGAAGGAGTTGACCGCGGCGCTCGGGTCGCCGGCTTCGAACTGAGTTGCGCCTAGTGCGTCCCATGTCGAGGCGGTGGCGCCGTCAGCACTGGTAGCGCGTTTCCACAATGCAATCGCTTCTTTTAAATCGCCGGAATTACGTCGTAGATTGGCTAACTCAAAAAGGGCTTCAAAGTTCCTGGGCTCCAACTCCAGAGACTTGCGAAACAGCGGCTCAGCTTCCGCTGGCCGGTCCATTACTCGAGCCAGCAGGAAACCAAGCTTGGCGTAAGGCAAGACCCAGTTCGGGCGAAGTTCAATGGCGCGTCGCAAGGCTCTTTCAGCATCCTCACGTCGATTAAGAGAGGCGAGTGCCTGGCCACGCTGAAGCTCGGCTTCCGGAAATTCTGGTCGCAGCTTGATCGCTTCCTCATAAAACTCCAGTGCCAGCTTATAGTCTCCCCTGGCATGGGCGTCCTGCCCGCGCTCGAACAGGCGAATAGGGTCCGCGCTGTTGTTACTAAAATCACCGTTTTGGGCTGTTACGAAGGAGAAACAAACGATAACCAGGGTAAGCGCGAAGGCGTATCGCAGGCAGATATTAGAAGGGAAGTGGGAACTCATAGCTAACACAAAAGCGCTTGAAGCGAATCCGCAGGGATGTGATTTGAACAGCTAGCCGCGATGCTTCGATGTTAGCATGCGGCGGTGAGTTGCGTCCAAGCAACTTTATTGCGACAGCGCGTCTAGATTCAAAGGATTTCATCGGTTGCGCGGGGAGCAGCCATGCGCTACCATGCGGGCGAATTACCCAGACAGGAAAAATTAATACGTGCGTTGTAGAGTAATCTGGCGGGGCGCGATCGCACCGCTAGACCGCGCTCGGTGATTGATTCGATAAGTCCTGTAACGTGACTGCGATCAGCAGCGCTTCAGGCTGTTAGTTTTGCAAAACAGGGCGAGGTCAGCAAGCGCACAAGGTTCAATAGAAGATCACAAGTCGGAGATTTCAGTATGCCAAGTGCGATGGTAGATGACATCAGGGAAATCAAGGAAGACAATCCTTTTGAGTCGATGATGTCGCGCTTCGATCGCGCGGCCCAGTTACTCAATCTCGATTCCGATTTGTATGCGGTGATGAGAGTGCCTAATCGAGAACTGAAAGTGTACATCCCGACTCGAATGGACTCGGGCCGGATCCAGGTGTTCGAGGGCTATAGAGTTCAACACAATTTCGCCCGCGGTCCCGCCAAGGGTGGGATTCGCTATTCTCCTGATGTCAATCTTGACGAGGTTAGAGCGCTGGCGGCTTGGATGACCTGGAAGTGCGCCGTGGTAAATGTTCCTTTCGGTGGCGCCAAAGGGGGAATCATTTGCGATCCAGCTCAGATGTCAATCGGCGAGTTGGAGCGCATGACGCGGCGTTACGCTTCAGAGTTACTCGATTTTATTGGCCCGGAAAAAGATGTGCCCGCTCCCGACATGAATACTAACGAGCAGACCATGGCGTGGATCATGGATACCTATTCGATGCACGCGCGCCATACGGTTAACGCTGTGGTCACGGGGAAGCCGATCGATCTGGGCGGCTCACGCGGCCGCACCGAAGCCACCGGGCGCGGCTTGTTATTTGTCATTAATGAGGCCATCAAGAGATTCAAGATGGCTCCGTCGAACACCCGTGTAGCAGTTCAGGGCTCGGGCAATGTGGGAGGAATCGGGGCGCGCTTGCTCCATGAGGCGGGGTACAAAGTGGTGGCCATCTCCGATGTCCATGGCGGCATATATGACCCCGCCGGTTTGAACATCCCTGCCGCCCTGAGTCACCTGAAAGCGACTCGGTCGTTCGATGACTATCCTGGCGTTGAACGGATTTCTAACTCTGAGCTCCTCGAGCTCGACTGTGACGTGCTTGTTCCGGCCGCGACGGAAAACCAGATCACCTCGCAGAATGCTGACCGGCTGAAGTGTAAAGTGCTCGCGGAAGGGGCAAATGGCCCGACGACGGCCGGCGCCGACGAGATCCTCCACCAAAAGGGAATCTTCGTGATTCCCGACATTCTGGCCAATGCCGGTGGGGTTACGGTCTCGTATTTCGAGTGGGTGCAGGACCGCATGGGATACTTCTGGAGAGAAGATGTGGTGAACCAACGGTTGGAAGAGAAAATGGTCGCCAGCTTCAATGATCTGTGCCGTTACGCCGATTCTCACTCCGTCGATACCAGGACCGCCGCCTACATGCTGGCCATCGACAGGGTGGCCTACGACACACGCATGCGAGGCATCTATGCGTGATGGAAAAAACACAAACGAATTGCCCATAAGTTGGGAAAAAGTCTTGATTTCCCCCAAAAGGTGGAGTATGGTCTGCCGTGATTCAGTCATCGGGGGCAAAGTGTATATTTCAGGATCCTTGCTCTGGATAGTGCTGGATTATGATTGACAGAAGCGCAGGTCTTCCTTATAAACAAGACGCTTTGGTATTATTTGGACAAAAGACAGTCGAGAGATTCTTGAACAGCTAAGCAAGGATTTGGAAGTAGGTAATCAAGACTGTGCCCGGTCCTTCTCGCTGCGCCACTCCATCTGGAGCGTGGTGGCAGTTCTTTAACTTTCTTGTGTAGTTTGGAGTGCCCCGTCGGTGGAAGATGTCTTCGGGATGTCATCTTAAAGACGGTGCATGCTCCCAAGGTTTAACTACTCATTTCGCCGGAGGAATGCGATGAGACTCGCGAATAAAGCGCTCGCAGCTGCGCTTGCAATGTTGGTGCTGTGTGCCGCAGCGTCAGCTCAAACTTTGAGGAACGAGAATGATCCACGAAATCAATCTCCATCCGTAGGCACAGGTGGCCCCGAGGGCGGGGCGACGGGACTCTTCACCATTTACGATGGCTCGACCATTCGTAAAGGGGAATTCACGTTTAGCATCGCGTATAGCAATTACGATCGCGATCCAGGGGATGTCGATATCTCTGATATCCCGCTCAGCTTCAATGTGGGCCTTAATGATCATATCGAGCTTTGGTTCAAGACCAACGGATACCGCGGCATCAGGGCTAATAGCCCGTCGAATCTGTCCGGCTTCTATCTGCCGAACATAAGTTTGCTTTGTGGTAGCGCGTCGGCGAACGGTCTTTGCAGCGGCCCGGCGATTATTCAGGCGCCATCGGGACCGAACGTCGGCACGTTGGCCGGCAATGCTCTTTTCCGTCCCATCGGAAACCAGCCCTTCGTCAACTTTCCGTTCTCGGGCGGATCGGCCGGGAACTTCCAGCAAGGTCCTGGCCTTATCGGTGTCGGCTTTGGCTTTCCCGGATTTAATGCTCAGCTTGGACCGCCAGTCAGGAGTTCTGGTAGCGGAACGTTTGGGGCCGCGGACAACTTTCCCGGTATAGGCTCTGTTGTGGGCGGCATTCTACCGGGCGTTGTACTGGCCACGGTTCGGATCCCTTGCACTTTGCTGACGGGTGGATGTAATCCTCCCTTCAACCCCGCAGGGAACCCGATAACGGTTCCAGTCACGTTCACGATTGCTCCGTCCTATCTTCCGGATGCTCCGTTCCTGGGTAGGGAATATGGCGAATCGAGCTTTACGAATTTTGTGGCCGGCGCCAAGATCCGGTTCACAGGTCCGAACAATCCGCTTGGGATTGCGCTGATTCCTTTCTATCGCTGGTACCCGGACAAGGCTGACGATGCCGAGGGCTTCCGACAGTTGCAGCGCGGAGCCGGCCCGGCAGGAGATATGGGAGATTTTGGTCTTGTCGGTGTAGTTGACGCCCGGCTCAGCCGATCGGTTAACGTGTCGGCGAACTTTGGCTACATCTTAAACAGCAATCCGAAGGGACAATTCCCGAGTGGGGAATTCGTGCTGCTGGATCGGCCTGATGAATTCATTGCGGGAATCGGTTTTGACTTCCCGGTGAACCGTCACATTCAACCGGTTCTGGAAATGCGCTCGACGCAATATGTCGGTTCGCGAACGCCTAACGCGTTTGAGAATAGTCCAGTTGAAGTGCTTGCGGGTGTGAAGATCTTCCCGCGACGTTGGTGGGGCTTTGGCGCGGCTTGGCGCTATCACATCAATCAACAGGACAAATCGGCCTTCAACGGGAGAGACGCCAGTGTTATCGTCAATAACCTAAGCGGTGTCGATCCGGCGGGGCCGCAGCCTCTGACAATAGTTCCAGCAACGTCGTTTCCAGCAACGACCGGTTCATTCCCGGTTGGCTTTAGGGCGTCTGATGACGCGAACGGGTTTATTGGCCAGTTCTGGATTGGTCATCGCAACGACCGCGCGCCGTCAATCCTTCCGAACCAACCACCGACCGTAAACCTTTCAACTTCGTCGGCTTCGGTTACGCTGCCCTGCGAAGACGGGACCATGGGGAACTGCTCGGCTAGCTCGAATTCAGTGCAGCTTTCATCCAGTGCCACCGATCCTGACGGCGACACGCTTCTCTACACATACAGTGTGACCGGCGGCAGGATAACGGGCGATGGTCCGAACGCAACCTGGGATCTCTCCGGGGTTACACCTGGAACGTACACGGCGACAGTTGAAGTGGACGATGGCTGCGGCTGCGTGGCTTTCTCCTCAACGACCGTTACCGTGACAAGGTGCACAGATTGTGGCACGAAACCATGTCCGACGGTCAGCGTAAGCTGTCCTGACAGCGTTGGATATAATCAGCCCATAACCTTTACTGCTAACATCAATGGTGATGGCGGTTCGCCGACCTACAACTGGTCGGTGTCAGCCGGATCCATTTCCAGCGGTCAAGGAACCAGCACCATCACAGTGGACACCACCGGGGTATCCGGTCAATCGGTGACTGCGACTGTCGAGTTGGGTGGCTGGGATCCGAGTTGCTCGAAGACAGCATCTTGCACCACGCCAGTCGGTCTACAGGATGCGAAGTGTCGTAAGACGGATTCGTACGGAGACATCAGGTTCGACGATGAGAAGGCACGTCTCGATAACTTCGCGATTGCCTTGCAGAACGATCCTGGTTCTACCGGATACATCATCGCCTACGGTACTTGCGAAGGTGATGGACCCTGTACCAACGCCAGCTGTATCGTGGCCCAGAAACGGGTCGACCGCGCCAAGCAGTACCTGGTTGAAACGCGCGGTATCGATGCCGGACGCATCGTCACTATCGACGGTGGCTGCAGGGCTGAGGTAACAGTTGACCTCTTCGTTTGCCAGCAGGGCGCGCCAGCACCCACTCCGGATATGGGCGCGGCGGTTTCGCCTTGTCCCGAATGCCGCAAGGCACCGGTGCGGCGGCCTCGACCCCGTCGGCGAAGGGGTGAAGAGGAATAAGTAACCCGCTCGCGTCTTTGCAAAGTCGCGACCTTTCCGAACGCGGGCGATGTTCTCCTAAAGAGAATGTCGCCCGCTTCGCTTTATAGCGAGCTCAAGCTGTTTGATGTTCTCTATTGCACCTTTTGGGTGGGGCTACGCGAAAACCCGGAGGGGCATGGGCGCATCCTATACTGTTCGCTCTGTGGTTCCAGAGTTGAGTTCGGTGTGAAGGGTGGTCTTAAAATGAGAGGTACGAAGTTTTCTATGTCCCGTTTATTTCAATCATTCCTGATATTGCTGGTCATCATCCAGGGTCTTTCTTTGACGGCAGTGGAGGCCACTGCCGCGCTGCCTGGCGTCGAGGTGACTTCGGTCCCTTACGCCAGCGACTGGCGTAATTCAGGCCCGTCCGGCGGCGACGTCAGGGCGCTGGTGGTGGATCCCAGCGATCCAGACCGCTTTTACTTCGGCACGCTTGATGGACAGATTTACACCTCGTCGGACGGGGCGCGGAGTTGGCGGCTGCTGGTGAATTTTTACCGTCCGCAGTTATTCGTGGACCACATCATTGTGGATCCACGCGACTCTAAAACTATCTATGTTGCTACCCACCGTCACAAGGATCCCGGGGGATTCTTTAAGTCCACCGACGGCGGCCTGACGTGGCGCGAAGCGGCCGCGCTTAAAGGCGAAGCCCTGCACTCGATGGCCCAATCGTCCCAGAACCCGGACCTCCTTTTGGTAGGAACTAATCGGGGGGTCTATCGCTCGCTGAATGCGGGGGACTCCTGGCAGCACATTCCCTCTACCGGAACTGGAGGACTGATTAACGTCGAGTCGCTGGCCATTGATCCGCGCAACAGCGATATTATCTACGCCGGGACCTGGTACCTTCCCTACAAGACCAGTGATGGTGGGCGCACCTGGAGGTCGATCAAGACTGGCATCATCGATGATTCTGACATCTTTGCCATTGACATAGATCCGAGGGATGCGAATCACGTGATAGCCTCTGCCTGCAGCGGCATCTACGAAACGCGCAATGCCGGAGATAACTGGAACAAGGTTGAGGGTATTCCCTCGCAATCTCGTCGCACCCGCGCCATTCTGCAACATCCTTCGATCGGCGGGGTGGTTTTTGCCGGGACTACTGAAGGTTTCTGGCGCTCTGCCAGTGGTGGCGGGAAGAATTCCTGGATGGTGACAACCTCCAGGACGCTTGAGATTAATTCGATTGCCGTTCACCCGAAAAACCCAGACAAGGTCTTCATTGGCACCAATAACTACGGGATCATGGTTTCTTACGACGGGGGCAAGAGCTTTGCACCGAGCAATGGTGGCTATAGCGGTCGGTTTACGAACTTCATTCTGCCTGACCGTGAAAACCCAAGCCGCATTTACGCCACCACCATCAACACTGCCACCGGCGGCGGATTCTTTTTCGTAAGCACCGACGGGGGCATGACCTGGCAAGCGTCAATGCGAAACATGCCGCCGCGTTTGACCAGTTCCTCGATTCTCCAGGACGAGCAGGACGCAAATACTATTTATATTGGCACCAACCTTGGAGTCTATCGCTCGCTCGATCGTGGCGCTTCATGGGCTCCGATCAAATCCGTCTTGCCGCCGAAACCAAAGTCAAAACGGACCGCGCGCCGCGCGCCAACGCGCGCTGGCGCCTCCCGGGCAGCAGCTACTACGACGCCGCGCACTGCGCTGGCATCGACCGCCCCGCAGCGCCTCAGCGATGTAGTGAAGCGCGCGCAGGCGGCGCTCAATCTCGCCGGCTACGATGTGGGCGTCCCCGATGGTCAGACTGGCTCGCGAACGGTAGCAGCGATTAGAAAATTTCAAACGGACCGTAACCTTCCGGTTTCCGGCCGTCTCGATGAAGCCACGATGGGCGCGCTGGGGCTGGGCGGAGGTACTGAGGGTTCGACCGTCGCCGGTAAATTGCCCGCGCCGGTACTAAATCTCGTCGAGTCCATAAACGCGCTGGCCTATTGTTCTGATCCCCAAAGTGGACGGCGGGGAATACTTGCCGCTACCAACGCAGGTCTGTTCCGTAGTTATGATCCGGCCCGAGGTTGGGAACGCCTTTCCTATGGCTCAGGACTCGACTCGCGCACGACCGCTATCTCTTCCAGCTCGCAAAACCCCCCTACGATCTGGGTAGGGACCGCTACTTCCGGGGTGCTGGTTTCGCGCGATGGCGGGAATACATGGCAACAGGTCCGTGGTATTCCCACGACGGCGCCGATCAACGTCATCGCGCAGGATCCGCAACGTTCGGCCTATATCTACGTGGGAAGCAAGCAGGCGTTTTACTCTTCTCACGATGGAGGAGAGCGCTGGGTGCGCCGGGGTGGCAATTTACCCTTTGGCGATTTCACAACCATACTGGTGAACCCCAGAAACGGTGACGAGCTCTTCGTGGGTAATGCATACCAGAATGGTGAAGTGGGTGGTGGCGTCTATCGCTCGCCCGATGCCGGCTTAACCTGGTCGCGCATCGATCCGCGCGAGCCGCGCTTGCCTAGCCAGCGAATTTGGGCGCTTGCATTCGACACCAGGAATCCGAGCACTCTCTTTGTGGGATCGCATTCAGGCGGAATCTATGTTGTCCCGCGGTCCGCTGACGCAGTCTCCGGATCAATTCCCCGAGAATGATGCTGGTAACAGATCGTTCTTGAATTAGGTTCACACTCTCGAGGTTTCGCGGTCCGCACGAACGCCCCGGCAGTGATGCGTGCGTTGATCGCAGCCTGCTTGCTTGACACGTTGTCATTCAGGCGTGTAAATTGCCCCCCGATCTGGTCAAGCGGCCGGTGATAGTCGGATCAAGCGGGTGACTACGGGCACGAACGGAAATCGAAACATTTAACCTCCTTTTCCATCTTCCAGCGGCTCGCATCCTCGCATCTAGTTCTTATTAATCCGACGCATCGCAAAACGGATCCAGGCGGCACTCTAAACGGTGATCGTCATGGCAACCTGAGACCGGATGCGGCGCCAGTATTCTGACGCCAAAGGATCGTTGTTCGACAGGAGTCTGCATGTCCACCGAAGAAACCGCGTCGCCAGACGACGCTAACACTAACCAATCAACTGGCGAGGAATCGACTTCGCCAAAAACACCCGAAACAATCAGTTCCACCGCCGCGCCGGCGCCGGCTCCAAATGAGGGGAGGAGTGCGGCCACCGCCGCCACACCCGCTACCTCTGCTGCGGAGGATCAAGGTGATGACGACAACGAACAATCGCGTTCTGCTGGTGACGTTGACTTCGGTCAATTGCTCGATCAGTTCGAGCAAGAACAGGCCGCCTTCCAGGAAGGCGAGGTGGTGCGCGGCACAGTCGTCGGCATTACTGAACGCGGTGTAGTTATTGATTTCGGCTACAAATCGGAAGGCATCGTAAATCCCGCTGAATTCACTGAGAACGGCCAGCTAACCGTAAAGCGTGGCGACGAAGTGGACGTGCTGGTGAAAAGCATGGAAACCCATGAAGGCTTTCCTGTCCTTTCACGCGCAGACGCCGTACGCATGAAGGCCTGGGATGACCTGGAAAAGGCTTACAACGAAGGTACTGCTGTAAAGGGCCGCATCATCGAGCGGATAAAGGGAGGCCTGCGCGTCGATGTGGACGGCATCGCGGCGTTTCTGCCGGGATCTCAGGTAGACACCCGACCGGTGCGGAACCTTGACAGCCTGCGTAACCAGGAAATCGAGGCCAAGGTAATCAAGCTCAACCGCAAGCGCTCAAACGTCGTTCTTTCCCGCAAGGCCGTGTTGGAAGATCAGAATGCGGATCGCAAGGGACAGACGCTGGGCCAAATTGAGGAAGACATCATAGTGGAAGGTCAGATTAAGAATCTGACGGACTACGGCGCGTTTGTAGATCTCGGCGGCATCGATGGCCTGTTGCATGTGACGGACATGTCCTGGGGGCGCCTGCAGAGCCCTGCGGATCTCTTTAGAGTTGGTGATACCGTTCAGGTAAAGGTGCTGAAGTTCGACCGCGAGCGCGAGCGAGTTTCGCTTGGTTATAAACAGTTGCTGCCGGATCCCTGGGGAAGCATTGAAGAGCGATTCCCAATTAGCAAGCAGTTGAACGGCAAAGTGGCCAGCGTTACTGACTATGGCGCGTTCATTGAACTGGAACCTGGCGTTGAAGGATTGGTCCATGTTTCCGAAATGAGCTGGTCCAAACGCGTTAAGCATCCCAGCAAACTTGTGAACCCGGGCGACGATGTCATAGTTGAGGTCCTGAGCATAGATCCGAAGGCCCGCCGCATCAGCCTGGGAATGAAGCAGGTGCAGGACAATCCCTGGCAAACTCTTAATGAACGTTACCAGGTGGGCTCCCGAATTCAGGGACGAGTTCGTAACCTGACTGACTTCGGCGCCTTCATTGAAGTCGAGGACGGAGTGGATGGTCTGGTCCACGTGTCCGACATTTCATGGTCTCGCCGCATCAAGCATCCGGGGGAAGTACTGAAGAAAGGTCAGGAGATCGAGGCTGTCGTCACCAGCATTGACGCCGAGAATCGGCGCCTGTCGCTTTCACTTAAGGACTTGCAACCGAATGCCTGGGATCGCTTCGTCGAAGCTCACAAGCCAGGAGATGTGGTCAAGGGCAAGATCGCGCGCTTTGCAAATTTTGGCGCCTTCGTCGAGCTCGATGACAATCTCGAGGGTTTGTGCCACATCTCGGAACTCTCAGAAGAGAGAGTGGCGAAACCTTCGGACATAGTTGAGTTAGGCCAGGAAATGGATTTTAAGGTTCTTCGCATTGATCCCGAGAACCGCCGCATCGGCCTTTCCGCGCGGGCGGTAGGCAGGGAAGACGAACCAGTGATCAATACCAAGACTTATTCCTCACAGGTGGGTAGCGGAATGGCCTCGCTGGGTGAATTAGCCGACTTTGGCATGAACCGGAATGCGCCAGCCGAAACCCCTGAACCGGTGCGAGCAGAATCGGCGGCACCGGCGGAAGCCAGCTCAAGCGAAGGCTCCGAACCCGAGGCGGACGAAGAGCCCAAGTCCCAGGCGGACGAGGAGCCCAAGTCCCAGGCGGACGAAGAGCCCAAGTCCCAGGCGAACTCGGGCGAAGCCTCAGAATCATAATTGCCCCCCAAACTCGCGGTGGCTTAAGCAAACTGGACCTCGCTCAGATCCGGGGATCCGCCGGCTCCTCATTGGGTCCCTTGCCCGGCCGAAGCCGAGTCTGGTAATGTACGGGTCACGAAGTCCTTTCCCGTGAAACGCTTGCAGGATTTTCAGCAGTTGTTCGTACTTGGGTAAATCCTTCGTCAAGAACACCGAGGTGACGGTATGACTAAAGCTGAACTGGTTGAAGACGTAGCGCGAGCAGCCGAGCTCACAAAGAAAGACGCCGAGCGGCTGGTCGAGATCGTCTTCGAGAGCATTATCGAAACCCTGAATCAGGGCGAGAAAATCGAATTGCGCGGGTTTGGCAGTTTTCGCGTTCGGGAACGTGGCGCGCGGCGGGGCCGGAACCCCAAGACCGGCGACCCCGTCAGTATCCCAGCCAAGCGTGTCCCGTACTTTAAGCCCGGCAAGGAACTAAAGGAACTAATCAACGAAGATAGCGTCCCTTCCTCTTCAGCCTTTTCGTCCCTCGACACTGATCGCAGACCCCCCATCATGTAAACGGTACCCGCATTAAAGGGTGAACAGCGTTGGAAACACTATGGAGTCCCTGGCGTTACGAATACCTTACTTCAAGCGGAAGTGAAAAGCCGGATCCCTCTGCCTGCGTTTTTTGCCAACTGCATCAGAACGAAAGCGACGACGAAAGCAAATTCATACTGCGCCGCGGGGACCACAACTTTGTAGTCCTCAATTTGTATCCCTACATCAGCGGCCATCTTCTGATTATTCCTTACGCCCACCTCGGGGAGTTCGATTCTGCCCCCAAGGAAACTACAGACGAACTGATGGATTTGACCAAGCTCTGTCAGGCGGCGCTGCGCGAAGTATACCGGCCACAGGGATACAACCTGGGAATGAATCTGGGACGTCCGGCCGGCGCCGGCATCGCCGACCATATTCATATGCACATCATGCCGCGTTGGACGGGAGACACCAACTTCATGTCTACGGTAGGCGAGACACGAGTCATTCCCGAAGATCTGCCTACTACCTACCGCAAGCTCCGCGACAAGTTGTAAAGCCTCACTTGTTTAGTCCTTAGTCACAGACTTGCCTGAGAGGGCCTCGTCTTCGACTTCACCACTTTGATTGATAGGGATCTCGGAAGGTGTGCCGTACGTTGCGCCTCGCCTTTTCGACGCTTGTGAATTACCTCCCGCTTGGGGGAGAGGGCCGGTCACCGGCGGAGGGTTAAAGCCAGGATAGTCTATGCGGGCGTGGTAGATGGCGGTCAGAGCGGAAATAATCGATTCTCGAATGGTGGTCAACTCTCGCAGAGTGATATCGCACTCATCCAACTGGCCGTCGCTAATCACCGCATCAAGTATTTTCATCACTATGGTGCGAATGCTTTCCGGATCCGGACGCGCCAGCGAACGGGCGGCAGCCTCACAAGAGTCTGCCAGCATCATGATGGCCGTCTCCTTGAATTGCGGCTTGGGTCCGGGATAGCGAAACTCAGCCTCGTCTATATGCTCGCCTGGTTTGGCCTCGACCTGTGCTTTGCGCAGAAAGAAGTGCAACGTTCTGGTGCCGTGATGCTGCGTGATAAAGTCCGCAACGCGGGCGGGCAGCCCAATCTCTTTTGCCAATCTCAACCCGTAGGTTACATGGCTGGTGATAATGCGCGCGCTCTGGGTTGGCTTCAAGCGATCGTGAGGGTTACGGTCGTGCTGGTTCTCAACAAAATAGTCAGGAGCCGCCACTTTGCCAATGTCGTGGTAAAGAGCCCCGATACGGGCCAGCAGGGGATTGGCCCCCACCGCCCGGCATGCCTCTTCGGCAAGCTGACCCACTGCATGAGAATGTTGGTTGGTTCCTGGCGCCCGCAAGGCGAGCTGACCTAAAGCGGGCAGATCGGCATTGGAAAGCTCCAGCAGTTTTACATCAGTCAGAATCCCGAATAGCGACTCATTAATCGGCAGCCCTCCGGCCGTGAAGATTGTGGTGAACAACCCACTCGCCACGCCGCAGGCCAACGCCAGAAGTACGGTGCGCCACGTCAGCGCATCCTGGGCATAGGCAATCAATGCCAACGCGGTCACAGCGTTCACGGCGCCGGCGAATAATCCCGCCATTGTCACTGACTGTCGTTCGCGATAGCGCCCAATCCCATATATTGCGGCGGCGCAGGAAATCATCGCGTACATCGCGATCTGTATGCCATTGGGGGCTAGCAGTCCGGCAAAGAAGGCGGTTATTAATCCTGTGATCAAGGCGAGTTGCGTATCCACGAGCAGACAGACCAGTAGAGCGGCCGCGGCATACGGGACGGCAAAGTGCCAAATCGTGGCCTCGTTAAAAGGTGCCCGGGTGGTTTGCAGGGCGATGCCGTCTCCGAACATGAAACCCAGCCGCATGATAATCGTCTGTACCACCACCGCCGATCCTACCAGCGCAAAAGCCCTCTTATTGGAAAGTGAAAGACTAACCGTAACGCTGCGATGTTCGGTGAATTTCCAGGCTACCGCATAGGTGGCTGCAATCAAGACGATAAGACCGAGCAACCCCTGTACGGGACGGTTGACGAATTCAGGACGGTTGATAGTAGAAGGATTGACGAGCAGAAGGGTGGTCACTGCAACCAGGAAAGCAAACCCAATTCCAAACTGGAGCGTGGGCGATAGGCTGCGGAAGGGGCGCAGAAGGACTCCCAGAGCGGCGTCACGTAACGACGCCAGCGGGGAAGTGAAGCGCGGTCGTCGTCTGTTCATGAGCTCTGCACCAATTCAAGTTCCGCATCGACAGCGTCGCCAGCATCAACAACGTTATCAGGCTGAGTATTCATCAGGTTTCGAGCCAGCAACGATCCGGCGCTCTCCAACAATGGTTTGAGCGTGTTAGCTTGCGCTGCCGAGATCGCGACGCATTCGCGCCCCGTCGCGCTCGAGACTCGCCGGACCATCCCCTCAACAACTGTGGAGTCCATCAGATCAGATTTATTGAACACCACCAACCGCGGAATCTGATCCAGGTTGAGTTCGGCAAGCATCCGGTCAACGGATTCAATCTGTTGTTCCCAACGGGGATTGGCGGCATCAATCAGGTGCATCAATAGGTTGCTGTCACTTATTTCCTCGAGCGTCGCGCGAAAGGCTGCGACCAGGCCGGGAGGTAAATCGCGTATGAATCCAACCGTGTCGTTGATGATTACTTCCTGCTCCCGCGGCAGTCTCAAGCGGCGGGAAGCAGGATCCAGGGTGGCGAACATTCGTTGCTCGGCCAGCACATTGCTGGACGTCAGTTTATTCAAAAGAGTTGATTTGCCCGCGTTGGTATAGCCTACGATCGAAATGAGCGGAAGCTTTTGCCGGAGGCGCTCTTTGCGACGCTCAAATCGCCGCCGGCGTTGAGTCTCAATCTCTTTCTCCAGACGATTAATACGGTCGCGAACCCGGCGGCGGTCTGTTTCCAGCTTCGTTTCACCCGGGCCCCGCCCGCCAATCCCACCGGCAAGGCGGGAAAAGGCCGAGTTTTGTCCGGTGATTAAGCGGGGCAGTAAATATTTTAGTTGGGCCAGTTCGACCTGAATCTTGCCTTCGCGGGACTGCGCTCGCTGCGCGAAAATATCCAGGATCAACTGCGCCCGATCGATGACTTTTAGATCTGTGGCTTCGGAAAGGGATCTGACTTGCGCCGGCTGCAACTCGCGATCGAACACAATCAGGTCAGCGCCAAGTTGCATCGCGCGGACCAGCAAGTCCTCCAGTTTGCCTCGTCCCAGTACCGTTCGCGGATCTATGGCGGGGCGTTTTTGAATCATCTGATCCAGCACGACCACTCCGGCTGACGCAGCCAGCTCGCGTAGCTCAGCCATCGAGTCTTCAGCATCTGCCAGGGAACCACTCGTCACATTCACCAGGATCGCTCCTTCGCGATCGCCGGCCCGGCGGGCAGTACTACGGTTCCGCGCCATCTCTTCCTCAAGCGAAGTGATTAGCGCAAGAAAGTCCACGTCCATTTGTGAAGGGGGCTTAGGCTCGAGAAAAGAAAAGTGCTCGCTTGTCTCGTTCACTCCGGGTTGATCCAATCTCGCTGGCAGCAGATGGGCCGCGCGAACCAAACCGGGCAACCCGGTACGCTCGTCGACATCAAGGGCTGTCATCAGGTCCAACCGCAGCAACGCCAGGTCAGTGAGATCGTCCTGAGTTAGTTCTTCGCCGCGCAGGTGCGTATGCACACAACGCAGCCCGCGAAAGCGATCCGCAGCCACACGCGAGCGTTTCAGATCAGGAAACTCGATCCGGCGTGCGTCGCCGACTATCACATACTGGACATAACCCTTGCGATCAACGAGCACGCCGATTTGCCTGCCGGTTTCATGCGACAACTCAGTCAACTGGCGCGCGAACTCCGGCGTCACAATCTGGTGTGGCGCAATGCGTCGCGTATAAAGCTTTTCTATGCGTCGCAGTTGATTAGGCTTTAGGCCCTGTCGATTCCCCAGCGCGTTATGAATAGCGGACCTCCGGCGTGTTGGTTTTCATTCCTGGGACGTTGCCGAAGGCGCAATCCGGGCGATGAGGATGCACAACTCCCGTCGGATCTAGCGATGTTTTATTGAGAAGGCTGAACTTGCAGGAAGAGGGAAGCGAGCGATGGATCACGGACGCTGGTTCGATCCCTTTGTTATTGCTATGCGACGCAAAGTCGCCTGGCCGCTTGAGCATTAGATCGAGGTCAGGCATTTACGCTAGTGCAAAACCCGGCGTTGCTGTAGCTCTGAGATGCCTTTGACCGCAGCGGATTATAACATAGGCAATCAAGTCAGGGGATTGTCCCGGCGCGAACGTAAGGTCCGGATAGCGCTGATTAGACATGCTCCATGCGAGACTCTATGATGACAATCTTTGCAAGGTATAGCCGAGTGGCAAGGAGCCCTGGTAGAGCTACCGAAGGTCCCAGTTATGTCACGGGGACTTACCAGCAGCCATAATCAAATGAGCGAAACTCGTCAAATTCAGCGGATTAGTCCTGCGGCCGGAATTCCCGGAGGCGAGGTGATGGTTGAATACCGGCGCCGAGATTCAATTAGTCTCGCCGAACGCGGACTGTGGTTTGGAAATCAGCGGGCTCACCTGGTGGCAGTCAATCAGGAACGCGCGCTCGTTGTCGCCCCGGAGTTGAAAAACGGGGGCGAGGTCTTCGTAACGATTGGAGGCCGGGATCAGAACGAGAAGAACGGGGAGGAAGCGCGCTTTCAGATCGGCAGGAAACTGGCCGACGATATGCATCCGGTTACCAACCCGGCCTTCGACCCTGATGATGGCTCGCTTTATGTGACTCGTTCGGGCGGCCGCGGCGATCGCTTGCCGGTGACGCTGTTCCGCATTGACGTTAATGGCGAAGTGAGTGAGGTTTCCGGCGACATCGCTAATCCGACAGCTATCGCCTTTGATCGTAGCGGCCAAATGTTTGTCACCAGCCGGATGGATGGGACCGTCTATCGTCTGACCCCATTTCATGAAGCGGTGGCCTTTGCTACGTCGCTGGGGATTGCCACCGGACTGGCATTCGATCGCGAAGATCGAATGTACGTCGGTGACCGGACGGGAACAATCTATCGTGTTAGCGGCATTGGCGAGACGGAAGAGTTTGCTCATCTGGAGCCTTCAGTCTCGGCCTATCATCTCGCGTTCGGTCCGGACGGTTATCTTTATGTTACCGGCCCCACTGTTACCAGCTTTGACGTAGTAACGCGAGTCGATCCGTCGGGACATAGCAGCGTCTTTTTCCGCGGTCTGGGTCGACCGCAGGGATTGGCGTTTGATCGAGACGGCAATTTGTACGTCGCCGCCTCGCTCGGCGGTCGGCGGGGTATCGTAAGAATCGCCCCGGAAGGGAACGAGGCAGAGGTGGCCGTGGCGGGAATGAATGTGGTCGGACTGGTCTTCGGTCCTTCAGGAGAGATGGTCGTCGCGACCAATGACGCAGTCTTCAGTCTGCCACTGGGCATTCGCGGCGGTACATAGATAGGGCCCGACAACGAATGAAGAAAAGACCTTATTTTGACAGTGTTAATACTGCGTGTTACTTTGACGCCTATTGATTTCGGCGCGTCAGTTCATCGACTAAATGGGGCAATTCGACAGCAGCACGATCGGCCAATTTGTTCTCTACATGGTCGCACTAATTTTCTCTCTTTCGGTCCACGAATCGGCCCATGCCTGGATGTCGAATCGATTTGGGGATGACCTGGCAAAGTCGCAGGGCCGAATTAGTTTGAACCCGGCGTCGCATGTTGACCCAATTGGTACCTTGCTTTTTCCCGCCATCGCTTTTTTTACGCACGCACCTTTGATTGGTTGGGCTAAGCCAACGCCCGTAAATCCGTTGCGTTGGAGAAACAAACGAGTAGCAAACCTCTGGGTGTCTGCGGCGGGCGTGATTTGCAATTTCATCATTGCCATTATTTCAGGTATTGGCATTCGCATTCTGTATAGCGCCCAAATCATAGACTTTTCGGATCAAAGCGGCTTGGCTCCCGTAGGCACCAACTCAATGCTGGCCGTAGGCGCCGTTGAACTCTTGATGGTGTTTTTCACCCTCAACGTGGCCTTGGGAGTTTTCAACCTCCTCCCAATCCCGCCGCTCGATGGGAGCAAGATCCTGCAAAGCCTTCTGCCCTCGAGTTTCGATTCAGCCTTCGAATCCCTCGAGCGCTTTGGTTTTCTTCTTCTGTTTGTGGCTGTCTTCACAGGAGTCCTGGGAGTTGTCTTTCGTGTCGTGATGCCGGTTGCCTGGGGACTAGTGTTCTTTGGCGCTACTATTTGAGAATGAAAAGAATCTTCAGCGGGGTTAAGCCATCGGGCCCACTTCATCTCGGTAACTATCTCGGCGCGTTGCGAAACTGGGTTGAGCTGCAACGCGAATACGAAAGTTTCTTCTGTATCGTTAACCTTCACGCGATAACAGTACCTCAGGATCCGTCAGAGCTCCGCGAAAGAACAAAACAAACAGCCCTGCTGTATCTCGCCCTGGGAATCGATCCGGACGTTTCCACGATCTTCGTGCAGTCAGACGTGGCCGAACATGCCGAGTTGACCTGGCTGCTTAACTGCGTCGCGCGAATGTCGGAGCTGGAACGCATGACGCAGTTTAAAGACAAGGCGCGCAAGCAAACCGAGAACGTAGGTGTGGGATTGTTTGATTACCCGGTGTTAATGGCCGCTGACATCCTGCTTTATCAAACAGATCTCGTGCCGGTGGGCGAAGATCAGAAGCAGCATCTTGAGCTAACGCGCGATCTGGCGATCCGCTTTAATCGTGATTTCGGCGAAACTTTTCGCATTCCCGAGGCCTTCATTCCCAAAGTGGGCGCCCGCATCATGTCCCTGTCTGATCCTTCGCGGAAGATGTCAAAGTCTGATGATGACAATGATGCCGGCTGTGTGATGCTGATGGATGACGCGGCCGCCGTGCAGCGAAAATTTAAACGCGCCGTAACCGATTCGGGCACCGAGATCCGATTCAATGAACAACGCCCCGCGATTACCAATCTGCTTAGCATTTATCAACTATTGACCGGGTTTCAGTCTGAAGAAGTTGAAGCGCATTTCAGCGGGAAGGGATACGCGAGCCTGAAGCAGGACCTGGCTGATGTCACCACGGCATTTTTGCAGCCACTTCAGGAGCGCGTTCGAGCCATCGATAGTGATAAACTAGACGATATTCTTGAGAGAGGCGCGGCGCACGCCCGGACCATTGCGCGTACGACGTTGAATGCCGCGCAGAGCGGCATGGGTATCACCAGAGCAATGAAAGGCTAGACGTTGGACGAATCGCAGGAAATTAAACCAATCGCACAGGCTTCAGCCGCCCCGGCGACCACCATTAACGTGGCTGGAGCCAGCCCTGAGATCTCATCGAACCAGGACGGCGAAGATCTGAAGATTACACTGGGCGAATTCGCCGGGCCGCTCGACTTGTTGCTTCACTTGATCCGCCAGGAACAAGTAAGCATTTACGACATACCGGTGGCGCGGATCACCGCTGAGTACCTGCGCTACCTGCAACTCATGAAAGACCTGGACATCGCCCTCGCGGGCGATTTTATCGTGATGGCATCCACGCTGATCGAGCTTAAATCGCGTATGTTGCTACCACGCGATCCATTGGCGGAAGACGAAGAGGAGCTGACTGATCCCCGAGCGGAGCTTGTCAATCGGTTGCTCGAGCACGAGAAATTCAAAGCGGCCGCTGAGATGCTGTGGTCGCGCGCTACGGTGGAACGGGCAGTCTTCGCCCGCGCCGAGCTGGAAACGGATAAACAGAACCCGGAAGTCGCAGTTGGTCTTTTCGATATTCTGACAGTGTTTCAGAAGATCCTTGCGCGCCATAAGGAAGAAGTTCTTCTGGAAATCGAGCGCGAAGAGATCAGTATGGCCGACATGATCGACCGTCTAAGAAACATGGTGCGTTCAGCGGGTGAACTCAACCTAGTTAAGTTTTTCGAGCAGGCCCGTTCACGTCGTGAACTGGTGGTGGCATTTCTTTCCATACTGGAATTGGTGCGGGCAAGTGAGATTTCATTGTTTCAGCGCGAAACATTTGGCGACATTACTGCGCGTAGTATTGGCTGAAGACTATGAAAGCAAAAGAGCAAAAATCAAACGAGACGATTGAAGGAGCCGAAGGCGTTCAAACCGAGGGCGATGCCGAGCGTGTCGAACTAACGACACACGAAACGGGTGACGATGCTTCGGAACTGTCGGGCCAGATCGCGCTCAGCCCGAAGCAGCTGGCAGCTGTAATTGAAGCGCTTATTTTTGTCGCCGACGAACCCATCGGGGCCAAAACCATATCGGAAGTTTTGAAGGTCGGTCAGCCGGAGGTACAGGCGGCGATTGCTCAACTCGCTGAAGAATTCAACGCCCGTTACGGCGGTTTGCATTTACGCGAGATCGCCGGTGGGTGGCAGTTCGCCACGCGGCCCGAACATCATGAGTTTGTTCGAGCGTTCCTGAAATCACGTCCCAGCGCCAAGCTTTCACTTGCTTCGTTAGAAACGCTTGCTGTTATCGCCTACAAACAACCGATCACCGTGCCGGAAATTCTCGAGATTCGCGGCGTACAATCGCCGTCGGCGATAAAGACCCTGCTCGACAAGCGACTTATTGTTGCGAAGGGTCGTAAAGAAACGATTGGCCGGCCGATGATGTATGGTACTTCAAAGGAATTCCTGATTCAGTTCGGCCTGAAAGATTTATCCGAGCTCCCCAGCATCGAAGATTTCGAAGACCTTACTGCTGGAAGCTTTTGACCGCTGGCTTGTAACGGGCGGAGACGGTAGGCTTGCGACCCGGGCAGCCGCGTGCTGCCCTTTTATTATGGAATCACGTTTGCAAAAACTGATTGCCGAAGCCGGCATCGCTTCCCGTCGTCATGCCGAAGAACTGATCACCGCAGGCGATGTTACGGTGAATGGCAAAGTGATCACGACGCTCGGGGCCAAAGCCGATCCTGAGCGCGATCACATAAAAGTGCGCGGACGCTTGATTAATCCGCGGCTCGACTCCCGCAAGAAGGCCTATGTTCTATTGAATAAACCTAAGGGCTACCTGACTAGCCTGGCTGACCCTGAAGGCCGCCCTTTGATCAGCGAGCTCATTCCGGCATCACTTGGGCGGTTGCATCCGGTAGGAAGATTAGACTTTAACACCGAGGGCCTTTTGCTTTTGACGAATGATGGAGACTTCACGAATTTCATCACAGCCGCCCGGAACAAAGTTAAAAAGATTTACGAAGTTAAAGTTAAGGGAGTCCCCAGCGAGAAGGCCATCGAACGCCTGCGCCGCGGAGTCAGCCTGGAGGAAGGTGTTCGCGCCGCCCCGGTCCAGGTTAAGGAACTTGGAGTGACTGCCACAAATGCGTGGTTTGAGATCGTCCTGCATGAAGGACGCAATCAGCAAATCAGGCGTATGTTCGATGCGATCGGGCATTCGGTTGTGAAGTTGAGGCGCAGCGCAATAGGATTCTTGAAGGATGAAAAGCTCGCAACAGGCCAGTGGCGCTTGCTCACCAGCGCTGAAGTGACGCGCCTTACGCGAGCTCCGCGAAAGGCCGTCTCAGCGCGTGCCGGGGCAGGTAGCGGCGTTCACGGTGAACGGAGCCGTTGAGGTACAATGAGTTCTAAATAGATCGAGTTTCGGCTTTCGAGTACCAGTCTTTCAGTCTCGGACCCCGGAACTCGAATCTTTTGTGAAGAGTTGAAAAGGAACCCTGGAGATGGATTTTGAGCTGAGCGAAGAGCAGCAACAGGTGAAGATGAGCGTGCGCGAATTCGCCGAGGCAGAAATCGCGCCGCATGTCATGGAATGGGATGAAGCGCAGCATTTTCCTGTTGAGCTACAGCCGAAACTAGCCGAGCTGGGATTGTTGGGCAGCTTGTTTCCGGAAGAGTACGGGGGAGCCGGTCTCGGTTACATTGAATACGCTACCATCATCGAAGAGCTTTCTCGCGTTGACGGTTCGATAGGCATTTCGGTGGCCGCCCACACTTCACTGTGCTCAAATCACATTTACGAGTTTGGCACTGAAGAGCAGAAACAAAAATTTCTGGTGCCACTCGCTCAAGGTGAGCATCTAGGGGCCTGGGGGTTAACTGAGCCGAGCGCCGGATCCGATGCCTCTGGCACGCGCTCTACTGCTGTGCGCCAAAACGGCGGCTGGATCGTTAACGGCGCCAAAAATTTTATTACGCACGCAATTCATGCCGACACCTGCGTCGCCGTGGCCTCGACGGATCGCAGCAAGGGTAACAGGGGAATCACTGCGTTCATTTTCGAAAAGGGGACCAAAGGGTTTTCCCCGGCCAGGAAAGAGAACAAACTTGGCCTCCGCGCTTCCGAGACCGCCAGTGTGGTATTTGAGGACTGCTTTATCTCTGATGAGAACCGGCTTGGCGAGGAAGGGATGGGCTTCATCAGTGCCATGCAAATTCTGGATGGCGGCCGGATTTCCATAGCGGCTTTGGCGGTCGGAATCGCACAAGGCGCTTATGAATCAGCGTTGCGTTACGCCAAAGAGCGGGAACAATTCGGCAAGCCGATAGCCGAGTTTGAGGCAATACAATTCAAGCTGGCTGACATGGCAACGCAGATTGATGCGGCTCGCTTGTTAATGTACCGCGCCGCATACTTGAAAGATCATGGCAAGAAGGTGACGAAGGAATCCTCCATGGCGAAGCTGTTCGCTTCCGAAATGAGTGTCCGGGTCTGCGAAGAAGCCATCCAGGTTCACGGCGGCTATGGCTATACGAAAGATTATCCTCCGGAAAAATATTGGCGGGATTCGAAGCTTTGCACAATTGGTGAGGGTACATCCGAGATTCAACGGATAATCATTGCGCGCGAGGTCTTGAAGCATGGCGCCCAATGAGACTGTGGCGCTGCCGTAGGTGAGCTAAGGTTTCAATCGTTCCCTGTATGCGATGTGAGAAATAATGGCTTCGGTGCTTGAGAATCCGTCCCTCGCCGAGCGAGTCGCCTCCGGCGATCCACGAGCCATCGCCCGTGCTATTTCTCAGGTGGAGAATGCGGATGAGGGTGCGGCGGATTTAATGAAAGCGATCTTTCCGCAAACTGGCCGGGCTTTGATTGTTGGTATTACGGGCGCACCTGGAGCCGGTAAATCATCTTTAGTTGATAAGCTGGCACTGTTTTATCGGCAACACGGCGAACGAGTTGGAATCGTCGCCGTAGATCCTTCAAGTCCCTTTTCCGGTGGGGCCATCCTGGGTGATCGCATTCGCATGCAGGCGCTGGGGCTGGATCGAGGCGTTTTCATTCGCTCCATGGCGACTCGCGGCAATCTGGGCGGGCTGGCGCGCGCTACCGTAGATGCAGTAGCGATACTCGATGCTGCCGGCTTTGAAAAGATTATAGTGGAGACTGTTGGGGTAGGACAGGATGAAGTTGAAATCGTAAAAACTGCGGACGTGAGTGTGGTTGTGCTGGTGCCGGGAATGGGCGACGATATTCAGACCATTAAGGCGGGAATCATGGAGATCGGCGACGTTTTTGTTATCAATAAGGCCGATCGCGAAGGAGTTCTGCGCACCGAAAAAGAGTTGGAAGCGTTGCTGAGTTTAGCCGCTCGGGAAGACCAGTGGTCATCGCCGATCGTCAAGACCGTGGCTACGGAAAACAAGGGGGTGGAGGCCCTCGCGGCGGCCATCAATAGTTATCGGGAGTTTCAGCAAACTGCCCCAAAAACGAGCGAGCGCCGGCAGGCTATTGCCCGTTGGCGGATCCTCGAATTGTTACAGGAACGGCTACTGGCGCAAACCCTGAAAGAGCATTCTGCATCAGAAACACTCGGCCGCTTAGCAGCTGAAGTTGCGACCAAGCAGAGGGATCCATATTCAGCGGTTGAAGAGTTGATGAAGCTCCGCTCCGCTTGAAACATAGTTTCAGAATGAAGATCGATCATATAGGGATTGCTACTAATGGAATTGATGAGGTGAGCGCTTTTTGGCGCGCCACCCTCGGTGTGGAAATCAACGGTACAGAGGAAGTAAATGAGCAGGGCGTCCGGGTGGCAATGCTTGCGGTCGGAGAATCTCGGATCGAATTGCTTGAACCTACTCATGACGAGTCTCCCATTGCGAAGTTTCTGGAAAAGCGAGGACCTGGTATTCATCATATTGCCTTGCGCGTGGCAGATATTCGCGCGGCGCTCAATAAATTGAAAGCGAGTGGGGCACGTTTGATTGATGAGACGCCCCGAGCAGGCGCTGGTGGTTGTCTGGTAGCCTTCATTCATCCCGCAACAACCGGTGGCGTGCTGGTCGAATTAGTAGAACATAATAGAACAGAGTAGAAATGAAAGGACTGGATTAATCTTGAAGTCAACAACTAAGGCATGGATCGCAGCGGCGGTCGGAATAATTTTTGCAGCGGGTCTGATCGGATGGCAGGTGATAGCGCGTCGAGCCGCCGCCGTCAATCTAACGCCTGACGACATGACCCTAATCGCTGCCGATCAGGCTCCCCAAATGCGAGCCCGACTAGCTTCAGACGAGGCTGCCCGCAAGGAATTCGCGAAAGACATCCGCGAACTGCTTGCCGTAGCAGAAGAGGCCCGGGCGAAAGGGATCGCCGATCGACCTGAAATGAAACGCCAGCTTGAGTTAATGCGCGCCCTGGTCGTTTCGCAGAATTATGGATCCAAAACGGAAGGCGCTTCCGCTCCTGCCCCGGAGACAAATGTTTCTGATGCCGAGATAGAAGCATTCTTCAAAGAGCCCGGACAGGAGGAGCGTTTCAATCAATTCATCAAGGACGCCCAGGCACGTAATCCCCAGCTCGCGAGTCAAGCAATCCCGGATGCCCAATTACAGCAGGCGAAACACCAGCTGGGACAGGTCTTAATCAACGCGCGAAAAGGGACCGCGGCGGGTGTTGAGAAAAAACGAAACGTGCAATTGCAGATCATGTTGCAGCAAGCTCGTGCGCTGGCTTCCGCTTATGCAGAGGAGACCTTTAATCCCGAAAAGAATGCCAGCATGAAAGCCAGCGACGCCGAGATTGAGGCGTACCTCGCGAAGCATCCGGAGTTGGACGAAAGTCAGGCTCGGGGAAAAGCGGAAGATCTGTTGAAGCGGGCTCGAGCCGGGGAAGACTTTGCGGGTCTGGCCCAGCAATATTCTTCCGATCCCGGAAGCAAAGACAAAGGCGGCGATCTCGATTGGTTCGGACGCGAGAAGATGGTCAAACCCTTTTCCGAAGCCGCCTTCGCGCTTAAGCCCGGGGAAATCAGCGATGTCGTGGAATCGCCATTCGGTTTTCATATCATCAAGTTAGAAGGAAAACGGAACGGAAAATCCGAGGACGGCAAGGATGAAGAACAGGTCAGGGCCCGACACATTCTGATATCGAAGGGACCACAGGGTAACCCATTTGGCGCACCTAAGTCCGGCAAGGATCAAGCGCGTGAGGCAGTAGAGCAGGAGAAAGGCAAAAAGCTGCTGGAGGAAATCGTTAACCGTTCAAAAGCGACCATAGCGGAGAGTTTTCAGGTCACTGCTCCACCAGCCTCCGAGCAGCAGTTTCCGGGGTTGATGCCACAGAATCCATCGGCACCCGATCAGGAAGCGCCAGAAGCTCCTGCTGCGACTCCGGGAAAAGCAGGCAAGGCGAAGCCTCCTGCATCCCCGAAAAAGACTGGGAAAGAATAGGCTCGAGGTCGTTCCTGCGCGCGGTTATACCAGGTTAACTTCGCCATCAGCCGTCCGGTTCGTGCGGTCTTAAATAATGCAACTGGGAGACTATCGCCTGGAGATTGTGCCGGATGCCGAGTTTCGCCTTGATGGCGGAGCGATGTTTGGGGTAGTTCCGCGCGTCCTCTGGTCACAGGTGTCCCCGCCGGACGAGCAGAATCGCGTTCGCTTGAACATGAACTGCCTGATGATCGACGCGGGTTCGGAGAAGATTCTGATCGACACGGGGATTGGCGAGAAATGGCCTGACAAGTATCGGCAGATGTACAGCATCGATCGAAAGCTCTCGTTGGGTGAGTCGCTGCGTCGCATCGGCGGTGTGGGTCCTGAGGAAATTACGATTGTCGTTAATACGCATCTTCATTTCGATCATGCGGGGGGTAATACCAGTATCGATCGAAACCAGAGAGCTGTAGCGACGTTTCCCAATGCTCGTTATTTCGTTTCCCGGGCTGAATACGAACACGCTGAAGCACCTTCAGAGCGTGATCGAGCCAGTTATCTGCCAGAAAATTGGCGCCCGTTGCAGGAGCGCGGGCAGATTGAGTTTAAAGACCCGAATTACGAAGTTGTGCCAGGCGTGTTCATGGAAACGCATACGGGCCACAATCGGTCGATGCAGTGTGTGCGCATTGAACGCGGCGGGCACACCTTGTTCGGCTTTGCTGATCTTGTTCCCACTCGTGCCCATGTGCCGTTTGCCTGGATCATGGGTTACGACCTTTATCCGGCTGAGACTCTGGAGGCGAAGAAACGGCTTCTGCCTCAGGCCGCCAGGGACAACTGGCTTTGTCTCTTCTATCACGATCCGGAGGCACCTCTGGGTCGCGTAGTCGAAGACAACGGCAAACTGCAGGTGGTTGCGGTTGAAGAGCTGAGCCAGGGAACGCATTGAGGATCGGGGTTCTATTCACGTATCAGGCACTTTCCACCAGAGCGGACGAATGACGACAGCAAAGATAGGTATCATCGGCGGAAGCGGCCTGTATCAAATGCCCGAGCTAAAGAACGTTGAAGAGGTCAGCGTTGATACCCCCTTCGGCAGCCCTTCAGATGCATTTATCGTCGGTACTCTGGAGAATGAGCGGGTTGCCTTCCTGCCTCGTCACGGTCGCGGGCATCGTTTCACTCCTACTGAGGTGCCCTTCCGGGCCAATATCTATGCGATGAAGCTGCTCGGGGTCGAGCGCATTCTTTCCGCTTCCGCTGTTGGTTCCCTGCAGGAGAAGTATGCACCACTCGACATGGTTATTCCCGCTCAGTTTTTTGATCGCACTCGCGCGCGCGCACGGGAATCAAGTTTCTTTGGCGACGGGATTGTGGCGCACGTAGGATTCGCCGACCCTGTCTGTGCAGTTTTGGGTGATGTGCTGGAAGAGTCGTGCAAGGGAGCCGCGGTTAAGGCTCATCGAGGCGGTACTTACCTTTGCATGGAGGGCCCGGCCTTTTCCACAAAAGCTGAATCTAATGTCTATCGGTCCTGGGGCATGGATGTCATCGGGATGACGAATATTCAGGAAGCGAAACTGGCCCGCGAGGCGGAAATCTGTTACGCGACGCTGGCATTGGTTACCGACTACGACTGTTGGCATTCAGACCATGATGCGGTGACTGTTGACACAGTGGTTGAGTATTTGAATATGAACGTGCGGAACGCTCAGATTATTATGGGCAAGGCGGTTGAGCGTCTGAGAACGCTTCCCCGGGACTGTAACTGCGGATTGGCTCTAAAGAATGCGATATTCACTGCCCCAGATCTCTGGCCTGCAGCAATAACAAAAAGGCTGGAAGCAATTATAGGAAAGTACGGAGTTCTTTCCTGAGAAAGGGTGCACGTTGCGTCTGGTGTTAGAAAGGTCGTAAGCTGTTTGAGCACCGGCGAATTCAAGCGGATGAAGTTTTCGACAGTGAGGTACAGCATGAAGGTATTTTTGTTCTTAGCAATATTTGTGACTTTATTTTGTGTGGGCACGCCCTCTGGACGGGCTCAGGGGCCCGCGAAAACAGGTCCGGCGCCTGCAACCCTGCGAGATCCCGATCTTGAAAAGGACGCAATGCACAATCTGGAGGTGGCCCGCCATTATTTTAAGCTTAAGAAAGCTTATTTGGCTGCGATCCAGCGCTGCGAAGAGGTCATTGCCGGCAACCCAACGTTCGCGCGCATTGACGAGGTGTTGTTCATTGCTGGCGAAAGCAGCCTGATGCTAGCTAAGGGAAAGGGCAAACAGACTGTGAAGCTCTCTGCAGATGAGCTCCGCAAGGACGCACGCGAGTACCTGTCGCAGTTAGTTAACGATTACCCCGACAGCACGTTTCGTAAGCAGGCCGTAGAAGATTTGAAGGACTTGGGGGGGCTTAAGTCGAAAGAAGAAAAACAGTAGTCTTATCATAATGAATAAGACTCGGTCCGACTTTCCTCGGGGCAATATCTTCCTTGGAGCTTGTCATCTTTTCCTCTTCACGGAGATCTCCGTGTGGTTCAAATTATTTCAATCAAACAGGAGAAGCTAAGTGTCCTTACTAGTAGTTGGTTCTGTGGCATTTGATGCGGTAGAAACACCGTTTGGCCGGTGCGATAAGATGCTGGGCGGCTCAGCCTCACACTTCTCGATCTCAGCCAGTTATTTCACGAAAGTGCGAATTGTCGGCGTGGTGGGCGGTGACTTTGGAGAAGAGGAGCAGGCGGTATTCGATAGTCATGGGATTGAGACGAAGGATCTCGAACGAATTCCAGAGGGGAAGACATTTCGCTGGCGAGGTAAGTACGAGTACGATCTAAACGTTGCTCACACGTTGGAAACCCAATTGAACGTGTTCGCGGACTTCGAACCGAAAATCTCCGATGAAGCGAAACAGTCGCGCCTCGTATTTCTCGGCAATATTCAACCTGAGTTGCAACGCAGAGTTCGTGAGCAGATGACTGGAGCCAAGTTGATTGCTCTCGACACTATGAACCTCTGGATAGAAACAACGCGGGAGTCGCTGCAAAAGGCAATTGAGGTCGTCGACCTTCTGATAATCAATGACGCCGAGGCCAGGCAGTTAACTGAGCAATCGAATCTGCACAAAGCAGCACGGGAAATACTCTCGTGGGGCCCTCGTTCGCTCATTGTCAAACGGGGTGAGTATGGGGCTGCAATGTTTACGGCTGAGACCTATTTTGCTATCCCCGCCTATCCTCTCGAGTCTGTCTTTGATCCTACCGGAGCAGGAGACACTTTCGCCGGGGGCCTAATGGGTTATCTGGATAGCCAGAAGACTCTTGATGAAGGTGCAATGCGTCGCGCGATGATCTTCGGTTCAGTAATGGCCTCATTCAACGTTGAGGAGTTTGGCACCGAACGAATCCAACGCCTAACTCACGACGAGATCAACGAGCGATTTCGTGCCTTCAAGCGCTTCACTCACTTCGAAGAGATTCCATTCCAGCAGGCCTAACTGGGTTCCTCAGTTCTGGTCACCCTCCAATCAATTCGATAGAGTCCCTCCATTCAACGAGACCGAATCGCGTGACCGAGTAGCTTTTCCCTGGTCACCGAGAACCCTCAAAACCCCAGTAGAAACAGGATTTGATGGGTTCAGAGTGTGCGGCATGCCGCGTGCTGAGTTATGGCCGCCCGAACTGTGGCTTTACGCCCGCAGGCTGTGAGGCATAACGACGATGATAAGGACAAACCGAATGAAAACGACTAAACGTTCCCCGATCACGGCGTG